>VSPF01000008.1 GCA_009775195.1 Muribaculaceae bacterium
TTGTTTTTTTTTTTTTTTTTATTATACCCCCCCCCGCACCACCCCCCCACCACAGCCTTATAGAGGAAGTCGTAGTCCTGAGCCGGGATGACGCCGCCTGCAGTTACGAGGATATCCTCGCGGCCGAGCTTCTTAAGCTCCTCGATTACCTGGGGTATGAGGGTCTTGTGGCCGGCAGCGAGAGACGACACGCCGAGGATATGGACATCGTTCTCCACAGCCTGGCGGGCAGCTTCGGCCGGGGTTTGGAAGAGCGGGCCCATGTCTACGTCGAAGCCGCAGTCGGCATAGCCGGTTGCAACGACCTTGGCGCCACGGTCATGGCCGTCCTGACCCATCTTGGCAATCATGATACGGGGCTGACGGCCTTCACGTTTGGCAAATTCCTCGCACATCTGCTGTGCCTTGACAAAGTCGGGGTCTTGTTTTGTTTCGCTTGCGTACACGCCTGAGATAGTTTTGATTTGAGCTTTATAGCGGCCTACGACTTCTTCGCAGGCATCAGATATTTCGCCGAGGGTGGCACGGAGGCCGGCAGCCTTGACAGCGAGGTCGAGGAGGTTGCCCTCTTTTGTGCGTACACACTCAGTGATGGCGGCCAGGGCCTCTTTCACCTTCGCCTCGTCGCGGTGAGCCTTCACGTCGTCGAGGCGTTCGATTTGTTCGCGGCGCACCTCGGTATTATCGATTTCGAGGATATCGATGGGGTCTTCGTGGTCGAGGCGGTATTTGTTGATACCGACGATGGTCTGACGGCCCGAGTCGATACGTGCCTGTGTGCGTGCGGCAGCTTCCTCGATGCGCAGCTTGGGAAGGCCGGTCTCGATAGCCTTGGCCATACCGCCGAGTTTCTCGATTTCCTGGATGTGGGCCCAGGCGCGGTGTGCAATCTCGTTGGTAAGGGCCTCGACATAGTACGAACCGCCCCATGGGTCGATAGCGCGAGTTACCTGGGTTTCCTCCTGGATATAAATCTGGGTGTTACGTGCGATACGTGCCGAGAAGTCGGTGGGCAGGGCGATGGCCTCGTCGAGAGCGTTGGTGTGGAGACTCTGAGTGTGGCCGAGAGCGGCACCCATGGCCTCGATACACGTACGGCCTACGTTGTTGAAGGGGTCCTGCTCGGTGAGCGACCAGCCCGAGGTCTGCGAGTGTGTGCGCAGAGCAAGCGATTTGGGATTCTTGGGGTTGAACTGCTTCACAATCTTGGCCCAAAGCATACGTGCTGCACGCATCTTGGCAACCTCCATGAAGTAGTTCATGCCGATAGCCCAGAAGAACGACAGGCGCGGTGCGAAAGCATCGATATCCATACCGGCGTTGACACCTGCGCGGAGGTATTCGAGACCGTCGGCGAGGGTATATGCCAGCTCGATGTCGCAGGTGGCACCGGCTTCCTGCATGTGATAGCCCGAAATCGAGATTGAGTTGAATTTGGGCATGTTCTGCGAGGTGTACTCGAAGATATCGGCGATTATGCGCATCGAGAACTCCGGTGGGTAGATATAGGTGTTGCGCACCATAAACTCCTTGAGGATATCGTTCTGGATGGTACCGGCCATTTCTTCGAGCTTGGCACCCTGCTCGAGACCGGCGTTGATGTAGAATGCGAGTACGGGGAGTACGGCGCCGTTCATGGTCATCGACACAGACATCTTATTCAGAGGTATACCGTCGAAGAGCACCTTCATGTCTTCAATCGAGCAAATCGACACACCGGCTTTGCCGACGTCGCCGACAACGCGGGGATGGTCGGCATCGTAACCACGGTGTGTGGCAAGGTCGAAGGCTACAGAGAGGCCCTTCTGACCGGCGGCAAGGTTGCGGCGGTAGAAGGCGTTAGACTCGGCAGCGGTCGAGAAGCCTGCATACTGGCGGATAGTCCAGGGGCGCAGGGGATACATGGCGCTGTACGGGCCACGCAGATAGGGGGGGATGCCGCTCATGAAGTTGAGGTGCTCAAGGCCCTCGAGGTCGGCTTTGGTGTATATGGGTTTTACGGGGATACGTTCGGGGGTCTCCCAATCCTCGGTCGCTGTGGCAGCGGGCTTGGTGCCACAGAGCCCTGATGTTATATCGATGGTCTTAAAATCGGGTTTCATAGTGTGGGTCTGTGACTATTTGTTGAGAAGACGGTTGTTGAAATCACGCAGTGTGTCGAGCACGTTGCAACGAACGTGTACGAAGTCCTTGATACCTACAGCCTTGAGGTCGTCGGTGCAGGCAGGGTTGCCGGCAACAACAAATTCGGCGCGGCCGTCGAGGTATTTGTAGGCTGCGGGGGCAAGCTCGGCATACTCGTCGTCGCTCGAGCAGAGCACCACCACGTCGGCACCCTTGGCAAGGGCGGCGTCAACGCCTTCTTCCACGGTATTGAAGCCGAGGTTGTCGATGATTTCGTAGCCGGCGCAACCAAAGAAGTTGGTCGAGAACTGGGCACGGGCAAGGCGCATGGCAAGGTTGCCGATAGTTAGCATAAATACCTTGGGACGCTTGGCGGCTGCCTCGGTGGCAAGGCGCAGCTCCTCGAAGTCGGTAGCGGCACGCTTGTTGACAAGTGCGTTGGGGCCGTCTTCGTGACCGCCGCAACCGCAGTGGCACTTGCAAGCGGCACTCTCAATCTTGTCGGCGGCTTTCTCGTTGATATTGGGGTACTGGTTGGTACCGAGAAGGATTTCTTTGCGACGGGCAACGTCGGTGTGGCGTTTGGCGCAAGAGTCGTTGACAGCCTTCTGTACGCGGCCGTCACCTACGCATGCGAAGAAACCACCCTCGTCAACAGTGGCGAGGAAGAGCTTCCAAGCCTCCTGAGCTATGGCCACGGTAAGTTCCTCTACATAGTAGCTGCCGCCTGCGGGGTCGACAACCTTGTCCATGTGGCTCTCTTCCTTGAGAAGGAACTGCTGGTTGCGGGCAATGCGCTCAGAGAAGGTATCGGGAGTCTTGTAGGGAGTATCAAAGGGAGTTGTGACAATCGAGTCGACACCAGCAACGCATGCCGAGAAGGTCTCGGTCTGGCTGCGGAGCAGGTTGACATGAGCGTCGTAAATCGTCTGGTTGAAACGCGACGTGGTGGCGTTGACAAGCATCTTGGCGGCAGCCTCGTCGGCACCGTACTGCTTGACAATCTGGGCCCACAACATGCGTGCAGCGCGGAATTTGGCAATTTCCATAAAGAAGTTGCTCGATACGCACATGTTGAATTTGATGCGCATGGCCACTTCTTCGGCTGTGCGGCCGGCATCGGTGAGCAGTGTCATCCACTGGGCACCCCATGCGAGGGCATAGCCAAGTTCCTGATATATGAATGCGCCTGCGTTGGCAAGAATGTCGGAGTCGACGGTCAGGCAGCGCAATGCCGGCACGGGGGCAACTACGTCGAGAAGTTCGCAAGCCTTGGCGGCAATTGCGGCAGCGTCGACACCCTCTACGCCATGACGGAACTGACGGCGGAGCGGATTGTAGTCAATCGAGCCACGGAAAGTGTCTTTTGCACCGGCGGCTTCGACAGCGGCAACAAGAGCTTTGGCAACCTCTACCACCTTGCCGGGGCAACATGTAAGATTGATTTCTACCTTGTCGAGGGCGATGCCGTTGAGAAGAGTGGCAACATCCTCGGGAGCGGCAACTTTGAAGCCCAGCGAGGTCACACCTTTGGTAAGTACGTCGAGCGCCGTCTTGTTGGCTTCCTCGGCGGTTTCGGCAATGATATCCTGGCGAGTGAGCCAGTCATTGTCGGTGCGTGTACCACGCACGTAGGGATACTGACCGGGGAGTGAATCGGTAGTTTTGAAATCGGCGATATCCTCGGCACGATATACGGGCTGTACGTCAAAGCCTTCGTTGGTTCGCCATACCAGTTTTTTATTGAAGTCGGCCCCTTTGAGGTCGGCCTCCACTTTGGCGCGCCACTCGGCGTAGCTCACCTCGGGAAACTGGTCGAATAATCTTTCTTTATTTTCTGCCATAAATAATTGATATATCGATATATGATATTAATTGCTACAGTATATGATTTAAGGTGTTGCGGCAGCAATGACCTTTTCAAAGCACAAAAATAATGACTTTTGCACAATTGTCAAAATTTAAGCACAAATAAAAATTATGGCTCTGCTGCAATCGAGATAGAAGTATCTGAATCCACCTTATAAATTGCTGAGCAGGCTATTTGGTTTTATTCTGTTCCTTAAATTCTTCGAGGAACATTTCTTTGTTCTCGTCGATTAGTTTCTTCACTTTGGCGTCCTCGGATTGACGGAGATAACGACGAAGGAGTTTGTTATACTCCTTTTCAATCTGCTCGCGTGTGAAGTTTTCATTGCGGAGCATAGCCATGAACTTGCCGTCAGATTTCAGGAACGTAAAGAGCGCATTTGTTTGGGTGTGCCAGAACTGCATCTCCTGCTCGCGTTCCTGCTCGTCGGCGTTCATCTTGGCGAGTGCGTCGAAGATACCAGCAAGTCCGAGTTTTTTCGCGGGCTTGCCGGGTCGTGGCGGTGTGCCACCGTCGGGGCCATCGCCGCCGGGTTCTCCGGGTTCTTCAATATCTATTTCTTCTCCTACAAGAAGTCCGAGGTTGCCATCAAACGTAGTGCTGATGGACCCGAGGGCATCTTTCTTCTCAAACATGGAATTATAGATATTGCAGTAACGCTGCCAGAAGTCGATGAAGTCACCGTCGGAGAACTTGGCATCAAGCTCTATGACCCCCTGCAAAAGCACCATTCGGGAGTTGTAGCGACCGACAGCTTTACGCAGGGCCTTTGCCGCATCGTCGGCAAGTGCCGGGTCGATTTCCTCGCCTCGTGCCTGAACTTCCCGAATGTAGGCGGCATGAGCCTCCATCATGTTCTTAATCCATGTGCGGATGTCGGCGTCCATTTCAAGACAAAGAGCGGAGTTAGCATCTTTGTCTCCCTTGGTTTCGCGGTAACGCTCAAACCATTTGTTATAAATGGGCTGTCCGAGAAGACCTCGATAGATTTCCTCGACCACAGCCTTTTCACGGATGGGGTCGAAGTCTGTTACGACCATGCCACAGAATTTAGCGAAAGCTTCGCGGATATTCTTCTCATTGACATTGCCGAAAGAAAAGTCAATTATGTGGCATTCCTCCTTGTATTTGGTCGTGCGGTTTACTCGCGAAATAGTCTGAATGGCATTGATGTCGCGGATTTCCTTGTCGAGGAAAAGGGTGTGCAGCTTAGGTTCGTCGAAGCCGGTCTGCAATTTGTCAACGACAATGATAAGGCCGTTCTTTGCGGTTTTGAAATTGTCGATAACCTTATCCTCGGCCACACCGTCGTTCATCGACGCGCACTTCTCGTATTTCTGGGAGTCGGAATATACGATAGCGACCGGAGCATCGGCATACTTTGCGAAAGTGCCCGATGCGGTCTTCTCGGCCATGAGACGACGAATGATTTTGCAATATTCGATTGCAATGGGGATAGAGGTAACGGCGAGCATCGCCTTACCCTGACCACGGATTTTGCCGTAGACCTGCGAGAGAAGACGGCTGACAATGAATTTGGCAATAGCCTCGCGGCGTTCCGGATTCTCGTAGATCTGCTTTTTGGCAAAAGCAATCTTCTCGTCTCTGCCTGAGTTGATGGCTTCCGTCACGAGTTGCAGCACACCATCAGGAAGCTCGAAGTACATCTTGGCCGGTACCGGGATGATGTGCTTCGTCGGGTCGAGGATATAGCCGTCGGCTATGGCCTCCTTCATGGTGTACGTGTCAAACGGTTTCCACAACTGATTGAAGTTGCTGCCCCGGTGGAACTCACCGAAACGTGCGAGCACACGGTCGCTTGGGGTGGCAGTGAAACCGACAATCAGATTCTTCTTCTTGGAGCCGCGAGTGATGAAGCCTCCGTTATCGTCGAAGATGTCTTGCAGTTCATCGAAGGCCGAGAACATCTCCTGGTGAACATCGTCGGTGTTCGAGCGGTGAACCTCGTCGATAAGGAAAGCCACACGCTTGTCGGTGAAGTTCTCACCGGCCTTCTGAATGGCGTTCTTCAGTTCCCAGAACTTCTGAATGTTCACTACGATGATGCGGCGTTTATCTTTGAGGGCCGCGACAAATGTATCTTGGTCGGTGGCCTCCACGAACATCGCCTTGTCGATGTTCATGTTGAGCATCATCGAATCGAGTTGGTCGCGTAGTTGCAGACGGTCAACGACA
Organism: Muribaculaceae bacterium; assembly: GCA_009775195.1. Lineage (GTDB taxonomy): Bacteria > Bacteroidota > Bacteroidia > Bacteroidales > Muribaculaceae > CAG-873. Next base: position 6,191 of record VSPF01000008.1, read on the forward strand.
AGCAGAATCTTGTCATAGACCCACTGTCCGTTGTGCCGGAGGTCTTTGAGCTGCAACGCCGTCCAGCCGATGATGTTGCTCTTGCCGAAACCTGCGGCATACTGGAGCAGGAGCGAATAGACGTACTTGTTGTTGCAGTAGCTTTCGCGCTCTGCAATAACCTTGTCAATCAACTCCTGCGGAGCGTCGAGGGCTGTCAGCTCTGCGCGAAGCTTGTTGATGAAATAGTTCGGTTCGCTCTCATGGTCGAGAAATTCCTGCACACGCTCAACAATGCGGTCGCAGCCGAATTTCTGCTTGGGACGAGGACAGATCAGCCTGCCTGTTTTGTCCTTGTACTCCTTTTTCTGAACTTTCTTGCCGTTCTCCTTGACCGTAACGGTCTTGTAGGTGTAGGCCATGAAGTTGTAATAGAGAATTTCTTTCTCTATCATCTTCTTGGAGTAAAGCGAGCGCATAGCTTCCTCGAAGCGCACTCGCGGGTCGGTCTCCGTATCGGCAACGGTCGGAAGCGGTTTGAATACCTCCTCGATTATCGGACGGAAGGAGGATATAGAGATTGTTCCCTCCTGAAAACCGCGCTTCAAATCGTCGAAGAACTGACCGGGGTTTCGGAGAACGAAAGTATCGTTGATGTCCGTGGTTACGAGGTGTATTGACTTCTCAAACGGGCGAAGCATACGGCGGCGAAGTGTCTGCGACACATCGTTGCCGTCGGCAATCTTGGTATATTCCCAAACGGCTTCAAGGTAATCGGTAGTGACCTTGTTGCGACCGTTGGCGCGGGCCGTCTGATTGGTGAAGTTGCTTTTCAACTCGGCATATCCGAGGAAAATGCCGTTGATGAAGAAAGAGAGGTCAGGGCGGAACGCAAAGACCTTCTTCCCCTCGTGATGGAAGGAATAGGTCATCTCCTCGACGGCGGAGAAGATATTCTTATTGAAATCTTCATCACCCCGCAGCTCGGTACCGCTCACATAAATGAGTTGGAGGGTTTCGCCTCCGAATGTAATTGAGCGATTCTTATTGAGGAAGATGGCGACATTGGCGCTCGCCTCTATCTTCTCTTTGATAGTCTCCATTACCTGATGCAGCAACAACTGCTCGTCACCGGCATACTCGCTCTTGCGAAGGAGGTTCTGCCACGCCTTGCGAGAGTTTTCTTTCAGGAACTCCAGCAGGTCGGCAGGGATAAACAGGTCGGGCGTAACCGCGTTGTTCTTGACCTCGCGGAAGCCGAGACCGTCCTGACGGCGGCAGAAGAAGTCCATCACATATTCGCCTTGTAGTTCAAGTTCGGTCATGGCATTACTTGTTAGATATGGTTAAAACATAGAGATTTGTGGCACGCTGTGCCGCAAATCCCTTGCCGTGGTTTCTGATTATATTTGAGTGTCCTGTGAAGTTCATTATCGTATCTGATTTAGTGCTGTGATTTTCTCTGCAAATAAAAACTATCAGCTAATCAACGTGTTGTCTCAGATGATGGATAGAGTTGAAAATAAAGGTCTTCATTAATTACCCATTTTCCTCCGTAAAGTCCACCCTCTCGGCTGAGAACACATTTTTTTTTCAGGAATTTTACTCTTTCATAAACTGATGAGTAACCTATCCCCAGAGCATTCATAAAGTCTTCATACGTAGAGGCAGGATTTTCCCTAATCATATTGCAGATTATTTCTATCTGTCTCTTTATTTGCTTCTCTTTATTCGTTTCTTTATTTGTTTCTTTATTTGCTCCTTTATTTGCTCCTTTATTTGCAATGTTTTCAATCACAAGGAAAGCCGTGCCAAGATGCAGTTTGAAGTCTGCCTCTCCATTTCCGTTGGTGCGTAGTTCATCCTGAACGGCCTGAACACCTCGGCTATAACGGTTCACGAACCCAAGTACCTTCATGCCTTCGGCCACTACGCCGTTGCGGTAATCGTTTACGTATGGGAAGTTTTCGGGAGTAGCTTTCCCGTATAAGCCTCCTGGATTCATTATTTCTATACGATCGTCATACTGATAGAACTGTACCGGGCCATTGCCCTCGTAATCTCTATGACAGATAGCGTTCATCAATAGCTCTCGGGTGGCCCAGTGTGGATAATCGACAACCATTTCTTCACGAAGCGCCGATACCGGAACGGGGCGTCGATTCGTGATTGTAGCATCCACGAATGTATCAAGTTGAGAAAGAATCTTGACAAGATTCCCGGCAAATTTGTATTCGCTCTTGATTTCTCCGGCACGGTCGGTCCCACCGAATCGAACATACTGCACATAACTTCCGGGCAGGAACTGTTCGGGACGTTTGCCAAACATAATGACTCCTGCGAAGGTAGGACAGTTATACTTCACGTTAAAATAACCAAGGGCCTGCATTTGCTGCTCGACAGTGCGCGTATCGGTTCTCAACACATCATCCGGGAACGCTTTAGGGAGATAAATCTGACGGAATGCCGCGATGTCAATATCATCAATCGTTGCATCAAAACATGGGAGAGCGTCAAATGTCAACATTCTGCTTGTTCTCTTTTCAAGCAGCAACTTCTCATCAGCCTCGCTTGCAATACACTTTCGAGGACCGGTGCGCACCCATATACGCCCCTCGTAGCGAACAGGCGTGAACTGGCATGGCTGCACAGTCACGACGGCGACATCTCCTTCCGGTAGCGAGACTTTCTCAACAGTCATACTGACCTGAGGCTGTAACTTGCCGTCGGTCTTTATTCCTCCGAGATTCTGGAGAAGTTGGTCGGTAATTTTAACTGCGTCATTAACTTTCCCGGTCTTATCGTCAGCTCCAATTATCAAGTATCCTGGCAAATTATTATTAGGCAGGTCATTGGCAAATGCGCAAATCGCTTGACCAAATTTATCAGTATTGGTCGTTGAAATCGTCCGCTCTATTCGGTCACTTTCGATGTCTGAAAGGAGTGCCTTTACATCTTCAGGATTCAGCATGGTTTATTGATTATAATGGCACGTTTGCCGGTTACTACTTCATTTATCAGAGAGCGTTTGAGTTCTTTCAGACGCTCGATTTGGGTGCCTATCTTTTCGATGATGGCGTCAATCTTGCCGCACTTTTCATCGAGATAGGCGGCTATTTGCTGTTGCTCGATATAGGGCGGTAGTGGAACCTTTTCATATTTGAGAACAGTATAATTGATGTTCTGACCCTCTCTTATTCCCGTTACGCATTTCTTCATCAGTTTAATTAGTGTTGGCGATTTGAAAAAGTAACGAAAATACTCCTTAGAATTATTGCCGTCAAGCCCGAGTATAGTATATGCAGCACTTATAATCCCACGATAATGTGCATATTCAATGCCACCTTGGAAAGAGCGAAGGCTAATTACAAAGTTGCCTTTCTCGACTAATTTCATATTTTCAAGCCCCGTCAATGCGGCAACAACTCTATTTTCATACATAGATTGAGGAATTACCCCACGAGATTGAGTTGCACAAAGCATTGGTTCTTTGGGAAAACCCTTGATAGAGGTTTCTATAAAGAAGTCCTTAATCCGTCGTTCATTCCAGTGCTCAGGAATTTTATCAGTCAAAGACGAAGCCGAAGGTTTCAGAGGGACATCGAGATTGAGGCCGCGCGTAACAGCGCGGTTGATGATGGAGCGGCGCAGACGTTTATAAGCGTCGGCCTTGCGCTCCAACAATTCGATATTGCGGCCTATCTTCTCGCACTCCTTATCCAAGTATTCGGCTATCGCCTCTTGCTCGGCAACGGGCGGCAATGCGATTTCTTGTGATAAGTAATAAGCAGTTTGTAGGTTTTGTATACCTGTGGTCTGATTGAAAAAAAGGGTATTAACTCTATTGGAATAAATAGAGTTAAAAAGGTAAAGAATAAAGCGAGATGATGCTTTATCGTTGATAGTTAATGCCTGAATAAAGTTAGAACATACAGCAGGTTGATTAGAGTTTACGAATACAACTCTACCAACAGGCATTTTGTCGCCTCCACCAGACTTTTCAAGCAACAAATCTCCGTAATGGAGAAGCCTATTTTCTTGCTGTGATGGAAGTACGTTACGTAGAGTAAGATTATCAAATTTGAGGCAGTAATTTGGATAATCAAAATCTGCCATTCGATAGCAAATAATATCATTATCGTCATTATTTGCCTCTTCACCCCACACTCCGGCACGGGACGAAGAAATTAAGTCCTTGAACCGACAAATTTCCCAATTGGCAGGGAAAGAGGCTTGGTGCAAATCAGAATATGCCGTGAAGATTGAATTCATAATCCCAGTTCTTTTTCGAGGTTTGCGAGGTCATGGTCAATGTCTGCGATTTCAGCAAGGATGGATTCTACCGGTTCAACGGTTTCGGGAACGTAGAACTCCTTGTTGAAGTTAACCTCGACGCCGACTGTATTATCGAGAAGCCGGAATGATTTCGAGACATAGCGAGTGAGGAAATCCATTATTGCCCTGTCGTTGTCCGCCGGGTCAGGATAGAACGGAATAATCTCGGTGTCTTTAGAAGTAGCATCGGAAATCTTGACGGTACATTTCGGGGCGCCACTACGGGTACGGCTATATTGTATCGACAACACACCATTGCCCAGTTGTTCATGCTCGCCGGTTTCTATTTTGGTTCGCATGATAGTACCGTTCAGCTTGTCAATCCAGTATATGTATTCCGAAGTCGAGACGACTGTGGACGATTGAATGTGATGCGATTTTATCATCGAGGCGGCATATTCCTTCCACTCGGAATCTTCATCAAGAGGCCAGGTACAAGTGCCATCGGAGAAAACGTTTACAACATCCTCGTCTTTGATTTTGAACACCTCACCTGGACATCCGAGGGTTTCACTGACGAAAAGGCCCTTGTTGTCAACCTCGGTGAGTTGGATCTGCTGCTTGTTGAAATAGAAATGCCATTTGTCATAGACCTTGGAGATTTCACTGTCGCGGAACTCAACGAGAGCGCGGACTATGTCGGCGCGGTGGGTTTCGTTCATCTCCTTGCGCTTGGAGCCTTTGTTCTTCTTCAACGGTTGCCAAAGGTCAGCGGCGTTGATAAGGATAACCTTGTTGCGTCGGTCTGCGGGCTTGTTCTTGTTGAGAACCCAAAGGTACGTAACGATACCGGTGTTAAAGAACTCGTCGGAAGGCATCTGAATGATGGCTTCGACCCAGTCCTTGTCGAATAAATGTTTGCGGATGTTGCTCTCGCCGCTACCGGCATCCCCGCTGAAAAGCGAGCTGCCATTGTTAACCTCGACCACTATGCCTCGGTGACTGTGGAGATGGTTGACGTTGTGTTGAAGGAAAAGAAGCTGACCGTCGCTAACAGACGGGAGGAACGCGAATTGGCCGGTTTGGTCATCGCGGATTTCTTTTTCAAATCCTTTCCAAGGTATGCCGTAGGGAGGATTTGCAACAACGACGTCGAACTCCTTGCCCTTGAACGGGAGTGTGGTAAGCGTGTTGCCATATTTGATTTCCGCGTTCTCGCGGAAAAGAGACTCGATTTTGGCAAGGGCGTAAAGGGCATCGTTCCAGTCGCAGCCGTTGGCGGCGATGAACTGATAGCCCGCACCCTCGCGCAGACGGTCGGCTACACCGAAAAGCAGGTTGGCGCCCCCGCAGGTAGGGTCATAAAGGTGGACGAAGTCGCGCTTGGGAATGTCAATCTTAGCGGCGACGATTTCGGCGATAAGAGAGATAATATCTTCGGGCGTGTACTGTTCTCCGGCGGTTTCCGCAGAGATGTCGGCCCATTTGCGTTTGATGTGTTCTTCAAGCGTGGTGATTTCGGAATTGTTGTAGGGAGAAAGGTCAATCTGCGCCCACTTGGTGATGTACTGCATGAGAATACCTTTCTTGCGCAGTTCAGCAACAATGCCGTCAAGGTTCAGGTATTTACTATCTTGATTTCCACGCTCGATGCCAAGCAACTCTTTAAGTTGAGCATCAAAACCAGCAATGTATTTCTCAAAATCTTGCTCAAAGGTCTTGTCGTTGTTGCAGATGTCCGAGAGAGTCTTGCCCTGGCGCACGATGTAATCGTTGTAGCCACATTCGCGATCGCGGAAAGCCTCGACAAAATCCTCGATGTTGTCTTTGGGGTGGATGCCCTCGTTTTCCTCAATATCTCGCATCTCATTGCGCATACGTCCTTCTAACATGATGAGTGCGAAGAAAGGCATCATGTAATCGGGGAATTTACTCTGCTTGATTCCAGAAGAAATAAGCAGATCGGCACACGACCAAATATCAGATTCGTATGATAAAATATCTTTCATTTCTACAACATAATATTGCCATTAAACAAGCGGATATGGACAACTTAAAGCAGAAGCTCCGATAAAAGCGCAGCTATTAGTCGGCGCAGGCGATGGGTTTGTAGTGGTGCTGGTGGGTGCACTCGGTAAGGGCATGGTCTACAATCACATGGCGGTTGGCAAGGGCATCGATTTTCGAAATCTGATGGCTGACAAGCAGCACGGTGCTCTTGTCGGCTATCTGCGAAAGTATGCGGTATAGCTGTTCCTCGAAATGCCTGTCGAGATAGCTGAGAGGCTCGTCGAGAATCAGCACATGCGGCCTGGCAACAATGGCGCGGCCCAACAAGGCTCGCTGCAACTGGCCGCCCGACAGGCGACCAATGGGACGCGAGGCGAGGTCGGAAAGTTCTACGAGCTTGAGTGCCTCCGCTACCCTGCTTTGTTTTTCTGCCTTGTCAAGATTATTTACCGACAGGAGTCCCGAGGCTATTACCTCGCCGACAGTAATCGGAAAATGTGAATCCACGCTGTTTTTCTGCGGCAGATAGCCGGGTCGGAAAGCGTCGCGAGGCATTTCTTTGCCATGCTCGTCGTAATAAACAATCTTCCCCTTGCCCGGAGTGAGCAGCCCGAGTATCAGGCGCAGGAGGGTGGTTTTGCCGCCGCCGTTGGGCCCGGTTATGGCAAGGAAGTCACCTCGGTCTACGGTAAAATTTACATCATCAAGAATAAGCCTGCTGTCGCGCACGAAGCTTACTTCGCAAAGCGACAACAACGGGCGTACGCCTTCATGATGCGTGCACGCCCCGCAACGGCATAGGTCGTTATGGCCTGGCGATTTCATCGGCTATAAGTATTAGTTGTCCGCGCCAGTCATAATCGAGAGGATTGACCGGCACAAGGCGCGAACCAATGCTCTCGCTCAACACCTCGGCCTGGCGCGAGTCGATGCCGGGTTGGAAAAAGAACACCGTCACGCTGTCGGCACGGGCATTGTCGATAGCCTCGGCAAGTTCTTTCGCCGAGAGTTCCTTTCCCTCGGCTCCGAGGCTTAACTGTTCAAGGCCATATTCTTTTGCAAAATAGCTCAACGACGGATGCCAGACGGCGAATGTGCGGTGAGGGGAATTGGCGAGGCGTGCCGCGAGTTCACTGTCAAGGCTGTCGAGCGAGGCTGTAAACCGGGCAAGCCGGCTGTTGACAACATCGGCACTATCGGGATATTTGTCACACAGGGCCTTGGCCATGTTACGGGCCATGGTCCGGACTCCTTCGACCGAACTCCAGTAATGGGGGTCGGCATCGAGATGCCCGTGGTCGTCACCCTCATGGTGATGACCGTGACCGTGTGTGCCATATAGCAGCTTCACACCTTCCGAAGTATCTACAAAATCGTAATCATCGCCAAACGACTGCCGCAAGCGTTGCTCAAAAGGCAGCACACCCGTGGCAAAATACATGTCGGCCTCGTCAACAGCGACACGCTGCGCTGTTGACGGGTCGAAAGTTTCGGGGTCGGCACCACGGCCAAGCACAGTTGTCACGGCAAACGACGGACCGGCAAGCTGCTCGAGCACCTGTCGCTGTGGCTCAATGCTGACGGCAAGCAATTTTTGCCCTGACGGCTGGCGATGGGCGCATGCCGCGACGACAAGCATCGCGACAGCACCGGCCATATATTTAGCAACCCGCATCGGCAAGCAGTTTTTCGGCCATCGAAGCCGCAGCCTGGCGACCGTCGCCCATGGCGAGAATCACAGTCGCGCCACCACGCACGATGTCGCCACCGGCATAAATCACCGGGATTGACGACTGATGATTCTGGTCAACGGCTATGGTGCCGCGCTCGGTCACTTTGAGTCCGTCGATATTATTGGGGATAAGCGGGTTGGGTGACACGCCCACGCTCACAATCGCGAGGTCGATTTCGATTTCGTCAATCGCGCCCGGGATGGGCACCGGCTTACGACGGCCCGAGGCATCGGGTTCGCCTAATTCCATGCGCTGCACGCGCACGGCACGTACACGGCCGCGCTCGTCGGCAAGATATTCAACTGGGTTTGCCAGGGTCATAAATTCTACGCCCTCTTGCTTTGCATGTTCGATTTCCTCGCGACGCGCAGGCATCTCGGCCTCGCTGCGGCGATAGATAATCATGGCCTTTTCGGCACCCATACGACGCGCAGTGCGCACCGAATCCATAGCGGTATTGCCGCCACCGACGACAGCCACACGCTTACCCATCGGGGCCGGTGTGTCGCAACCGGGGCGGCCGGCGCCCATCAGGTTGATGCGCGTAAGATACTCGTTGCTCGACAGCACTCCGCAATAATTCTCGCCGGGTATGCCCATAAAACGGGGCAGCCCGGCACCTGAAGCCACGAAAACGCCCTTGAAACCCTGGTTGAGCAAGTCGTCGTACGACAGGGTCTTGCCAATGACCGTATCGGTATGGAAGCGCACACCGGCACGTCGCAGATTGGCCAACTCGGCATCTACTATGCTGTTGGGAAGGCGGAACTCGGGTATGCCGTACTTCAGCACGCCGCCGATTTCGTGAAGGGCTTCAAACACATCGACCTCGAAGCCGCGACGGGCCATCTCGCCGGCAAACGAAAGCCCGGCCGGGCCCGAACCGGCGACGGCCACGCGGATACCGTTCGACGCAGGCTTGTCGTCGCCGCCCTCGCTACCCCGAGCAATCTCGGCATCGGCGGCAAAACGCTCGAGATAGCCGATAGCCACAGGAGCCTTTTTCATCTTATTATATATACAGCGGCTCTCGCACTGCTTCTCTTGCGGGCACACACGGCCGCACACCGCCGGCAGCGCGCTCGTCAGCTTGAGTATGGCTGCCGCCCCGGGCAGGTCGCCGCACTGTATATTCTTTATAAAGTCGGGTATGTGTATGCCTACAGGGCAGCCCTCGACACATGTCGGGTTCGGACAGTCGAGGCAGCGCGTAGCCTCTAACCGCGCCTGCTCGAGGCTGAGGCCCTGGTTTACTTCCTCGTTGCATGTCACGCGGTAATCACCGTCGAGCATGGGCATCTGGGCACGGGGGATGTCGGCACGCTCCTTGGCCGTCATGGCTTTGCGCAAGTCCTCGCGCCACGCTGTGTCACGACCTTCTATATCTTTTTGATTCATCGTCTTATGCCTTTATGTGTTAATGTCTACAGGCTTATTGATAAGCCTTCATGCGCATCATCATCTCGTCGAAATCTACCTGGTGCGCGTCAAACTCGGGGCCATCGACACACACAAAGCGTGTCTTGCCGCCGACATTGACACGACAGGCACCGCACATGCCGGTCCCGTCGACCATGATGGTATTGAGCGACACGATGGTGGGAACATTGTATTTCTTTGTCAGAAGGGCCACAAACTTCATCATTATTGCAGGGCCTATGGCAACGACCTCGGCGACGTGTTCGCGGTTTATCACCTGCTCTACGCCCGCAGTCACGAGTCCCTTTTGCCCGGCACTGCCGTCGTCAGTCATGATTATGACCTCGTCGGACCAGCGGCGTACCTCGTCTTCGAGAATAATCAGGTCTTTGTTGCGTGCGGCAAGCACGCTCACCACCCTGTTGCCGGCCTGTTTCATAGCCTTGATAATCGGCAGCAGCGGAGCCACACCGACACCGCCGCCGCAACATACCACCGTGCCCTCGCGCAAGCCGATATCGGTAGCCCGACCGAGCGGCCCGACAAGGTCGGTAAGTTCGTCGCCGGCCTCGAGGGCGCAAATCTTGCGCGTAGACTCGCCGACAGCCTGCACGACCAATGTCACTGTGCCCTTCTCCATATCGGCATCAGCAATCGTAAGAGGTATCCGTTCGCCGCCGGCACCGCAACGAACTATCACGAAATGACCCGGCTTACGGGCCTTGGCCACATCTGGTGCCGAAACCACGAGTTTCACGACATTTGCCGAGAAATATTCCTTTTCCAGTATCCGATTCATCGCACTTTGATTTAAGTGTACAAAATTAAGCAAAAAAACGATATATTTTTGTAATTTTGCACAAATTATCACTTTGATATCCGACCAATGGAAAAAGTTCTCGAAGTCTGCTGCGCCGATATTGCCAGTGTCAGAGCTGCCGCCCTGGCCAATGCCCCGAGGATTGAGCTATGCTCTGTTCTCGCTGTAGGTGGTGTAACACCGTCTACCGGAACTCTCGCAATCGCACGGGAGATTTACAGCGGCGCTATAAACGTGCTCATACGTCATCGCGAAGGCGATTTCATCTACAACGATACCGAGAAAGAAGTGATGCTTGCCGACATCGAAGCCGTCGCCGGCAAAGCCGACGGCGTGGTGGTCGGCGCACTTGATGCCGATGGTAATATCGACCTCGATTTCGCCTCACAAGCTGTTTCCAAAGCCAAAAGTCTCGGCCTCAGCATCACATTTCACCGGGCCTTCGACGATTGTAAAGACCAATCGGAGGCCCTCGAACAGCTCATAGCCCTCGGCTACGACCGCATACTCACATCTGGCGGTGCCGACAACGTGTGCGACGGCCTCGACAGCCTCACAGCCCTCGTAAGGCAGGCCGACGGCCGCATCATCATACTCCCGGGCGGAGGTGTCAATACCTCGAACGCCGCCATGGTGACTGAGCGCAGCGGCGCCACCGAAATACACGGCTCATGCCGCAAAGACTCGCCATCATCCGACCCTGCTATCATCACATCCATCATCAAAAGTATAAACCATGCTTAGACGACTCTATATATCTATCGCCATCCTTTTGTCCACGGTATCGGCCAACGCTATCACCATAGACCAGGCCGTCGACACGCTCTATGCACGTATGTCGCTGCCCGACTCGCTCGACTATCCGCGCAGCTTTTTTATCGAGAATGCCCGCATGTCATTGTTGGCAAGAGAAAACATGCCCTGGGGCAAAACAATCAGCGACACCCTCTTTTATGATTTCGTGCTGCCAGTGCGAACTAACAACGAACGTCTCGATTCGTGCCGCACGGTCTTCTACAACGAGCTTGCACCGCGTGTCAGCGGCATGAGCATAGGCGAGGCCGCCCTCGAGGTAAACCACTGGGCACACGAAAAAGTGACCTACCGGCCCTCCGACGGGCGCACATCGTCGCCGCTGGCGACAGTACGCACCACATGGGGCCGCTGCGGCGAGGAAAGTGCCTTCGTGGTCGCAGCAATGCGCTCGGTGGCCATACCGGCTCGACAGGTCTATACGCCGCGCTGGGCGCATACCGACGACAACCACGCATGGGTCGAGGTATATGTTGACGGCAAATGGCAGTTTCTCGGCGGCTGCGAACCCGAGCCGCGACTCAACATGGCATGGTTCAACGCCCCGGCATCGCGAGGCATGCTGATGAGTTCGCGTACCGACGGCCGCTATGGCGGCGACGAGGAGATATTGTTTTCATCGCCGTACTTCACACTTGTCAATGTAACCCCGACCTATGCCCCGACCGTCAAGGCCAAGGTCAGGGCATTGAACGACGACGGCACTCCGGCCACGGGGGCAAAAATAATGTACTGCCTCTACAATTACGCCGAGTTTTACCCCGTGGCAACGCGCACAGCCGACAGTTGCGGCGTAGCCGAAGTCACCGTCGGGCGAGGCGACATGGTCGTCTGGGCTACCGACGGGCGCCGTTTCGGCATCGAAAAAATGACTGCCGGCAAGGACAGCGTCTTCACCATCGCCCTAAACCACTCGATGGGTGATAATTTCGCAGTCGATTTCGACCTCATACCGCCGCCACAGTCTGCCGACCTGCCACACGCAAGTGCCGAGGAGACAGCGACAAACGATATGCGCAAAGCCCGCGAAGACTCTATCCGCAACGCCACGATGGCAACGATGTTCGATACCGACAGGGCACGAGACTTTGCCGACCGCTACGGCTACGACGCCGACCTTATGACAACCCTGCTGCCCAAGGCATACGGCAACCACGCCACTATATGCCGCTTCCTCACCTATGCGGCCAAGCTGTCGCCCAAGCGTGCCACCGACTTGCTCTCGGCACTCTCGGAAAAGGATTTGCGCGACGTGACATACGATGTGCTCGCCGACAACTTCCTCCATACCCGTATGACAGGCGACACCGTGCTATACGCCAGGTATGTACTAAATCCTCGCGTTGCCAACGAAGAACTATACCCCTACAAAAAATATTTCGACAACGCACTGAGCATCGCCCAAAAAGACAAATTCCGTGCCGACCCGGCCGCCCTGCTGCAATATATCAACGACAATATCACCATCTCGGACCGACGTAACCCACGCCACTTGCGCATAAGCCCGGTGTCGGCATGGCGCCACAAAGGCGATATCGACGCTGCGTCGCGCGACATATTATTCGTGGCCATGGCGCGTTCGTGCGGTATACCGGCGCGTATAGACCCCGTGACGCAAAATCTCGAATATTCGACCGACAACCGCACATGGACTGCCGCAACAACTGCCACGCAAAAAGACAATCCTGCCGCAAAGATAGACCTGAGGCTAAGGTATATAAACAAAGGCACCTGCGTCGACGACCCGAAGTATTATGCCAACTTCGCCCTTTCGCGCATTACCGACGGCGTGCCCGAGCAACTGGCTTATGATGACTTCACACCTTGGAGCAAGACCTTTAAAAGCGGCACCATGATAGACCCGGGATACTACATGCTCGTCAGCGGCCAGCGACTTGCCAATGGCGGCGTACTGGCAAGGGCCGTATTCTTCGAGGCCGCGAAACCGACCGTACCAGTGCCGCTGACAATCCGAAGCGACAACGAGCAAGTGCAGGTTATCGGCAGCTTCAACTCAGAGAACATATACCACGACATAAATAGCGACAGCGACCGCAGCCTGCTCTCTACCACCGGGCGCGGGTACTATGTGCTCGGCTTCGTAAGCCCGGCCCACGAACCGACCTCTCATGCCCTCAACGACCTGTCGGCCGTGGCCGAGGAATTTGACCGCCAGGGCGTGAAACTCATGCTGATATTTGCCGACAAGTCACGCGCCGACCGCTTCAACAAAGCCGTCTTCGGCAAGCTGCCGGCAAACACCGTCATCGGTTACGACGTAGACGGCAATATAGCGCGCGACCTTACCGAAAACATGAAGGCCAACACCAATGACACACCGGTATTTATAATCGCCGACACCTTCAACCGCGTGGTCTACCTCAACCAGGGCTACACCATACACCTTGGCGACAAAATCGTCAACATACTAAAAAGGCTCTGACAAGCGCGACGAACACTCAGACAAATAGGAGTGTTATAATATAGCCGGGCAATGATACCCGGCTATATTTGCAATATGCTCGAGGGATTACGGAGACAGATACGGCTCTTGTCGGCCAACACGCGGTTTCGCGGACGCTTAGCACGTGTGAGGCGGCGCTACGACGGCGTGGTCGAAGGTGTCGCATCCACGCTGTCAATCGTGGTGTTCGTACTCTCGATTGCATGCCTGACCTCTATGCTGGTCTATGTAGGATATGACAGCGGCAGCATAGACCGCAAGGTTCTCATGCATGTCATACATATCTCGCAGGGAGTATTTATCGGCACAATCTTGTTCAATGTCTTGTTCAGGCTTCGCAAACTTCTGCACGACAGCCTCTTTGTGCGCCGCATAGCCGACATACTCGTGCTGCTCACACTCATACCTGTCATATTTCCACATGGTAGCGGCCCCACCGACGAGGCCCTGCACTTTCTGCATAGTCGCGGCTTCCAGTTTACAGGACTCGCCTTATATTGCATAGCCGAGTTAAGCTATGGTGCGATGCAGCTATTGGGTCGGCGCACAAACCCTTCGCTCATACTCTCGGCAAGCTTTCTTTTCTTTATCCTAATCGGGTCGTTGGTGCTCATGCTGCCCCGATGCACCGTGGGGTCAATCAGATATATCGACGCCCTCTTCATGGCCTCGAGCGCGGTAAGCATGACCGGCCTGTCGACTATCGACGCAAGTGCGACCTTCACGCCCCTTGGGTGGCTTGTAATCGGCATACTGATGCAAATCGGGGCCCTCGGGGTATTGACGTTTACAAGTTTCTTCGCATTGTTTTTCAGCGGCAGCGGGTCAATCTACAACCAGTTGCTCATGCGCGACTTCATATACTCGAAAAGCATGGGTTCGCTAATGCCGGTAATCCTTTATATACTTGGGTTCACGCTGTGTATCGAGTGCGCCGGGGCGGTGGCCATATACTTTACCATACCCGACGACCTTTGCAGCGATTTCGAGCACAAACTCGCCTTCGCGGCCTTCCACTCGCTGTCGGCATTTTGCAACGGCGGCTTTACTACCCTGCCCGACGGTTTCGCCGACCCCAGACTGTATAATGGCAACCAGGTGTTCTATATCGTGGTCAGCGTACTCATCATTGCCGGCGGCATCGGTTTTCCCAACCTCGTAAACTTCAAGGATGCATTCGTAGAATACATACACCGTTTCAAGGCATGGGTTGCCGGGCGAAGGTATTCGCACCCCGTGCATGTCTACGACCTCAACACACGCCTGGTATTGATACTTACGGTCATTCTTTTTGTAGGTGGTGCGCTTGGCTTCTACCTCTTCGAGTACAATAATTCAATGTCGGGCCTTCCGACCGGCAAACGCATAGTGCAGTCAATATTCTGCTCGGCCACGGTGCGCACGGCAGGCTTCGCCACCTCGGCTCCCGGCGACTGGCTCGGAGTGACATTCCTGATGGCTATGATGCTGATGTGGATAGGATGCTCGTCGCAGTCGATGGGCGGAGGTATCAAAATCAACACCTTTGCCGTTATGATGCTAAACCTCAGGTCGATAGTCTGGGGCCAAAAAGGCGTGTCGGTTTTCGGCCGGTCGATAGCTCTCTCGTCGGTACGCCGTGCCAACGCCGTAATCTGCTTCTCAATCCTCGCAATTGTCATGTACTCGGGGGCTATCATGCTGATGCAACCAGAACTGCCGGCAGGGGCCGTGGCCTTCGAATGTTTTTCGGCTATAACGACCGTGGGCATGTCGCTGGGCATCACCGACCAACTGTCAGACCTGTCTAAAATCGCCATAGCGACGGCAATGTTTCTTGGCCGTGTGGGCATCATCTCGGTGCTTTGTGGACTTATAGGCAACCGGCCCGACCGCTCGGCCATGCTGCCGTCCGACGACATTATAATCAACTAAACACCAAACCATTATGAAATATCTGATAATCGGCCTTGGAATTTACGGAGCCAACCTTGCACGCGACCTTACCGAAATGGGCCACGAAGTAATCGGTGCCGACGACTGCCAGTCAAATATCGAGTCGCTCAAGAACTATATATCTACCGTCTACCTCATCGACTCTACCGAAGAAAACCAGCTTGCCGTGCTGCCGCTGCTCAATGTCGACCTGGTAATAGTGGCCATCGGCGAAAATTTCGGAGCAAGCATCAAAACCGTGGCGTTGCTAAAAAAAGCCGGGGTGAAGCACATCTACGCACGCGCCATCGACACCCTCCACGAAGCTATTTTGCAGAGTTTCGAAATCGACCGAATCATCACCCCCGAGCAACGTGCCGCCGAAGACCTCACCCACGAGCTCGAGTTAGGCTCAGAAGTGACCACCCTCAAGGTAGATGCCGACAACGTCGTGGTAAATTTTGCCGTGCAAGACTACATCCTCGGGCTCACCTATGCCGACCTGTCAACGAAGCTGGCCAACGACTACGGCCTGACACTTGTTGCTGTAAGCCGCCCTACCGAGACCACCAACATACTCGGCATAAAACGCCTGACCCTAAAACCCCTCACTGACAAGGCGGCTGCCACCGCCACTCACGGCGACATAATCACAATCTTCGGCAACCGCAAGAAAATCATAGACTTCTGCAAGGGCTAAAAATTTTGAAATCTCAATGCAGCCCCTTGCGTAATTTGCTGAAATTTCATAATTTTGTATTCTAAAAAAGAAACAACTATGGCAATGACAATCAACTCGTCACCCGTGCTTACAGGTGAATCTGCCCGTGCCTTCATCGAAGAAGCCGAGCGCAACAGCCAACTGCCCACTCCGAGACTAACGGAGGAGGAAGAAGAACAACTGCGAGAATTCGAACGCAAATCTCGAGAATTTTTTCAGCGAATTTTCGGCAAAAACAATGGATAGGTCTACAATTTTTGATTTATCCAAAGAAGCATTTAGGCTACCCTATAACCATAAGGTAGCCTCTTATTGCGATGCTTTCTTATGCAAAGATGAAGACCTTGACGATTTCTTTGCAAATGTGGCTCCATATTATAACACCGAATTGTTAGGCAAAACTTATGCCTGGGTAAGCACATCAAACCCACGGCACATATTTGGTATGATTACGTTGGCTAACGATAGTGTCAAATTAAAACTTATCTCATCTTCAGCATTAAATCGCCTTCAACGTGGCGTTGTCAATATAAAGCGCGGAATAAATTTCCCGGCTGTTCTCATAGGAAGATTAGGCGTTTCTGCTGATGATAGAGGGAAAGGACTCAACATTGGTAGCCAAATACTTGATTTTGTTAAGAAATGGTTCCGTTCATCAGACAACAAAACCGGTTGCCGGTTTATTGTTGTAGATGCATATAATAATGATAAGACTTTACATTTCTACGAAAAGAATGGATTCAAGCCACTATATAAAACAGAACAGGAAGAACGTGTTTTTTTAGAATTGAATCCTGACGAACCATTGAAAACACGTTTCATGTTCTTCGATTTGAAACTCAACTGACCTCGCTATTGCATTCTAAAGCACCATCTCGGCAAAAATGCGGTCGAAGGTTGCGTCGAGGTCGTCGCAAAGTCCGGGATGAGGGCGCGAGGTGCAGATGCAGGCGCTGCGCACTGCCGTGAGCCATCGGAAACGCTCATGCGCCTCAAGCAAACCTATCGGGCTGTTATCGCCCGAGGCTATACGCCCGAAAGCATCTAACTGCCGCGTCAGCAACTCGATATCGGCATCGGGAAAAAGAGCCTTTATGCGGCCTGGCACGATATTGACTCTCGCACGCAGCCAGCGACGACGCTTACACATCATCACAAGCCCGACATTGACTTGTTCGCCACGCTCCACAACCGGGATATAACGCACTACGGCATATTCATACAAGAGTTTTTCGGGCTGCTGTGGCATAATCGGTAAAAATTTTAGAGTTTGCAAGACGCCGGGTCAGAAATTCGCGATATACACGTCGCTGTTCGTCCACGGCAATATCGGGCATCGACTGCTCAAGCCACTCCCCGGGGATGCTGTCGACCAACTCAGTCAGGAACTCGGGCGTAATCAGACGCCGCATCTCGGCATCTACATCGTCGAGGCGCGATGCGTGAGGCAGCAAGGCATGTTGGCGGATATATGTAAACGGCGACAAGGCTGCCTCTTCCCATCCCTTCCATGAATGATGGAAATATAGCGACGAACCATGGTCGATGAGCCACAATTCACGATGCCACAACAACATATTGGTATTCAAGGCCGTGCGGTCGACATTTGTCAGAAAGGCATCCAACCACACTATTTTCGAAGCCTCGAGCGCGTCGGGCTTGTTTACGGCCACATCCCACGCCATGGCTCCGCTGAGAAAATGCAGCCCCAGGTTAAGCCCCGTCGAAGCCTGCAACAGGTCTTGAATTTCCTCGTCAGGCTCGGTACGGCCAAAATTCTCGTCAACATCGAGAAACACAAGTTCGGGCACGCGCAGACCTGCCCGGCGCGCCACCTCGCCACCGATATACTCGGCTATGAGAGCCTTCGAACCATGGCCGCCGCCACGGAACTTCACAACGTATTTAAAACCGTCGTCAGCCTCGGCCAACGCCGGTAGTGAGCCGCCCTCGCGCAGGGGTTCAATATATCGGCATAGTGCCTGATGTCGTAATTCTATCATGCGTACTAAACGTTTCGGTGCCAATTAGTGAGCAAGTTGCATACTTGCGAAACTTGATTTTTTATTCCTGGCGGTATGGGTCAAACATGATTGTCGAAAGATATTTCTCAGCCCTGTCGGGAAAGACCACCACGATATTAGAGCCGCGAGGCGCAGTCCGGGCCACCCTGAGCGCCGCAAGCATGGCCGCACCCGAACTCATGCCAGCAAATATACCCTCGCGACGTATTATCTGGCGGGCCATGTCTATAGCCTCTTCGCTCGACACCATTTCCTGTATATCTATTTTTGTCGGGTCATAGATTTCGGGCACAATGGCCTCTTCCATATTCTTCAGACCCTGTATATAATGACCACGCACCGGATGGGCGCAGACTATCTTTATGGCCGGTTTGAGGGCTTTGAGGAAGCGCGATATACCCATGATTGTGCCCGACGTGCCGAGGGCGCACACAAGATAGTCAATCTTCCCGCCGGTCTGCGACCATATCTCGAGGGCCGTGTTCTCATAATGGGCCTGGTAGTTAGATGCGTTGCCAAACTGGTCAGGCATGAAATATTTGCCCGGATTGGCATTGACAAGTTCGTGAGCCTTGCGTATCGCCCCGTCTGTACCCTGGTCGGCAGGGGTCAGCGTAACCTTGGCGCCGTAGCTGCGGATGATGATTCGCCGCTCGGCCGACACGCCTTCCGACATAACAATCTCCACATCATAGCCCTTGACCACGCCGAGCATGGCCAGGCCGATGCCTGTGTTACCCGAGGTCGGTTCGATGATGGTCATGCCGCGATGAAGCCGGCCCGACTGTTCGGCATCTTCAATCATCTTGAGTGCTATGCGGTCTTTGATGCTGCCGGTAGGATTAAATCCCTCTATTTTGGCAAAAATATCGACACCGTCTATATCGTTAATGCGGCTCAGTCGCACCATTGGCGTAGAGCCTATCGCATCGAGTATGCTGTCTTTTATGTCCATCGGTATACCAAATATATATAGTGGGTTAATGACAATGCTAACATTTATGGCACCTGTTAGGTTCACGTCCAAAAGTGGATAATTATGCCAAAATAATGGCATTAACAACCACAAATCCCGTATTTCACGCGCAAAGTTATTCTTTTTTGCTCAATGATAGGGCTTAATTCGAAAATTTTTACGAATTTTGCACCTTGAAACTTTGGAGACACCGGTGTCTCCACTCCTACTTAACCACAACATGCAGCTGACAGCCGAAATAATAGCCAATCATTTAGGCGGGGAGCTCGAAGGACGCGGCGACGTGCTCGTAAGCAACTTTGCCAAAATCGAAGAAGCCACCCCGGGAACCATCACTTTTTTAGCCAACCCTAAATATACCCACCATATTTATAGCACAGGTGCGTCTGTGGTACTCGTGCGCAGGGATTTCGTTGCCGAGCAACCGGTCAAAGCCACACTAATACGTGTCGACGACCCCTATGTGGCCCTGTCGGGGCTCCTCGGGCTCGCGGCAAAGTTCATACAGCCACAACCCGTGGGCATTGAGCAGCCGTGCCACATCGCCGACGGCGTCGAGATTTCTGACGACTGCTATATCGGAGCCTTTGCCTATATCGGCCAGGGTGCAAAAATAGGACGCGGGGTAAAAATCTACCCGCAGGCGTATGTCGGCCCCGGAGTGACAATCGGCGACGAATCAGTCATATACCCCGGTGCCAAAATATATTACAACTGCCAGATAGGCAAACGTTGCATCATACACGCCGGGGCCGTAATCGGTGCCGACGGATTCGGCTTCGCCCCCGACGCGCAGGGCGTATATCACAAAATCGAGCAAATAGGCATCGTGGTAATCGACGACGATGTCGAAATCGGAGCTAACACCACCGTCGACCGCTCGACAATGGGCTGCACGCACATACAGCGTGGCGTGAAACTCGACAACCTCATCCAGATAGCCCACAACGTAGAGGTCGGCCACGACACGGTCATGGCATCGCAGGTCGGCATAGCCGGTTCTACCAAAATCGGGGCCAACTGCATGTTCGGCGGCCAGGTCGGCGTTGCCGGACACATCACCGTCGGCGACCGCACAAACATAGGCGCACAGTCGGGCATAGCGCACAGCATAGCACCCGACAGCCGCATAATCGGTTCGCCTGCAGTGCCCGGCCGCGAGTTTGCACGTATCGCCGCAAGCATGCGCCGCCTGCCCGAGCTGCTACAGCGTGTCGACAAACTCGAAAAACTCCATCAGGAAAAATAAAAAACACGATATAATGAAGCAAATGACACTCCAGGGGGAGTTTACCCTCGAGGGCAAGGGCCTGCACACAGGCGCACAACTGTCGGCTACCTTCTGCCCCGCCCCTGACAATCACGGATATAAAATCCAGCGCACCGACCTCGACGGACAGCCCGTCATCGACGCTGTCGCCGAAAACGTTGTTGCCACACACCGTGGCACCGTCATCGGCAAGGGTGATGCCACAGTCAGCACAATCGAACACGCCATGGCGGCTCTCTATGCCAGCGGCATCGACAACTGTCTCATCAAGGTCAACGGCCCCGAAATACCCATCCTCGACGGAAGCGCAAAACCATTCTTCGATGCAATCCAGGCTGTCGGCGTAACCGAGCAGATTGCCGACAAAGACTTCTATTATGTCAAGCACAAGGTAGAGGTTGTCGATGCCGAGACCGGCTCGAAACTCATGCTGCTCCCCGACGACGAGTTCAGCCTCGATGTAAAGGTTAACTTCGAGAGCAAGGTACTTGCCAACCAGTATGCCACCCTCGACCATATCTGCGACTTCGACGCCGACATAGCCTGGGCACGCACATTTGTCTTCGTCCGCGAAATCGAACCGCTGCTCAAGGCCGGCCTTATCAAGGGCGGCGACCTCGACAACGCCATCGTAATCTACGAGAACCCCAAGACACAGGAAGAGCTCGACCACCTGGCCGACATAATGGGTGCGCCGCACCACGACGCAAACGACTTCGGCTTCCTCAACACCATTCCCCTGCACGCCCCCAACGAGCCGGCCCGGCACAAACTCATGGACCTCATCGGCGACATAGCCCTCATCGGCCGTCCGCTCAAAGGCCGCATCATAGCCACCAAGCCCGGCCACACTATAAACACACAATTAGCAAAGACTCTGCGCCACGACATCAAGCGACAGGACGTACAGGCACCCAACTACAACCCCAACGTAGAGCCGCTGATGGATAACAACGCCATCCGCCACCACCTGCCCCACCGCTACCCTATGCTCCTTGTCGACAAAATCATCGACAAGACCGACAACTATATCGTAGGCGTAAAGAATGTGACCACAAACGAACCGTTCTTCACCGGCCACTTCCCCCAGGAGCCTGTCATGCCCGGCGTGCTCCTCGTCGAGGCCATGGCCCAGACAGGCGGCCTCCTCGTTCTGAGCATGGTCGACGAACCCGAGCGCTACTCTACCTACTTCATGAAGATTGACAATGTGAAGTTCCGCCAAAAAGTCGTTCCCGGCGACACCCTGCTCTTCCATGTTTCCTTCCTGACTCCTATGCGTCGCGGCATGGCCGTGATGAAAGGCCGCGCCTTCGTGGGCGAGAAAGTAGTGTGCGAATGTGAATTTATGGCGCAGATTGTCAAAAACAAGTAATTTACCGACATGCATCAACCATTAGCAAGTATCAACCCCGACGCCAAGATTGCCGACGACGTAGTGATTGGCCCCTTTACCACCATCGACCGCAATGTCGAAATCGGGCCCGGCACACGCATAGGCAGTAATGTCACCATACTCGAGGGTGCCCGTATCGGTTCGGGGGTCACAATTTTCCCTGGAGCCGTCATCAGCGCCATACCCCAGGACCTCAAGTTCCGTGGCGAGGAAACGACCGCAATCATCGGCGACAACACCGTGCTGCGCGAATGTGTGACAGTCAACCGTGGCACCGCAGCAAAAGGCAAGACCGTCGTAGGCAGCAACTGCCTCATCATGGCCTACAGCCACGTGGCACACGACTGCGAGGTCGGCAACAACGTAATCATAAGCAATGCCAGCCAGCTTGCCGGCGAGGTCAAGGTCGACGACTATGCAATCATCGGCGGCGGCAGCCTCATACACCAGTTCTGCCACATAGGCGAACACATCATGATGCAGGGCGGCGCTCTCGTCAACAAAGACATCCCCCCCTATATCAAGGCAGCCCGCGAACCTATAAGCTACACAGGTGTCAACACTGTCGGCCTTCGCCGTCGCGGCTTCAGCTCAGAGACCATCGAGCTCATTCAGGAGGTCTACCGCCTGCTCTACAACAGCGGTCGCCCCATCACCGAGGCCGTATCCCTGGTCGAGCAGCAAGTGCCACAGTGCAAGGAACGCGACACAATCCTCGATTTCGTCCGCAACTCCCAGCGCGGCATACTCCGCTGCTACCCGGGAGTGGTATAAAAACATTAACGCATGGCCGGAGGGTCCGTCGCTCGTCTCCTCGTAAGGGGCGAGAGGAAAGTCCGGGCAACACAGAGCACCATATTTGCTAACGGCAAGCTATCGGTAACGGTAGATTAGTGTGACAGAAAACAACCGCCCCCTTCCAGGGGGTAAGGGTGAAAAGGCGAGGTAAGAGCTCACCGGGCGACATGGCGACATGCCGCGCCGCACACATTATGGGTTGCAAGGTCAAGTATACCGGCATCTAAGGGCTGCTCGTCCATTGCCGGGGGGTAGACTGCTTACGGCAGTAATGCCAGATAAATGACGGACGGGGCGTTGTAGCTCCCCCTCCACGGGAGAAAGCGCACATCCCACATAACCCGGCTTATACTCCGACCATGCTTTTTATTTTTACTTCCAGATTACACCCCTTATAAAACTCAAGTTTCGCAAGTCTGCAACTTGCTCACTGTAAGTCGTTCTTTGGTTATAGGTTATGGTTCAACATATACAAATAATATTACCACCGATAATCACGACTGGTTTGGCAAGGCTAAACACTAACCCATAAACTATTAACAGTGAGCAAGTCTATGACTTGCAAAACTTAAATTATAAAACCTAATCAACCATGAACGACTGGTTTACAACCCCTGCCGACGACGGCAACGGACACACCATCATCGTCACCGGCAGGCTCGATGTCGACAAATTCCGTTCGCGCGAACGCAACAATATCCGCATCGAGGTCACTATGCCCTATCAACCGGCCGGCCCCCTCGGCTTCCCCGACGAAGCAACAGCCGAACTCCTCGACCAGGCCACCGAGGCCATGCTGGCAGAACTCAAAGGCAAGACTACCGCCATTATGACAGGCATCTATACCGGTGCCTCCCAACGCAACTGGATATTCTACACATTCTCTACCGAGGTCTTCGGCAGCTATCTCAACCGCGCCCTCGCCTCGCTGCCCACACTACCACTCAAAATATACGCCGAAAACGACCCCGACTGGGCCGAATACGACGAAATGCTCGACGAATGTGCCCCCCAGGCACCTATCGACGACTGATGTCTTGTCGCAACATTACCTACATTGTAATTGTTATTTTTTTAGTCGGTTTTTCACATTATAAAGTGAATTTTTTTTAATTTTGCCGACTGAAACGGAAAACCTAACATAATGAGCACGCCAAAAAACCTCGTAATAGTCGAATCACCTGCCAAAGCCAAGACAATCGAAAAATTCCTCGGCCCCGATTATCGTGTCATGTCGAGCTACGGCCACATACGCGATTTGAAAAAGAAAAATTTCAGCATCGATATCGACAACGGTTTCAACCCGATTTACGAAATACCCGAAGACAAGACCCAGCTTGTCGCCGAGCTCAAACGTGCCGCCGCCAAGGCCGACACAGTATGGCTGGCTTCCGATGAAGACCGCGAGGGAGAGGCCATTGCATGGCACCTCTACGAGGTCTTGGGACTCAAGCCCGACAATACGCGCCGCATAGTTTTCCACGAAATCACAAAGAACGCCATCCTCCACGCCATCGAGCATCCCCGCAGCATCGACCTCGCCCGTGTCGACGCGCAACAGGCACGCCGCGTGCTCGACCGCATCGTGGGCTTCGAGTTGTCGCCCGTGCTTTGGAAACGACTCAAGCCGACCCTCTCGGCTGGCCGTGTGCAGTCGGTGGCAGTACGCCTCATTGTAGAGCGTGAAAACGAAATCCGCGCCTTCAAGAGCGAACCATACTACCGTGTGACGGCCAACTTCATTCCCGAAGGCGACGAGAGCCATGCAGTAAGCGCCGAGCTGCCCCAGCGCCTCAAAACCGAGGCCGAGGCAATAGATTTCCTCAAGGCTTGCTCTACGGCACAATTTACCGTCGGCAACATCGAGGTTCACCCACTGCACAAGTCTCCGGCACCGCCCTTCACCACCTCGACGCTCCAGCAGGAAGCGTCGCGCAAACTCGGTTTCCCCGTTTCGCTCACCATGTCGGTTGCCCAGAAGCTCTACGAGAACGGTCACATCACATACATGCGTACCGACTCGGTCAACCTCTCGGCCGAGGCCATCAGCGCCATGAGCAAGCTCATAAGCGACAAACTCGGCGACCGCTACGTGCACGTGCGCAACTACCACACATCATCGAAGGGTGCCCAGGAGGCCCACGAGGCCATACGCCCCACTTATGCCGCCACCGAGACCCTCGACGACGCAACACCGCAAGAACAAAAACTCTACACCCTCATACGCCGCCGCGCCATAGCCTCGCAAATGGCCGACGCCGAAATAAAGAGAACCATAGTCGACATAACCGCCCCGACCCTCGACCACGCTTTCACGGCAACCGACGAGACCGTCGTCTTCGACGGCTTCCTGCGTGTCTATGCCGAGAGCAGCGACGACGACGAGGCACAAGCCCTTACCAACCCCAATGACGGTCTAAAAACCGGAATGGCTATGCACTATATCGATGTCGAGGCAACCGAGAAGTTCACCCAGCAGCCGCCGCGCTACACCGAGGCATCGCTGGTCAAGAAGATGGAAGAGCTCGGCATCGGCCGACCCTCTACCTACGCGCCGACAATTTCGACCATACAGCAGCGCCAGTATGTAGAGCGCGGTGAAAACGAAGGCCAGCCCAGGCCATATAACACCCTCACGCTCAAAGACAGCAAAATCACCTCGGAAGAGCGCACGATGCTCACCGGCTCGAACAAGGGGCGCCTCGTGCCTACCGACACCGGCATGATTGTCAACGAGTTCCTCACCGAATACTTCCCCGATGTGCTCGACTATAACTTTACGGCAAACATCGAGGAGAAATTCGACGAAATCGCCCAGGGCAAACTGCCGTGGAGCAAAGAAATCGCCACGTTCTACACCTTCTTCCACCCGGCAGTCGACAACGCCATGACAATCAAGCAGGGCCTCAAATTCGGCGAACGCATACTCGGCACCGACCCTGCAAGCGGCAAGCCCGTCAGCGTCAAAATAGGCCGTTTCGGCCCCGTGGTGCAAATCGGCAGCCCCGACAGCGAGGAGAAGCCACAGTTCGCGTCGCTGCTCAAGGGCCAGTCGATGAACGACATCACCCTCGAAGACGCCCTCAAACTATTCGAGTTCCCGCGCACCCTCGGCTCATTCGAAGATGCCGACGTGCAGGTGGCAATCGGCCGCTTCGGCCCCTACGTGCGCCACAAGGGCAAATTCGTGTCAATCCCCAAGGAACTCGCCCCTGCCGAGCTGACACTCGAACAGGCCATAGAACTCATCGAGGCAAAGCGCGAAGCCGACGAAAAGAAGACTATCCGCACCTACGACGAAGACCCCGACCTGGTGCTGCTCAACGGACGCTTCGGGCCTTACATAGTGTACAAGAAAAAGAACTACAAGCTACCCCGGGGACTCAAAAACCCCGAAACGCTGTCGTATGAAGACGCGATGAAAATCGTCAACGATGCCGATGCAGCCCCGGCAAAGGCAAAACGCACAACCGCTAAAAAGAAAAAATAATGGCAAAGAAACCCCTTGCTGCCAAACCCGGCACGCAGCCCGGCGTCTTCCGCCCCGACAATATTGAGACCTACACTGCCTACGAGAGCCTGCCCGCCAAGCTGCTCGACTTCCTCATTGCCGCCATGCCCGAGCGCAAACGCACCACGGTAAAAGACTACCTCAAGCACCGACAGGTGATGGTTGGCGACAATGTGGTCACACAGTTCGACACCGAGCTCACCCCCGGCGACGAAGTCAAAGTCAACACCACACGCGAGTTCCAGACATTCACGCATCCGCGCCTCAAAATCGTCTACGAAGACGACGACATCATCGTCATCAACAAGGGCTACGGCCTGCTGTCGATGGGTACAGACAAAATCAAAGACGGCACCGCGTATTCGATATTGCGCGAATACCTCAAGCGCAAAGACCCACGCAACAAGCTATTTATCATACACCGCCTCGACCGCGATACAACAGGCCTGATGATATTTGCCAAGACCATGCGTGCCAAAGAGACCATGCAGCACAACTGGAACAACATGGTGCTCGAACGCCGCTATGTAGCCATAGTCGAAGGCTCGCTCGAGCCCGAGGAAGGCGAAATACGCAGCTACCTGGCCGAAAACAGCGCACACGAGGTCTATTCGACCAACAATCCCGCCGAGGGCCAGCTTGCTGTTACTTACTACAAAACGCTCAAGAAGCGCGCCCCCTACTCTATGGTCGAGCTAAGCCTCGCCACCGGGCGCAAAAACCAAATCCGCGTGCACATGAAAGACTCGGGCCACCCCATTGTCGGCGACCGCCGCTACGGCGCAAAGCCCTCGCCCATACACCGCCTGTGCCTCCACGCCCAGACCCTGCGTTTCGTACACCCCGAAACCCGCAAAGACATGAATTTCACCAGCCCCCTCCCACCGGGCTTCTTCAAATTAGTATAAATAACGTGGGGGCGGCCCGGTGGCCGCGCCCCCCCTA
>VSPF01000080.1 GCA_009775195.1 Muribaculaceae bacterium
TGCCTTGTCTTGGCGGGTCGGATTTGTGTTTTATATAAAAGTCTCAAACTGTATTATAAACTGTCTGAGAGGTGGCAGTTGTCGGTCGGAGCCGTTGGAAGGCATTTCTCTAACGGCAACACCTCGTGGCCGAATGCCGGTGTCAATACCCTCGGCGGAAGCATCGGGGTGGCATACGTCTTTGGCAATAGGGGCGAAAGTACTGAGCTTGCCCCACGCGAACTTATTGCCGATGCCGACCGTGGCCGTTGGTTTTATGATATTATGGCCTACGGTGCATGGCGCAAACACACGGTAGTTGTCGGGGGCGAGGCTGAGTTGTGTCCCGGTCGGTTTGGCGTGGTCGGCTTGCAGTTAGCTCCCATGCGCACGCTAAACCGTTTTGTTGCGGTAGGTGCAGCCCTTGATATGCAGTGGGACGAAGGCGCAGGCCTCGCGCCGTATTGGGTAGAAGGCTCGACCGGCGACAATATCCATTTTTACCGCCCGCCGTTCGGGCGTCAGCTCAATGTGGGCCTCTCGGCTCATGCCGAGTTGACTATGCCGATTTTTGCGGTAAATGTCGGTCTCGGCTACGACTTCGTCAGTCCTGATGACGAGAAGAGATTCTACCAATCGCTTGCCCTTAAGACTTTCGTGACCGACAAGCTGTTTCTCAATGTCGGTTATCGCTTAGGCAGCTTCAAAACTCCTCAAAACCTGATGCTCGGCATCGGCATAAGGCTTTGAGTTAAGGCACAATAAGTGCTGATTTTATGAAAAGTCGTCGGAGACGACACTTGTAGACTATTAGCGACTTAGAGTGCAGCTAATTAAACTCTAAACTTTAAAGGGTGTGTCATAAAGGATAAATTTATAAGAGTCCTCGGAGAGGACGTTCTTGTTGTTAGCCCCACGATTATTCGTGGGGTAAAATGGCCGAATAATAAAAAAGACCTCGGAGAGGTCGCAAAAGGCATGTTATCAGCCTATTGCATCCTCTCCGAGGATTTTTGTTGTTTTGATTTCATGATGTCCCCACGAATAATCGTGGGGTTAACCACAATTTCGTCCTCTGCGAGGACTCTTGTAGACTATTAACGACTTAGGATGTAGCTAATTAAACTCTAAACCCTAAACTATAAACTCTATCAGTAACCGAAGATATCCTCCTGTGTGAGGATTACGACTTTGCCGAGTTTTTTGAGGGCCTCGATGTCGATATTCTCGGGCTTGGCAAGTATGCCGTAGTAGTAGGTACGGCCTGCCACGTTGGCTTTTTGGAAGTCGACAACCTTGTCGAGGGTAGCTGTGGGCAATGCCTCGAAGATGTCCTTACGGATATCGTGGTCGAGACCCTTGTCTTTGTTGTCGATATAGGTAAAGGCGATGTCATCGTTGAGTATACGCTCGGTGCGCAGGCGTGATTCGAGGCCGGTCTTGGCAAGTTGGAAAGCGGCCTCGCTCTCAGGCAATACGTTGATGATTTCGTCGAATGCTGCGAGGGCATCGGCAAGTTTGTCGTTCTGGGTGGCAATCTGCGAGAGGTAGGTATAAGGTTTGCCTTTGCGCGAGGGTGCATTGTAGCCGGCCCATGCCGAGTAGGCAAGCGAACGGCGTTCGCGCATCTCCTGGAATACGATGGCGTTCATCGAATTGCCGAAATATTCGTTGTAGAGGTTGCGCATAGGCTCTTTGGCCTGGTCGTATTCTTCACCTTTGTTCGAGTAACCGTACATATAGAGCTGCTTGGCCTCGTAGGGCGAAACGAAGAATATGGTCTCGGTCGGCTGTTGTTGTGCGTATTTGTCGGCAGTGGGGCGGGGTAGCGGGTTCTTTGCAAACTCGTGTGTCTTGTTTACGAGGGCTACAACGTCCTTGGCCGGAGCCTTGCCCCAGTAAACCACTGTCTGCTCATATTTGTTGAGGTCGCGGAGGGCATCGACAAATTTTGCCGGTGCTATTGAGCGCAGTTGGTCGGGAGTGAGGGTGACGGTCGAATAGTTCTTGGGGCCGTAGACTACATATTGTGCCAGGCGCGAGAAGTTTGCGCTCTGGTTGTGCTTCTGGTCGGCACGGGCTTTCTCTACACGGTCGGCGTATGCTGCAAGCGCATCGGCAGGGATTTCGGCATTGGCGAGTACCTTCTCGAAGAGTGCTGCAGCCTTATCCATATTCTCGCTAAGGCCCGACAGCGTGGCATAGGAGCGACGGGCACCTACTCGGAAGCTGTAGTCGCAGGCGAGTTTGTAGAACTCGTTTTTGATTTGCTCGGCAGTCATGTCGGGTGTGCGGACGAAGTTCATCAGCTCGGGGGCGTATGTGAGAAGGCTGTCGACATCGCTGCCGGTCTCATATACGTAGGTGAGCATGAAGATATCGTTGGTCTTGTTGGGCACATAGAGCACTTCCACGCCGTTTTTGGCCTGGAGGCGTGTCATGTCGCGGTCGAAGTCGAGGAATACCGGTTCGATAGGTTCTACGGCGGTGTTCTGGATGTCGGTGAGGAACTTCGACGATTTGTCGCGGTTCATCTCGATGGGTGTCAGCTCGGGCTTGGCAAGTTTGAGTTCGTTGGGGTCCTGGCCCTGGCGCTTGTAGATGACTACATAGTTATTGTCGCCGAGGTATTTGTTGGCGGCGGCTACGACGTCGGCCTTGGTCACTTTGTCGAGGTTGTTCATCTCGGCAACTTCGTCGGCCCAGTCAACGCCGTTGACAAAAGCGTCGACATAGTAGTCGGCACGTGCCGCATTGCTGGTCAGGGCGTTTTGCTGCTGAAGTTTGAGGTTGGCCGTTACGGCTTTAATAAACTCTTCCGTGAAATCGCCGTTGCGCAGCTTGGCAACCTGCTCGAGCATTATGTCTTTTGCATCGTCGAGTGTCTGCCCTGCCTTGGGCATAGCCGTCATGACGTAGGCTCCGGCATCGGCCATGTCCATCACGTATGCACCGGCATTGAGAACGCGCTGGGGAAGATTGACATTGAGGTCGAGTATGCCGGTCGAGCCGTTGTTCATCACGTAGTCGAGCACGCTCAGGGCATTGGCATCTTTGCTTGCAGCCTCGGGTGTACGCCATGCCACTGTCACATATTCTGCCTCCGGGCCGACAACCTCTACAGTTTGTGGGCTTGTGAAGGGCTTTTCCTTCGGCAGCGCGGGGCGGTTGAAATTGGAGGCCGGTTTGAGGTGGCCGAAGTACTTCTCAATCGTATCGACCATCTGGTCGGGGTCGAAGTCGCCCGACAGGGCTATTGCCATATTGTTGGGCACATACCACTGCTTGTGGTAGTTCTTGACATTGGTAATCGACGGGTTTTTCAGGTTTTCCTGTGTGCCGAGTACTGTCTGTGTGCCGTAGGGGTGGCTGGGGTAGAGTGCTGTGAGGAGTTTCTCATAGACCTTGCGGTTGTCCTTGGTCAGCGACATGTTCTTTTCCTCATAGATTGTCTCAAGCTCAGTGTGGAAGCCGCGTATTACGGGGTTTTCGAAGCGGTCGGCCTGTATGCGGGCCCAGTTGTCGATTTGGTTCGAGGGGATATCCTCGACGTAGCATGTCACGTCGTACGATGTATAGGCGTTGGTGCCGTTTGCACCGATTGCGCTCATCAGTTTGTCGTACTCGTTGGGAATGGCGATTTTCGATGCCTCGTAGCTGATTGAGTCAATTTGGCGGTAGATGTCGCGACGCGCGGTCGAGTCGGTGGTGTGGCGGTAGGTCTCGAAGAGCTGCTCGATTTGGTTGAGCATCGGTTCTTCGGCGGCATAGTCGCTGGTGCCGAACTGCTTGGTGCCCTTAAACATCAGGTGTTCGAAGTAGTGGGCCAGACCCGTCGTTTCGGCCGGGTCGTTCTTGCCGCCCACACGCACGGCGATATAGGTCTGGATACGGGGTTGGTCCTTGTTGACGGTCATAAAGATTTTGAGACCGTTGGGCAAGGTGTACATCTTGGTCTGCAGGGGGTCGCCGGGCACGGTTTTGAACTCATGCTTTGTGGCCGACAACGGCATTGCCAACAGGGTCAGTGCCGCCAGTCCGAATAGATACTTTTTCATATATAGTTATTTGTTCGTGTGTATTAAAGTTATTCCTCTCAACCCTCAACTATAAAGGCCGTGTCGTTTTTCACAACGTCCATCAGGGCGTCCATGTGCTTGCGCGCTTCCGAAGTGCGCAGGTAGCTGTCGATGGCGTCGGCATGTGATGCCTTGTGCAGGTCTGTGCCGATAAAGTCGACCAAGCCCTTGTCGATGAGCTGTTCGGCAATCTTTTTCTCAGTCTTGCCGTATGCGCCGGCAAGGCTGAGCAGGTTGATTTGAAACTCGAGTCCGCTGTTGTGCAGGGCCTGGTAGCGCTCGGGGCGTGTATAGTAATATGAGTAACGCTCGGGGTGCGCCAGGATGGGTTTGATGCCTTTTACCTGGAGGTCGAAGACCAGTTGGTCGAGGTTCCACGGTTCCTGTAAGAAAGCATTCTCGATGATGAGATATTTATTTGGCAGGTACCACAGGTCGTCATTGGCCAGACGGCGTGTAAATAGTTCGTCGATTCGGTACTCGGCAGAGTGGCTGACCTCTAAGTTGTTGCCACGGCGGTCGAGTTCTGCACGTAGCAACGCCATTGCCGGTTCGATTGTCGTGGCATCGTTTTCAAAGGTATTCTGTGTCACATGCGGGCTGGCGATAATCCGTTTTATCCCCCAGCCCTGCATACGCTCAATCAGGTCGGCCGAGGTGGCGGCATCGGGGCTGCCGTCGTCTACGCCGGGTACGATATGGCAGTGTATGTCGGTAGTAAAACAAAGTTCTACCGGGTCTTTTGATTTCTTTTTGAGGAAGTCAAACATATTATTTATTTAAGTTTCGCAAGTATATGACGTGCTCACTGTTAATAGTTTATCGTTTAGAGGTTAGCCTTAGGCTGCTGATGTTGTCATTAATAATTTTGATATTTGCATTTATTAAACCATAAACTATAACCCAAAAACTACTAACACTGAGCAAGTTGCAAACTTACGAAAGTTGAATTATTTAGCTTTTGACGGTGCCCTTCGGGCTGTGGCGTCGAGTATAAAGGGGCACGGTTCGCGCATACCCTGCGGTTTTGCGGCAGCGAGTTTGGCCAGGGCCGAGGCTGCCTCGTCGAGAGTCGTGTATGAGCCGGTGACAATATAGTAATATGGCTCAGCGGTTTCTATTACGAATGTGCCCGGGTAACCGTTGTCGGCAAGGCGGTCGCGCATCGAGACAGCGTTGAATTTTTGCTTGAACTGCCCCACGACCACATTGTAGCGGCGCAACATCTCGGGTATGCCGCCCCCGTCCTTGGTAACCTTGACCAACTGGGTTTTCACCTCGACATCGCCCTGGGCTGTAGTCACGGTCTGCGACCCTAATTCGCGGCGGAATTTGCCATAGACGGTGTCGTCGATGCTTTCCGACGAGTCGCGGGCCGCTACGGCTTTTTCGTAAGCGGCGCGGTAGTTGGCCTCGGTGGTCTTGCACGACCCGAGCCCGAGCAGTCCGAACAGTCCGCCGACAAGTACTATATTCTTTATCTTCATATTTGGTGGTTAAGCCTAAACTTTAAACTCAAACTATAAACTAAAATCACGAGCCGTAAAGCCTAAACTTTAGACTCAAACTTTAAACCCCCGAAATTATTTGAGGCCGAGCTTCTTGGCTATTTCCTTTGGTATGGCGTCGCGGTGTACGAGTATATCCATAGTCTTTGCCAGGAAATATGGCTCTGATACATAGAAATATCCGTCGTAGACCTGGTTGGTGTCCCATGAGTTTTTGACCTTGTAGTAGCGGTTGCCCTTCTGGTCGGTTGCCGTGCCGGTGATTTCCATGCCGTGGTCGTCGGTGGTTTCCTGGCTGTCGAACATTTCCTGGCGCATCTCGGGGGTGACGACGATTTCTTCTACCGGGCCTTCGAACTCATATTTGTTGTTCTGGCGTTCTTTGTCCGACAGTTTCACCCAGCGCGACAGCTCGGTACCGTCCATGTCGCTTTCGCTCTTGCCTTTAGGCATCAGTGCTACGCCCTTGTTCCATTTGAAGCCGCCCTCGCTCACGTCGGCAGCCCATACGATGGTGTGGCCTTTGGCGAGCGAGTTGTCAACAATGGCCTTGAGTTCGTCGAGGGGCACGTTGTAATATTTCTCCCATAGCCAGTTGTCGGGTACTTCGACGGCAAATGCCTCGTAGTAGGGGTGATGCATAAACGAGGTCAGGGGAACGTAGTCGTCGGGGTTGAGGGGCAGACTCTCGGCAAAGGTCTTGGGGGTATAGGTCTTGCCCTTATACTCGAATGTTTCGGGTACCGGGCCGAGGTAGGCATCGAGTATGCCCTCGATGCCCTTCATCCATGCCTTAGAGAGTTTTTTATTGGGTTTCTTTACTATTTCTTTCAGGTAGGCGGCAAGCACGGCATCGAGTTCGCCGTGTACGTGCTTGTCCTCGCCGTATTGCAGGCCCGAATATACTTCCTCGGGCACGGCTCCGTAGCGTTTCCACACATAGGGTACGTCGAGGGCCGAGCCGCCGGCGGCAAAGTTGGTCTGGCCGTACATGCGCACGAAGCGTTCGGCCTTGTCGCGGTAGCAGTTGCGGACGGTAAACATCTCCGAAAGGTCGAGCGAGTCGCCGCCGTTCTTGCGGATTTCGTCCTCGTAGAACGATGTGCCGGCAAAGCACCAGCATGTGCCCGACTTGTTCTGGTCCTTGACCGAGGTTGAGGGTATGTTGATTACGTCGGTAAAGATAAATGTCTTTGTTGAGTCGACCGTGGCGGTGTCGGCAGGCTCGGCTGCGGCCCCGAGGGCACTCAGGCCGAGTATCAATGCGATGGGTAGTTTCATAGTTTGGTTGACTTAAGTTGCGCAAGTCTATGACTTGCTTACTGTTAATAGTTTATCGTTTAGTGGTTAGCCTTAGTTTGCTAATTGCTATAACTAATAATATTGTTATTTGCATTTATCAAACCATAACCTATAACCAAAAGACTACTAACAGTGAGCAAGTTGCAAACTTGCGAAATTTGAATTAGTTGAGTACTTTATAGTTAGCCTCGGTGAGGGCCGAACGGATTTCTTCGATATGGTTCTTGTCGCGGGTTTCGAGCTCTACGCGGATGGTGCAACCGTTGATTGCGCTCGAGGTGTTGATGCGTTCGTGGGTGACAGAGATTATATTGCCTCCGCGTTCGCCGATTACGTTGCAGACACCCGAAAGTTGGCCGGGTTTGTCGGCAAGGTCGACGATAAATGTGTAGTTGCGACCGCTCTTGTTGAGGCCTCGAGTAATGACGCGGCTCAGGGTGTTGACATCGATGTTGCCGCCCGAAACGAGGCATACCGTCTTGAGGCCTTCAATCGGCAGCTTGCCAAACATCGCTGCGGCCACGCCTACGGCACCGGCACCCTCGGCTACGAGTTTCTGCTTCTCGATGAGGGCGAGTATGGCGGCGGCAATCTCGTCGTCGCTAACGGTCACTACCTCGTCGACATATTTGTTGCACATCTCGAATGTGTTGACACCGGGCTCTTTCACGGCTATGCCGTCGGCGATGGTGCTCACGTCGTTGAGGTGGCATAGTTTACCCTCTTTGAGCGATTCGGCCATCGACGGTGCGCCGCTCGACTGCACGCCGAAAACTTTCACGTCGGGGCGCAGTGTCTTGATGGCGAAAGCCACGCCCGATATAAGGCCGCCGCCGCCGATTGGCACCACGACTGCCTGCACGTCGGGCATCTGCTCGAGTATCTCGAGGCCGATTGTGCCCTGGCCGGCGATTACCTTGGGGTCGTCGAAGGGGTGTACGAAAGTATAGCCGTGTTCTTTTTGCAGCTCCATGGCCTTGGCGTATGCATCGTCGTATACGCCGGGCACCAGGCACACCTCGGCACCGTAGCCCTTGGTGGCCTCGACTTTCGAGATTGGAGCCCCGGCGGGCAGGCAGATGAGCGACTTGATGCCGTTGTGGGTTGCGCCAAGGGCTACGCCCTGAGCATGGTTGCCGGCCGAACATGCAATTACGCCGCGACTCTTTTCCTCGTCGGTGAGCTGCGAGATTTTATAGTAGGCTCCGCGTAGTTTAAACGAGCCGGTGAGCTGTAAGTTCTCGGTTTTGAGATAGATGTCAAGTCCCGGACAGAGTTTGGGGGCTGGTATTATTGCCGTGCGGCGTGCTACGTCTTTGAGCACTGCGGCGGCATTGAATATTTCGCTTATTTCAAGATTCTCCATCAGTTTTTTGCCATTTGGTTTATTAATAGGCAAAAGTACTAAATAAATGCCAAACGCACAAAAAAAATAACTCCGGGCTTCTTGCTTATTTTGCCGAGGCCCGGAGTGCGGTTGGTGTTTAGCTATTCTATCTATCTGATAAATATTTTCGCTGTCTGGCTACCAGCGCGGACGAGGAGTACGCCGCAAGGAACATCGAGTGTGACCGTCGCGTCGGCACATTTAGTGGTAAACAGCGTCTTGCCGTCGGCTGTCGCTACGCTGATAAATTCGCCTTCGGCGCCTTCGATGCGTAGTGTCGTGCCTGTGCTTGTGATGGTGATAAGGCCGCCATTGATGCCGTCGAGGCCCGATTTTTGAAGGACAAACACATCGCTTGGCGCAGATTCTATCGTGTTGTTATACAAGGCTGTTACACGGTAGCTGCTACCTTCGGTAGCTTCGCTGTGGTTGTAGAGCGGCGTGGCTACGGCCTCGGTGTTGACCTTGGCATCGTTGCAGTAAACATTGTAGCCGGTCAGTTCGAGCCCTACAGTCGGGCCGGCGGCGACAAAGTTGAAGTCGTCGACCAGCAGTGCGAAGTTGTCGTAGCTTACATAGCGTATTGCGAAGTAAAGGGTGCCGTCGGGAATTTCGACCTCGACCTTGCCCCATGCACCGGTTTGTGCCGTCCGGCGTTCTCCGATTATCGAGAAGGCGTTGATATCGCGCATGTCTGACGACGCGAGTACTTCGAATGATTCAGGGCTATCCATCAGCGATTTGGCATAGAAGCTTATAGTCTGAGCCTTTCCGCTGAGGCGCGGCGAGATTAGCCAGTCGTTATTGCGGCCTCCGACCGAGGCCCAGGCTATGAAGCTCTTGCCATCGCCGTCGTTGTCTTCAAACATTTCCCAGCCTATCACATTATTGTCGAATGCGATAAAGGCTGCCGGCTTGCATTTGTTCGGATATTCGAGGTTGGTATCGCTAAGTGTCGGCAGGCCGTCGACATCGACCATCATCCAGTCGCCCACATTGTCGTCGGCGCCGAGTTGCGAATGGGGCAGGCCTATGGCGAATGACGATACTTCGTCCATTCCTCCGTCGACTGCAATGTCGGCTTTGCCACTCTCTAAGTCGGGTATGAGCCACTCGAGTTTGGCCTTGTTGTTTTCGAGTATGCCTTCAAGTTCAGTCGGCGAGGGCACTTTATGCTGCCTGATGGCGACAATGGCTTCTGCCGATGTGTTGTTTGCCATTGCCGCGTCAGATGCAAGGTCTACGCTGACGTGGTATGTCACATTGTCCCACAGTGAATTAGCTGTTTCGGTAAATGTCACGACACTTGTCTTGTCGGGGTCGATAGCTGTTCCGGGATGTGTTGCGACTGCCTCACCGTTGCGGAAGAGGGTTACGGTATAGTCGGTCTGCGCCTGCGACCCTTCGTTGGCTATCGTTGCCGCAATCTCGAACGGTATGCCGGGGCGTGCGCTGGCCGGCGCCGAGAGGCTGCTGACGGCAAGGTCGTCTTTCCAGATACCGCGAATAGTGATGTTGTCGATGGCCACAAACGGTGTGACGGTCTCTACTGCAAACGCCAGGCGGATGCTCTTGCCGGCATATTTGCCGAGATTTACCTTGAATAGTTTCCACTGCATGTTGCAGCCTTCGTCGGCAAAGAGTGTGAACGTCTCTACGTCTTCGAAACCTGTACCCGGGTCGATGCGTACTGTGATTGTGCTGCCGGCGTAGGGGTTCGGTGTGACTGCATAGAAGCGGAGTTCGGCATCGGGCACATCTTCAAGTGATATGCGGCCTGAATAGAACGACCCTTTGTCTGTGCCGCTATAGGTATAGAAGTAGAGGTAGCCGTTGTCTTTGTCCTGAGAGGTGAAATATACCTGGTCGGTGTCTTCGTTGATATTCCATGCGCTATTCTGGCTCTCGTTGCCCGTAATCCATACGGCATGGGCGAGTTGTCCGTTGGCGAATGACTCGGTGAAGGGTAGTGGGTAATCCCTGCCAAGGCAGCAGAACTCTGTGTTGGTCGGGTCTCCGTCGCCGGCTTTTGTGGTGGCCACTACGCTGTAGTATGCTGCTGTCTGGGGCATGAAGCTGTTGCCAAATTCGTCGGTGTACGTACATTCGGTCAGGCCTTCGGCAAGCATTACTTGGTCGCGGTTGTGTACCCTGTAGACTTTGTAAGTAACCTGGTCTGCAGTCAGTTCGCCACCGTTGATGTCAGTGGTGACGGGTTCCCATGTAAGCACAGCCTCGCTCTTGTGGCGTCCGTAGGCGAAAGTGATAGATTTCGTCGGCATAGGTTTGTCGATGCCTATGTGGGTCTTGATGGTTGACGGGTCACCGGGCGTGTCGCCGTTGTAGGGTACGAGGCGGTATGTGTGGTCGCCCTCGCTTGGTTCCGGGTCGGCCCATTCGCTTGTCTCGCCCATCTTGGGGGTCTGGGTGCCGGCAAGCACGTCATCGCGGTATATTTCTACCTTGGTGAGCTTTTCGAGCTGGCCGCCGACAAAGTTGAGGGTCGGTGCCTTATAGGTCAGTGTAAGTGCTATTTGGCCATTCTTTCCGGGGATTGCTGTCAGTTCTGTTACAGCCGCCGGTGCACTGGCCGGTACTCCAGCCGATACTTTTACATTGTCGATATTGAGGGCGTATTTGTCGGCATCGGAGCATCCGTATATGCCGATATAGTATTCGCCGTCAGTCGCGGGGGTAAAATAGGTGCCGAGTTTTAGAGGATTAGTGGCGTCACATTCTACCCGCGTGGGTGCGATGATTTCGGTGCCTGTAATAAACGAAATCGGGGTGGCGCTCTGACCTACATAGGCAGCGACTTTTTCGTCGTACATGGCATATGTGCCATAGGCATCGAAACTTATATAGTAGGCATGACCGCCCTTGAGTTTGAGCGGCGGCAGCACGAGCCAGTCGCTGCTCGGTATCATATTATAGCCTTCGTGGCCGAAGTTGAGCTTGGCTGCCCCGTTTTCGAACACGAAGCATACGCCGTCGTTATTGCCGTCGATGACGGTGAAGCCCTTGGCTTCGCCATTGTCAAAGTTTTCTTCGAACGGAGGTTCCGGGGCATCGCCGATTACAAGCGGGTTAGACGAGACCGGCTCAAAAGTCGAGCCTTCGCTTGCGGGGGTAATTTCGAAGCTGACAGTGGTCAGTTCTGATGGCTTGGCATAGGGGTAAGAGAAGCTCGTACCCGACACGGCGTTGGCTATCACCTCGCCGCCTGGCTGCATGGTGATGGTGTAGGTGAGTTGCGATGCATCGAACCAGCCGCCATGCATGCCGGTGGGAGCATCCCATGTCAGTGCGAAAGTCGTGCCGTCGTATGCTGCCTTGAAGTTGGTGACGTTGCCGGGGATGTCTTTGCCTACCCATATTTCTTTTTTACTGATTTCTGAAACGGCGTTTCCCGGAGTTACGACCTTAGCCGAAAACTCATAGAGGCCCGGGGCGGCGACGCTCACCGGAACGCTTATGCCCGAGGCCGCATAGCTTGTCTCGCCTTTGGCTATTTCTACGCCGTCGACATAGACATAATAGGTCAGCGGCCCAGAGCCTTGTTCCCAGTTGTCGTCGGTGACAGGGGCGTTGAATTTGACGGTACCTTCGAGCGACTCGCCGTCGAATACCACATTGAAACTGCGCACTGGCGACGGTTTAGTATCGGTGATAGCCGGTTGCTGGAAGTGCATGGCGAATATTTGTTCGCCGTCTCCGAAGTCATAGACCTTTTCGGCCTTTGCCGTTGCCAGGTCGATGCTGTAGAGGGTCGACTTCGTGGCATTGCAGGCGATAAACATATATCTACCCGTTTCCGGGTCTATCTCGCCCGACGTGGTCAGCTCGGAGTGCAGCCCTGTCGAAGCAATCTCGGTAGTCGTGCCTGTTTTCTTGTCGACGCTTAGAAGTACTCCGTTGTTGTCGATGGCATAGAGTCGGCCTTCGGGTGTAGAGGCGAGTGAATGCCAACCCGTCATTTTGTCGGCTTTTGCCGAGAATATTTGGGTAAGAAAGCCCGACGATGTATCCATGGTACCGAAATAATATGTGTCGTCATATCGGTCTTTCAGTAACACGTATGTCTGGCCTGTGGCCGTGTCGTAAGTCGAGGCAAGCAGCGTGCGGTATGGGTCTCCATACCGGCTGTCGATGGCAGCATACGATTTGCCGTCGAAAATTTTGTAGTCCATTTCGATTGGCGAACCTCCGAGTATCATACCCGGTTTGGTACACAGCAGCTTGTTGTTGCCATATACAGCTCCAAATGTTGCCCCGTAATCTTCGCCGGTCATTATGGCCGTAAGTGTGTTGTCGGTGCCGGAGACTTTGAATGAGTACACACCGAAAGCCGGTGTGTCAGTCCATGAGGCGGCGCTGACCAGTACGCCGTAGGCTGTCGACGGTGCCGACGTCGCGGCTTGGCTGGCCGGAGAGAGAGCCGTCAGCAGCGTGATTCCAAGGACTGCTGTTGATAAGGATTGGGTTAAGTGTTGCAATTTCATACCTCGGACATTTAGGTAGGTGAATATATTATGCCGCAAATATAGGGCGATGATTTGCAATCGTCCTTAATTTAGTTTAAGAAATAGTCCGAATGGTATTATTTTGCCACAAAATTTTGCAATCACGCAAAATTTTGAAGCTGACGTCCTGATTTGAATGGCAAAGGTGTCGGTGATTATGCGCTAATCAGATAAACTCACTTGCCAAGGTATTCTCGTTTGAGCTTGCTGAAGTACTCCGGTGTAATCCCGAGATACGAAGCTATTATGCGTTGTGGCACCTTCTCTATGATATACGGGCGGTCGCTAAGCATCTTTTTGTAGCGTTCGCGCGCCGTGCCGTTGATGACTGTGGCGTTTTTGTATTCCTGAAAATATAGCTCCCCGTAGGCGTAATGGAGCATATAGAGTGTCAGCTCGTGATATTGCTCCACAAGGTCCCAGTAGTCGTTGTTACGGATGCGCAATAGTTCGGTCTCGCAACAGGCTTCTACCGAGTAGTACGACGGCTGACCCATTACAAACGAGTGCTTCGACATGAAGATTGTGCCCGGCAGGGCGAAGGCGAATGTGCGCTCGCGCACACTGTCCATGTCGGTAAATCGCACTATGCCGTCGCGCACGATAAAGACATCGGGGCAATATTTGTTCATTTCTATCACGCACTCGCCGGCCTGGAATTTTTCGAGTTGTCCGCGTTCGAGGTATCCGTCCGAAATAGGCCGGCTTGTACATAGCGTCTTGGGTTGCGAACTTTGCAATCAAAAACGCTATGTTTA
>VSPF01000081.1 GCA_009775195.1 Muribaculaceae bacterium
CTCGTTGCTCCCCCCCTCCCGCCCCCCTCACTCCTTCCTTCTCCCCTGCCGGGCCTATGTCGACCTCTATAGGCAGCAGAACGCCATATACCGCGTCGACATCTGCTCGGCTGCACCGATGGGCGAGCGCGAACGCGCACGTCTCGAGCAAATAATAGCGAAACACGTCGGCGAGGGTACTATTGAGTACAATTATACTACCGACCCCTCGCTAATCGGCGGCTTTACCGTAACGGTAAACTCCGAGCGTCTCGACGCCTCTGTCAGCAGCCAACTCAAACAACTCCGCCTCAAGCTCGTAAACTGATAGCGGAGCCTTACCTTATCTAACAACACAACAGCAAGTTATCCGCATACAATGATTAATCCCAGCGAGATATCCCAAGTATTGAAACAAGAGCTCGAAAACATCAACTCTAAGATAACTTTCGAGGAAGTAGGCACCGTGCTCGACGTGGGCGACGGTGTGGCTCATGTCTATGGCCTCGACAATGTGGGTGCCAACGAGCTTGTAGAATTCGAAAACGGCGTAAAGGGCGTAGCCATGAACCTCGAGGAGAGCAACGTGGGCGTCATCCTGCTCAACAACGTCAACGAGGTGGCCGAGAACATGACCGTGCGCCGCACCGGCCAGATTGCTTCGATACCCGTAGGCGAAGGCTTGCTGGGACGTGTCATCAACATCCTCGGCGAACCCATCGACGGTAACGGCCCCATCAGCGGCGACCTCATCCGCCTGCCGCTCGAGCGCAAGGCCCCCGGCGTGATTTACCGCCAGCCCGTGAAGCAGCCGCTCCAGACCGGCCTCAAGGCCATCGACTCGATGGTGCCAATTGGCCGTGGCCAGCGCGAGCTGATTATCGGCGACCGTCAGATTGGCAAGACCGCCATCGCCATCGACACAATCATCAACCAGCGCAAGGGCTACGAAGAAGGCAAGCCCGTATATTGCATCTATGTGGCAATCGGCCAGAAAGCCTCGTCGATTGCCTCGATAGTCAACACGCTCCGCGAGCACGGCGCACTCGACTACACCGTCGTTGTTGCCGCCACCGCCTCCGAATCGGCCGCAATGCGCTATTTCGCACCCTTTGCCGGCGTTGCTATTGGCGAGTATTTCCGCGACACTGGCCGCGACGCCCTGATTGTATACGACGACCTGTCGAAACAGGCCGTTGCCTATCGCGAGGTATCGCTTATCCTCAAGCGCCCCTCGGGCCGCGAGGCATACCCGGGCGATATCTTCTACCTCCACTCGCGCCTGCTCGAACGTGCCGCTAAGATTATCGACAATCAGGAAGTGGCATCGCAGATGAACGACCTCCCCGAGGCCCTCAAACCCATCATGAAGGCCGGCGGTTCGCTTACCGCCCTCCCCATCATCGAGACCCAGGCAGGCGACGTGTCGGCATATATTCCTACCAACGTAATCTCGATTACCGACGGCCAGATATTCCTTGAGACCGCTCTCTTCAACCGAGGCATACGCCCGGCTATCAACGTAGGTATCTCGGTATCGCGTGTCGGTGGCTCGGCCCAGGTAAAGGCGATGAAGAAAGTCGCCGGTACCCTCAAAATCGACCAGGCACAGTTCCGCGAACTCGAGGCATTTACAAAATTCGGCGGCGACATGGATGCCGTCACTGCCCGCGTCATCGACAAGGGCCGCAAGAACGAGCGCCTGCTCATACAGCCCCAGTACCACCCCATGCCTGTCGAAGACGAAATCGCAGTCATATATTGTGGTGTGAACGGCCTGCTCGAAAACGTGCCAATCGACAAGGTTGCAGAGTTCGAGAAGCAGTTCCTGCAGCTCATGCACGCAAAATATCCCGAAGACATGGCGGCCCTCGCCAAAGGCGCGTTGTCGGACGATACCGCCGACAAGCTCAAACTTGCCGCCGCCGACGTGGCTGC
Organism: Muribaculaceae bacterium; assembly: GCA_009775195.1. Classification (GTDB taxonomy): domain Bacteria; phylum Bacteroidota; class Bacteroidia; order Bacteroidales; family Muribaculaceae; genus CAG-873. The sequence goes on from VSPF01000081.1 coordinate 1,918, forward strand.
CCGTTTCCGTGGTTGAACATTATAAGCAGATTAAACCGATAATAAACCAATGGCAACATTACGTGAACTTAAGGGACGCATAGGGTCGGTAGGCTCGTCAGAGAAAATTACCGGCGCTATGAAAATGATATCGTCGGCCAAGATGCATAAGGCCGAGGGTATACTGCGCCGCCTGTCGCCCTTCCGCGACTGTGTGCAGGGCATTATCGGCAATTTGCTCAGCAGCGACGCCGTCGTAAGTTCGCCCCTTACCGAAGAGCGCCAGGCCGTGAAGCATGTCACGGTCGTAGCCTTCGGCAGCGACGACGGACTATGCGGCGCATACAATGTGAATATATTCAAGGGGCTGCTTTCTACAATCGCCCGTCTGCGTCAGGAGTGTGGCGACGATGTCGCCATCGACCTCGTGCCGGTGGGCAAGAAACTTGCCAAGTCAGTTGTCAAACTCGCTGCGTCTGACCCGCGCCTGACCTGCACTGAAATCGCCGGTGTCGACTCGAAGAGCGACGGCGAGGCCGTAAAAAGTTTTGCAGAGACATTCCAGACGCGCTTCCTCGACGGCGATACCGACCGTGTCGAACTGCTCTATGTGCATTTCTTCTCAGCCGGTCGTCAGCGGCTGGTCGATGACGGCTATCTGCCCATCAGTGCCTCAAAGCTCAACACCCAGGGTAACGCCGGGGGCCGACCGTATCTCTTCGAGCCCGATGCTGCCACGATATTCCGCACGGTGCTTCCGATGTTCCTGCTGTCGCAGATGCAGGAGGCTTTCGCCCAGAACCGTGCCAGCGAACAGGCGGCGCGCGTGATGGCCATGCAGAGTGCCAACGACAATGCCCAGAAGCTGCTCGAACAGTTGCAGCTCGAGTATAACAAGCTGCGCCAGCAGAGCATCACCACCGAGCTACTCGACATAGTGGGCGGACAACGCAGAGACTGACAATTTAAGAACTTAGTAAATCGTAAGATTTAAATAAAATATAGTAAACCAACAAGACCTCATATCAATGGGTAGTGTATCAGAATACTTTTCATCGTTAGGCTCCGGCATCCTGAGCCTTCTAAAAGGCATGAAGGTGACCGGCAAAGAGTTCGTGACGCCGAAAATCACCGAGTGCTATCCCGAGAACCGCACCGAGCACAAGTGGCCAGAGCGTTTCCGCGCACAGTTGAAATTTGTCTACGACGCCGAGGGCAACCACAAGTGCATTGCCTGTGGTAACTGCGAACGCAACTGCCCCAACGGCACAATAGCCATCGAGTCGAAAATGGTGACCACCATGCAGGGCACAAAGAAGAAAAAACTTGTCAAGTACAACTACGACCTTGGCAGTTGCACCTTCTGCCAGCTCTGCGTCACCAACTGCCCCACCGGCGCGATAGAGTTTGACAACGACTTCGAGCAGGCAGTGTTCACGCGCTCTAAGCTCGTCAAGCAGCTCAACTATCTCCCCGAGAAAGAAGAGCCGGAACCCACACCCGAGCAGCTTGCCAAAATCGAGGCCGAGCGCCAGGCCAAGATTGCCGAGGCAAAGGCTAAGGCAGCCGCCGCAAAGGCAGCCGCTGCCCCCGACAAAACAGAGGAAAATAAATAAACCGATATGGAATCAGTAGGAAGTATAATCTTGTATTTTATCGTCGCTTTGTCGATGATAGTCTTCTCAGTGATGGCCGTCACCACGCGCAAGATTTTGCGCGCTGCCACCTACCTGCTGTTCACCCTTTTTGCCGCCGCCGTGGTTTACTTCATGCTCGACTACGAGTTCCTCGGTGCAGTGCAGATTGCGGTGTACGCCGGCGGTATCGTGGTGCTGTTTGTGTTTGCCATCCTTCTTACGAGCAAACCGGGAGACAATACCGAGCGCCTCACATCTAAGTCGCGTTTCCTCGGCGCCATAGCCGCCGTGGCCACCCTGCTTATCGCGGGTTATGCGCTGGTGAGCCGCTGCTGCATGGCATTTGCCTCCAAACCGGCGATGGACGCCCCCGACATGCAACAGGTCGGCACTGCGCTCCTCGGCTCGGGTCATGGTCAGTATCTGCTGCCTTTCGAGGCTGTCAGCGTGCTGTTGCTCGCATGTATAATCGGCGGCGTTGTCGTTGCCCGCAAACGTTGATACTATGGAAATTACAGCTATATATTACCTCGTTCCGGCACTGGTGATGTTCTGCTGCGGCGTGTATGGTTTCATCACCCGCAAGAATATGATTGCCATGCTCATATCGCTGGAGCTTATGCTCAATGCCGTCGATATCAACTTCGTGGTGTTTAACCGCTTCCTCTACCCCGAGCAGATGGAGGGTATGTTCTTCACCCTCTTCGCTATCGCTATCGCGGCAGCAGAGACTGCGCTTGCCATCGCTATTATCATCAACATTTTCAGGGCCGCAAAGAATATCGACGTGCGCTCTCTTAACGAAATGAAATTTTAAAGCACTATGGACGTTACGATTCCTATCCTGATACTGGCCATACCGCTGTTTATGTTTGTCTTCCTCGGCCTGCTGGGCATGAAGATGACACACAAGGTGGCCGGTATCCTCGGCACTTGCGGCATGGGCACCGTCCTGGTGCTGGCCTACTATACGGCTTTTCAGTATTTCTTCTCCGGTGCCGATATCTTTATCAACAGTGCCGGCGAACGCCTGCAATACCTCGTCTTCGACCAGACCTGGCTGCAGTTTACCGACACGCTGGTTATCAAGCTGGGTTTCCTGCTTGACCCGATTTCGGCCATGATGCTGGTAGTGATTACCACCATATCATTTATGGTGCATCTCTACAGCCTCGGCTACATGCGCGACCACCACGGTGTGTACGAGCACGGCTTCCAGCGTTTCTACGCCTTCCTGTCGCTCTTCAGCTTCTCGATGCTCGGCCTTGTCGTGGCCCCCAACATTTTCCAGATGTATATCTTCTGGGAGCTTGTGGGTGCCTCGTCATACCTGCTCATCGGTTTCTACTATACAAAACCGAGCGCGGTGTCGGCTTCGAAGAAGGCATTTATTGTTACCCGTTTTGCCGACCTCGGCTTCTTAATCGGCATCCTGACCCTGTCGTGGTATACCGGCACATTCAACTTCACCGAGCTTACCTCGATACCCGTCGAAGGCATGGCCGGTGTAAGCCAGGTCAACCTCGGCACGGCCGAATATATCCGTGGCATCTTCGCCAATAGCGCCGCTCCTACATTTATGGGTGCTTCGGTGCTGACATGGGCCCTCGTCCTCATCTTTATGGGCGGCATGGGTAAGTCGGCAATGATGCCTCTCCACATTTGGCTTCCCGACGCTATGGAAGGCCCGACACCTGTGTCGGCCCTCATCCACGCCGCTACCATGGTCGTTGCCGGTGTTTACCTGGTTGCCCGACTCTTCCCCCTATACCTGATGGAAGAGGCCGCGCTCAACATCATCGTAGTTGTCGGTGCGATTACAGCCTTCTACGCCGCCATGGTTGCCTGCACGCAGCTTGACATCAAGCGTGTGCTTGCCTTCTCGACAATCTCGCAGATTGCCTTCATGATGGTGTCGCTCGGCGTTGCACGTCCTGAGTTCCACCATGGTCTCGGCTACATGGCCTCGATGTTCCACCTCTTTACACACGCCATGTTCAAGGCGCTCCTCTTCCTCTGCGCCGGCGCAATTATCCACGCTATCGGTTCGAACAACTACACCGAGATGCACGGCTTGCGCAAATACATGCCCGTGACCCACATCGCATTCCTGATAGGCTGTCTCGCCATTGCCGGTATCATACCGTTCGCAGGCTTCTTCTCTAAGGACGAAATCCTCACCGCCTGCTTCGGTCACTCGATTTTCTGGTATATCTGGATGTCGGCTGTCGCCGGTCTGACCGCCTTCTACATGTTCCGTCTCTACTATCTCATCTTCTGGTGGAAAGAGCACAAGACACCGCAAGGTCACCACGAGCCTCACGACCAGGCCTGGACGATGACCCTGCCGCTGGTAATCCTTGCCGCCGTGTCGTGCGTGGCCGGTTTCGTTCCCTTCGGCAACCTCGTTACCTGGAACGGTCATCCCATGTTTGAGCATGTCGACTTCTTTACCAACCTCAAGGCTCTTGACTGGAGCGTGGCATCAATCAGCCTTATTGTCGCCCTGGTGGCCATCGGCCTTGCCACGGTGATGTACCGCAAGGAAAACAGTCTCCCCGAGAAGTTCCGCAACGCCGTGCCGGCCCTGTGGACATGGTGCTACCACCGCTTCTACTTCGACGAACTGTATATGTTTATCACCCACCGCATCATCTTTGGCTGTGTCTGCCGCCCCTTGGCATGGTTCGACCGCCATATCATCGACGGTACGATGGACTCTTTCGCCACCATTACCAACAAGGCTTCCGAGGCTATCAAGCCCCTGCAGTCGGGCCAAATACAGATGTACGTGTGGTACTATCTGTTCGGTGCCCTCGCTCTTGGCGGTATCACAGTCCTTTGCTTAATCTAACATGACGGTGCAAACACATAAAAATCAGTAATTACGATGTTTTCCAATATATTAATCTACTTTGTTGTAATACCGGTACTCATGCTTGCCGGGCTGGGTCTCTGCCGCAACATCAAGCAGATACGCGCCGTTGCAGTCACCGGGTCGCTGGCCCTGCTAGCCCTGTCGGTTTACGTACTGGTGGAATACCTGGCCATACGTGCCGCCGGTAATACCGAGCCCATGCTCTTTACCGGCTCGTGGTCGTGGTTCGAACCCCTGCATATCAACCTCGCCGTCGGTGTCGACGGCATTTCGATAGCCATGCTCATCCTGTCGTCGATTATCGTCTTCGCCGGCTCTTTCGCCTCGTGGACGATACCCCAGCCCAAGGAATTCTTCCTCTGGCTCATCCTGCTCTCGACGGGTGTGTTCGGCTTCTTTATCTCGGTCGACCTCTTCACCATGTTTATGTTCTACGAGGTCGCCCTTATCCCGATGTACCTCCTCATCGGCGTTTGGGGTTCGGGCCGTAAGAACTACTCGGCCATGAAGCTGACCCTTATGCTCATGGGCGGTTCGGCCTTCCTGATGCTCGGCCTCATCGGCATATACTACCACTCGGCTCCCGAAGGCCAGCAGTTGACATGGAACATTCTCGAGATTTCGCGCTACGACGCCATCCCTCACGGCTGGCAGCAGTTCCTCTTCCCGATGACCTTTGTCGGTTTCGGCGTGCTCGGTGCCATGTTCCCCTTCCACACATGGAGCCCCGACGGTCACGCCTCGGCCCCCACGGCTGTGTCGATGCTCCACGCCGGCGTGCTTATGAAGCTCGGTGGTTACGGCTGCTTCCGCGTGGCTATCTACCTGATGCCCTTCGCCGCTAAGGAACTTTCGTTCATCTTCCTTATCCTGACTGGTATCTCGGTTGTCTACGGTGCCTTCTGCGCCTGCGTCAAGACCGACCTCAAATATATCAATGCCTACTCGTCGGTGTCGCACTGCGGCCTGGTGCTGTTCGCAATCCTGATGCTCAACTCTACGGCCATGACCGGTGCGATTATGCAGATGCTTTCGCACGGTCTTATGACGGCTCTCTTCTTCGCACTTATTGGTATGATTTACGGTCGTACACACACACGCGAAATCACCCAGATGGGCGGCATGATGCAGATTATGCCTTACCTGTCGGTATGCTACGTAATTGCCGGTATGGCATCGCTCGGTCTCCCCGGCCTTAGCGGTTTCGTTGCCGAAATGACCATCTTCGTCGGTTCGTTCAAGGCCGGTATGGCCGAATACCTCGCCGGTGCAGGTTCGCTCAAGCTCGTCTTCACCATCATCGCCTGCTGCTCGATTGTCATCACGGCAGTCTATATCCTGCGCGTGGTAGGCAAACTTCTCTTCGGCCCGGTATACGACGACCATCACCGCACACTTACCGACGCCACATGGTGGGAACGCCTATCGACCGCCACGCTGATTATCTGCGTAGCAGCTATCGGTTGCTTCCCCAACTTCTTCAATAATCTGATAAATACGACCTTCACGCCCGAGATTTTCCGCGTGCTCGGTATGTAAACCCCTCAGTATAAATTGCAATGGATTACTCACAATTTTTAGCTATGAAGCAAGAAATCGGCCTATTGGTCGTTTTCCTGCTGGTGTTCCTCTACGACACCTTCATGCCACGAGGGGCTCAGAAAAGTCTGCCCGTCTTTACCACGGTACTCATGCTGCTCGTCACCCTCGGTGGTTTCTGCAGCTATTGCCTCGCTCCCTGCTGTGAGACTTCGGCTTTCGCTGGGATGTATGCCACCTCGCCGGTTATGGCAGCAATTAAGAATATCCTCAATGTCGGTGTCGTAATCGTGCTGATACAGTCAATCAAATGGACTAACAGCACCGATATGACCATGCGTCGCGGCGAGTTCTACGAGCTGTTGCTCGTCACTCTCTTCGGCATGTACCTGATGATTTCGGGCCGTCACTTCCTATTGTTTATCATTGGTCTCGAGAGTGCTTCGCTGCCCCTCGCTGCCATGGTCGCTCTCGACAAAAACCGCTATGAGAGCCACGAGGCCGCTGTCAAGTACATACTTACCGCTGTATTCTCGTCGGCAATCTTCATGTTGGGCCTGTCGTTTGTCTATGGCCTGACCGGGTCGATGTACTTCAACGATATTTACTTTGCGCTGACCGGCCAGCACAGCACGCTGCTTGTAATGGCAATAGCATTTGTAATCGCCGGCATAGGTTTCAAATTGTCGCTCGTTCCCTTCCACCTCTGGACAGCCGACGTTTACCAGGGTGCCCCCACCTCGGTCACCTCGTACCTGTCGGTTATCTCTAAGGGTGCAACCGCCTTTGCCTTCCTCGTTGTGATGAGCCAGGTATTCGGTGCCCTCTATTCCCAGGTATGGGAGTGGATGCTCTATGCGCTGATTATCCTCACCATCACAGTCGGCAACCTCTTCGCAATCCGCCAGCGCAACATGAAGCGTTTCCTCGCCTTCTCGTCGATTTCGCAGGCGGGTTACATCATGCTCGGTGTGATAGCCTATAACGCCATGGGCCTTGCCGCGCTGATGTACTACGTACTGGTCTACATCTTCTCTAACCTTGCAGCCTTCGGTGTGATTGGTGCAATCGAGAATGCCACAGGCAAAGTGTCGATGGACGATTACAAGGGTCTCTACAAGACCAATCCGCGCCTGTCGGTAGCGATGATGCTTGCCATGTTCTCTCTCGCAGGTATTCCTCCCTTCGCCGGATTTTTCTCGAAGTTCTTTATCTTCACCGGCGCCATCAACCAGGGTTCGACCGCAATCTACGTGCTCGTGCTTATCGCACTTATCAACACCATTGTGTCGCTCTACTACTACCTGCTGGTTGTGAAGGCAATGTTTATCAGCGAAGACGAGTGCGTGATTGGCAACTTCCGCTCGGCCTTTAGCGAACGCCTGGGCCTGTGGATTACCGTTGGCGGCATACTCGTACTCGGTATCGTCAGCTTCTTCTACAGCTCGTTGCTCGACCTGACAGCGGTTAGCCAGATGACGGCTTACTTCATCGGTTAAACGGGTTCTCGATAAATTTTTAAGGCTCCCCGATGTCTTTTCGGGGAGCTTTTTTATAACCAAAATCTGAAATTATGAAAAAAACATTGATTAGTCTTGCCTTCGGTTTGATGGCCCTTGGCGTATTTGCCGACGAAATATATGTGTCGCCTGACGGCGATGATGCTGCAAACGGTCAGAAAGAGACCCCGTATCGCACAATCCGCAAGGCTATCGAGGATGCCACTCCGGGCACTACGATTTATCTTCGCGGTGGCAGATATATGCCTACCGAGGCCGACGTGATGTATCGCGGTGCCGAAAAGGTGTATGATTGTGTGTATTACCTCGATAAAAACGGCAGAGCCGGCTCACCGATAACATTGAGCGGCTACCCGGGCGAGGATGTGGTCATCGACCTTTCGCAAGTCAGGCCCGACGCCCGAGTCATGGGCTTCAATGTCAATGGCGATTACTGGCACTTGCGCGATTTTGATATTGTAGGCATACAGGTCACCCAGACCGGGCACACGCAGAGTATCAACGTCGGCTTGTTTGGCGGTTCGAACTGCGTGATTGAGCGCGTCAACATGCACGATGGCATGGGTATAGGCGTATATGCCACCAAGGGCAGCAACAACCTTGTGCTCAATTGCGATGCCTACAACAACTACGACCCGGTGTCGGAGGGTGGCTATGGCGGCAACTGCGACGGCTTCGGTTTCCATCTCAACGGCCGCAACTATATCGGTAACAGGTTGTATGGCTGTCGTGCATGGCGCAATAGCGACGACGGCTTCGACCTGATTAACAACAATTCGCCCGTGACTATCGAGAATTGCTGGGCATGGGAAAACGGCTATGATGCCGACCTGGTGTCGCGTGGCGACGGTACCGGTTTCAAATCGGGCGGTTTCGGCATGAAGACAGTCAAGGCCGGAACCGTGGCGCCGCGAAATGTGGTGACGAACTGCATTGCATGGTCTAACAAGCAAAACGGTTTCTATGCAAATCATCATCTCGGAGGGCTCGATTTCAAGAATTGCTCGTCGTATCAGAACAAACGAAACTTCAACATGGTCAACCGTAAGTCTATCGACGAGGCGGTCGACGTGCCTGGCTATGCTCATCACCTGTCCGACAACCTGTCGTACCGTCCCGAGCTTTCCGACGCCGACTGTGTGAATATCAACACATCGTTGTGCACACTCGAAAATAATACATTCCTGCCCTCGGTCGCTGTCGGCGAGGCCGACTTCGAAAGCCTCGATGCAAGCCAGTTACTCCGTCCGCGCAAGGCCGACGGTTCGCTGCCCAATCTCACTTTCATGCGTCTGCGTGCCGATTCACCGCTTTATGGAAGGGGTGTAGGTTATTTGTTTGGCGAAAGTACATCGGGCATGGTAAGTGTGGAGGCACAGGGCAATGATGCCAAATATTATAATCTGATGGGAGTTTGCGTAGAGCACCCTGCCGACGGTATCTTTATCTGCTCGGGTCAAAAAGTTTATGTGCCGTGAGTTTGGTGCCGTAGATAAAGTTGGTGAGATACAGGAAATTTAACATTTATTTTGTATCAATCATAGATTAGTGGCAAATTATTTATTACATTTGCAACGAGAAGTTAATAAAAACCAACATATAAGAGCAAAACGAATATGATTAGAAATCTACTCCGCACTGTGATGGTAGGTATGGCGGCGCTTACCGGTCTCGCAGGTATGGCCCAGACCATCACGATGACCACCGATGCCCCGGCAGGTACCAAATTGCGTATATACCTTGAGCCCTTCAACAGCCAGACTGTTACGGGCGCTGACAAGAGTGATTTTGCGTTTGAATATATTTCCAAGGGCCCCGGTTCGGTGATAACAGTTACCGGCGACCTCGAGCAGGCCGAAGTGTACGGCAACCAGCTTACCTCGCTCAAAATCGACGGTGCCAAAGACTTGTTCATTCTCAAATGTAACGACAACAAGCTTACGAGCCTCGACGTTGCCAACTGCCCTGCGCTGGTAAACCTCTATGCCCAGAACAACGACCTTACGGCCATTAACCTTGCTTCCAACTCTAAGTTGGAGAAAGTTGACCTGTCGGGCAACAAGCTCGAAAGTGTCGTTGCCGGCGTACTTCCGGCACTGACGTTCCTCGACCTTGGTAAGAATAACCTTAGCGAGGCCGAGCTTGGCGGATGCACCGCTGTCGAAGAGCTGAGGCTTAACAACAATAACTTTGAGTTCGTAGACCTTTCGGCCAATACAAAACTATATGACTTGCGTATCTATGGTAACAAAATCAGTGGTCAGGATATGGATGATTTTTGTGAGGCCATAGTCAAACCTACAGGTGGGGCCTCGTTCTACGCCCTCTATATAGTCAATACCCTCGACCCGGCCGAAGGCAACCTCTGCACGGCTGCCAACGTGGCATATCTCCACGATGTGAAAGACTGGGGCGTGCTCGACTGGTACGACGGAGAGATAATCAACGGTATTCGCGGCAAAGTGTACTATGGCTGTGACGTGGCTCCGTCGGTCAACGAGAATCACCAGATTACTCTCAAAACATCTCGGGCCGTCGGCGAAAAGATGTCGCTCATAGTCAAGTCGCAGGCCGATTTGCGTTTCGATGGCCTGAAGGAGCCTGTCAAGGTTGGCTCTGACAAAGCTGCCGAGTATACGCTGACGTCGCAGACGGTGACTATCTATGGCGATGTCGACGAACTACAGTGCCAGGGTAACGACCTGACCGCATTGAGCTTCTTCGGCACACCCGTCCTGACCAAACTCAATTGCTCCGACAATAAAATCGAGCATCTCAGCCTTGTCAACTGTAAGACTATCACCGAGGTATCGGCTCAGAAAAACGCGCTCAAGACCATGACCCTGCAGGGTTGCGATGCCCTTTCGCAGGTAAATGTATATGATAACGCCCTCAAAGGTTTTGCGATGACCAATTTCATGCGTTCTCTCCCGACAAGCAAGGATGGTGCGCTCCGAATCATCGATACCGAGTCGAAGACAGAGCAAAATGTTGCAACTACAACCGATGTCAAGATAGCCACCGACAAAGGCTGGGGCGTATGGGACTATTTTGGCGGAGGAAACTACGGTATCGGCAAACGCTATGCCGGTAGCGAGCCGACCGGTGATGAAGACACCCGCTACCTCGCCGCCACGACGGCATCGGCCAACCAGGTGCAAATCGAACTGGCAGGTGAAAATATTTCGGAAACACAGATGCCTGTTGTCGAGAACGCCACCATCGCGCAATGGACGGGCCGTGCCATGCAGCTCAATGTGACCCCGGGTCAGGAATTTAAGATTTATGGCGATATTACCGAAATCCAGGGCGCCGTGTGCGACCTCGCGTCGGTCGATATCACCCGTCTACCAAATCTTAACTACTTTATGATGTTCGGCTCCGGCCTGTCCTCGCTCGACCTTAGCCAGAGTATCGGCCTTGTGACACTCAATGTTGCCGACAATGCATTGACCACGCTTGATTTTTCGAACTGTCCGAATCTCAAACAGGTACTTTGCTATGGCAATAATATCAGCGGGGCCAACATGACAGCCATGATGAACTCGCTTATCGAACGCACCGAGGCCGACTATGGCAGCATAATCGTTTACGACGGTAAATACGACTATGAGCACAACGTGTGCCTGACTACCGATGTGGCCATAGCCATGAACAAATGGTGGGCAGTATACGAGGTAGACGGTAATACCTACAAACAATATTTCGGTGTCAGCGGCATCGAGGATGTTGATGTCGAAAATGTTGCCCCTGTCTACTACAACCTCCAGGGCATACGGGTAGACAATCCTGAGCACGGCATATATATCGAGCGTCGTGGCAACAAGACAGCCAAGGTGATGTTCTGACCCTTAACCTCGATTAAATAACTTAAAAAATTGCAGATTCTAAATCGAAGTGCAAAACTAGACTAGATAATCTGCAACATCTCTTAGCAAGGAGAGAGGGATTGC
>VSPF01000082.1 GCA_009775195.1 Muribaculaceae bacterium
CGGAAGTCGGCGGCAGTCAGCGACTCGCGCGGAGTCACCAAGAGCGTGCGCTCGACCAGGTTCTTGAGCTCGCGTATATTGCCCGGATATGGCAGCGTTTTGAGGAAGTCCATCGCATCGGGCGCAATCGCCGGTCGCTGACGCCCCGTGGCCTCGCAATGACGCCCCACGAAGTGGTCGACAAGCAGCGGTATGTCGTCGACACGGTCGCGAAGGGGCGGAAGCGTGACGGTAATCAGGTTGATGCGGTAGTAAAGGTCCTCGCGGAAAGTACGTGCCGCCACCATCGACGGCAGGTCGGCATTTGTGGCGCATACGGCACGCACGTCGGTAGTGCGCGGGGCCGAGTCGCCGAGACGTTCGTAGGTATGTTCCTGGAGTACGCGCAGCAGCTTCACCTGGCAGTTGAGGTCGAGCTCACCGATTTCGTCGAGGAAAATCGTGCCGCCGTCGGCAAGGGCAAAACGCCCGTCGCGGTCGGTTATTGCACCTGTAAAAGCCCCCTTGCGGTGGCCGAACATCTCGCTCTCGAACAGCGACGACGGTATGCCGCCGAGGTTTACCTTGACCATCGGCCCCGGGCGGCGTCGCGAATTGCGGTGTATTGCCTCGGCGATTAGCTCCTTGCCGGTGCCGTTCTCGCCCATAATCAGCACCGGGGCATCGGTGGCGGCGATGCGCTTCACGGTGTCGAGCACGTTGAGCAGCCCGGCCGAACGCCCGATGATAAACGAGCGGTCGAAGTCGGCGCTCTCGTCGCCACCCTCGGCCGGGGAGTTTAGCTCGAGGGCCACGCCTATTCGGCGCAGCAGGGCCTGGTTATCCCAAGGCTTGGTGATGAAGTCGAACGCCCCGGCATGTATGCCCTCAACGGCGAGGGGTATGCTGCCCCAGGCGGTCATGAGGATTACGGGCACCGAGGGGCGGAAAATCTTGATTTGGCGCAGCAGGTGCAGCCCCTCCTGCCCGGTGGTGACGCGCGAGAAGTTCATATCGAGGATTATCAGCTCGGGCGAGGCGGCGCGCACAATCTCCATTGCCTCGCCGGGCGACGAAGCCTCGCGGGTCTCGTAACCTTCGCGTCTGAGCATCAGCTTGAGCGACAGGCGAACGGCAGCATCATCATCGACAATCAGTATCATAGTACAAAAATAATCAAAAACTCAACACTCACGACTATCGTTTTACAATTTTCTCGATATCGGCGTCTATATCCTTGTTGGTCACGAAGTCCCACAGGGCCACGCTGCGCAGTTGGTAGTAATAGTTCCAGTAGAGATATAGCTGGTTGATATAGTCCTGGCGGCTTTGGTCTTTGCTCACCTGCGAGTCGTTGAGGTCGAGGGTCGAAATCTTGCCAATCAGGAAGGTTTCTACATTGGTGTCGTAGCGGCGTTGGGCGATGGTGTCGGCGCGGAGCGATATGGCCAACTGCTGCTGCTGGTTGTTAAATCGCTCGCAGAGGATAAATATATTCTGGTCGAAGTCCATTTGTTCCTTACGCAGTCGGCTCTGCACGACCTCGCGGTTGCTCTCGCTCACCTTTACCTTGCCACGGCGCTTGCCCCAGTCGAGTATGGGTATTTTGAAGCCGATTTCGACTATCTGGTTGTCTTTGAGGCGGTCGTATGCCGGGCCGAAGCGGTCGGCAGTGCCCGTGTAGCCCACCTGTGCGAAGAGGGTGATTTCGCGCTGGTCGCCCTTGGCCTTTGCCACGGCGTAGTCGGCCTCGAGCTGACGGCGGCGTATGTTCTTGGCAAAGCTGTTGTTGGCATGGGCCTTCTCGAGCACGTCGGGATAGCTCACCAGCACAGACGGCACTGCGGTAGGTACGACGGGGTCGAGCGTCACATCCTCGCCAAGGTCGAGGAATGCCCTGAGCTGGAACATCGACGAGCGGTAGTTGCTCTCGCAGTCGGTGGCCTTTGACTGCGCGTTGAGCAGGTTGAGCTCGAGCTGCAGCAGGTCGTTCTTGCTGATTTGCCCCATCTCGCGCTTGGCCTTGGCCACCTCGTAGAGTTTCCGGGCATTGGCAAGGTTCTGCGAGGCGATGCCCACGTTCTCTTTTGCCAGTAGGAGGTTGAAAAAGTATTGTATTGCTTTGAGGGCTACGTCCTCGCTGGCGCTGATAAACGATGCCTTGGCCTCGGCATAGCGCACGGGCTCGATGCGGCGGTTCCACTTGATGCTGTTGACGCCGAATATGGGCTGCGACAGCGTGAGGGCAATCGGCACCGACATAAAGCGGTTGTAGCGCGGATTTTCGAGCTGCTTGAGGAAGTCGAGCGACGTGTTGAGCGACAGCTTGCCGCCGGTGAGCCATATGTTCTGGTCGATTGACAGTTCGCCGGTCATCTGCATATAGTTGTTGCGGACAAACGAATACGAGCCGTCGTCGTGCTGGTAGGTGCTGTAGCTCTTGCGGTAGCTCGGCACGGTGGCATTGAAATTGACCTCGGGCAGCAGGTCGGCGCGATAGGTGCGGTAGCTCCAGTAGGCCGTGCGCAGCTCGTTGAGGGCCACGGCGGCATCGACGCTGTTAGTCCGGGCAAGCATGATAGCCTCTTCGAGGGTGATGCTTTGCGTGGTCTGCGCAAAGGTGCCTACGGCCGTCGCGGCCGCAAGCACCAATATTACCATTATATGTCGTATCATAGTTCTAATAACTTTATCGATAATTTGCTAACAACTTGCAGATAATTCGCTGATAAGAGGAAACATAAGGACAAAAAGGCAAAAAGAACAAAAAAATTTTTTGTAACTTATGTTTTTATGTCCTTTTGTTTCCTCATATCAGGATTACTCTTCTTTCAATGCCACTGCCGGCTGCAGCTTCATGGCGCGGTAGGCCGGTATGACTGTGCCGAGGAGTATCATCAGGGCCATCAGGGCGTAGGTGAGCAGCACGCAAGCGGCGAAACGCCCGGGCGCGAAGTAGCCGCCGTAGTAATGATTATACTCGAAATATGTCAGCAGCCCGTCGACAATAACCGCCAAGGGCGTTACGATGGTCAGCAACAGTTCGCCCTCGCCGATAAAACGCCTGAACACGTCGGTGCTTGTGGCACCGTTGGCCATTCGGATGGCAATCTCGTGGATGCGCTGCCGGGTGCGGAACCAGAACGTGCCCAACAGTCCCAGGAAGATATTTATGGCCAGGAACACCATGACCACGTAGGTATTGCGCGTCGTTGTCGCACTGGTCAACTGGTGGTTGGCACGGATATCCTCGAACGACTTGACGTTAGATATATAGAAATTGCCGAAGCGGAGGTCGCTGGTGGCATCGCGCATCAGGTTCTCCTTGAAGTTGGTGTCCATGTTATCTTTCACGCGCACCATGAGCTCGTTGGCATTGTAGACATAGTATTTTCGCGGCATAGTCTCCATCATCGAGCGCGAGGAGTTTTGCGTGGTGTAATCGTTATAACGCACAACCTTGTAGGCTGCCGCGAGGGACACACTGTCGTTGTGGGCGGTGTTGGCAAATCGGCGTCCGATAAAATCGTCCATGTGCTCGATGCCGTAGTTGTAGTAGAGGTTGTCGGAGCAAAGCATCGCGTTGGTATTGTTGCGCAATATTTCGGCAAGTTGCTCGGGCGTCTCGCCTCGAGTGCCCTCGATGCGGAAAACTATTGGAAATTCGGGCGACACCACGCGGCGCAGCAGGAAACCGGCACTGCTGCTCGTAAGAGTGTCGATATTGAGGTCTGTGCCGCTGTTAGAGCCGTTATAGATATAGGCGTTCATGCCGCAAGCCACAGCCTCGACTTCGGGCCGGCCACCGAGGCGGTCGAAAAGCCTCAGGAAGTCGTCGGATTCTTCTTGTCGGCTCCCGTAGGGGCGGTAGTCGGGCGACTTGTCAGAAAGCTGGTCGTATTCAATCAGATAGCAGTGGTCGGTATTGAAGCCGCGAGGCTCGTTGTTTGTAGAGTAGATGCACCACAGCGAGTCAATCACGTACCACATCACCACACTGACGATGACCAGTTCGAGACCGAGCCACACATTGCTCTTCCACTCATTGCATATTTGGCGTAATAATTTGCGTTTCATTGTGTTGCGTTTTTGGTTAAAGGTTAAGCCCTCATTTTTTCTTGTAGGGTCACGGCTGGGATACTAATGCTCAAAAAGTCGTCGAGGACGACGCTTCCGTGGTTAACCCCACGATTATTCGTGGGGTAAGTCATGCAGACAGTTGTAGTGTCCTCGGAGAGGACGCAACGTACATACAAGGCGTCCTCTCCGAGGACTGATGTTCCCTTGCAGCTGTTGGCCCCACGAATAATCGTGGGGTTAACCATAAGAGCGTCCTCTCCGAGGACTCCCATGCTTAAGAGGCCATTACAAGGCCATATCGATAAAATTTTTTTCATTTTTTTACTGCATAGGGGGTATTATTTGACCCATTCAAAATTCAACTTTAGCCTTTCCCCGTAAGGGCGTTGACGATGTTGATTCTCGAGGCGCTGATTGTAGGCACGGTGGCACTGAGCAGGTTGAGGATAAAGCAGAAGAGCATTGCCAGGCCGAAGGTCGACCAGTGGAACAACTGCCATACCGAGGTCGATGTGACCTTGTAGACGTCGCAGAAATTCTGGGGGCGGAAAATCAGCTCGTCGAACAGCACGCCGCTTACAAGACTCATGGCCAGGCCTATGACACCGGCGATTAGGGTTATTACAAGGCTCTCGATAAAAAGGTTGCCGATAATCTCGGAGCGTTTGGCTCCGAAGGCCCTGCGCACGCCGATTTCCTCGCGACGCCGCGCAAGGCGGCTGTGGGTCATAGAGCTTAGGTTGACGGCCGGAACTATGAGCAGGATGAGGAAGATGATAAATTTCTCGCGATAGACGGCGTCCATATCCGGCTCGAGGTTGACATAGGGCGTAAAGGCCTGCACGAACTGGGTATAGGGGCGGTCGCGCTTGATAAAGTACCATCCGTCGATGGCGGCTTCCTTGTCGAGTTCGTCGAAGAGACGGTTGTATTCCTCGCGGATTTTTGGGAAATCCGACTTATCTTTGGCCAGCATTATCATGCTCAGGTTGCCCATATAGCCGCACCAGCGGAACTTGTCCTTGCCGGTCGAGGTAAACGGCACCCATATATCTGCATAACAGTAAGATACGAGGTTCGACACGTCTTCGACCACGGCACTGACGGTGTAGGGCGTATAGTTGATTGAAAAATCACGGCCAACGGCATCGGTAGTGCCGAAGAGTTTTCGCGCCGTCGACTTTGTGATGACGGCCTTGGGCAGCCCCGAGTCAAAGTCTTCTTTAGTGTAGGGCTTGCCGCTCAGCACCGTAAAGTCGAACACGCGCCAGAAACCGTCGTCGGTCTGCAGCAACTGGGCGGCGGTAGCAGCCTGGTTTGCCACCGACACAGTGGCGGTCTCGGTGCTGATTACAAAGGCCGTGACGGCCTCGGGGGTCTCCATGCGGTAGAGGGTCTGCTTGATGGTGTTGAAGCCCAGGGGGCCGTTGGAGTTGCCGTCGCCCCAGTCCTTGTTGCCTATTGAGCCGCCGCGCTGCACCAGCCAGCGGTCGCGGTTGCTTTCGGGGGCGAAGGGTTCGTACTTCACCTGGTCTATCATCACCACGAGCATAATCAGGAATATGGCCAGGGCCGTGCCGATGATGCTCACTATGCTCACCACCGGCTGCTGCCGCAGCGACATCCATGCCTGTTTTATATAGTTTGTTTTCAATTTGTTACGATTTATAAATTTCAGAACACCTGTCTGCCGTCGAAGAAGCGTATGATGCGGTCGGTCATGCGGGCCTGCTGCTCGTTGTGCGTTACCATCATGATTGTGCGTCCGTCGTCTTTGTTGAGCGAGTGGAGCAGCTCCATCACCTCGGCGCCCATCTTAGAGTCGAGGTTGCCGGTCGGTTCGTCGGCGAGGATGATTTCGGGGTTGCCCACGATGGCGCGGGCTATGGCTACGCGCTGGCACTGACCGCCGGAGAGCTGCGATGGCATGTGGCGCATACGGTGGCTCAGGCCTACGCGGTCGAGCACCTGGCGCACGCGCTCCTTGCGCTCCGACGCGCCCATCGAGCGGTAGATTAGCGGCAGCTCCACGTTGTCGAGCACGTTGAGCGAGTTGATGAGGTGGAAGCTCTGGAACACGAAGCCCAGCTTTTGGTTGCGGAAGGCCGCCAGGCGGCTGTCGCTCATCTTGCCCAGGGTCGTGCCGTCGATGGTGACGGTGCCGCTGGTGGGGGTGTCGAGCAGGCCGACGATGTTGAGCAGTGTCGACTTGCCGCAGCCCGACGGGCCCATGACGCTGATAAATTCGCCTTTCTCGACCTCGATGTTTACATTTTCGAGAGCTACGGTTTCGATTTCGTCTGTGCGGTATATTTTGTTTACACCTTCAAGTTTGATTAGTGACATATTTGTGGAGTTTATGGGTTTATTTATAAGTTTATTTAAGTTTACTCTTCTCTAAGGGCGTCGATTGGGTTTACGCGGCTGATGTTGCGGGCCGGGATATAGATGCCTATTGCCACGACAATGAGCATTATGACATAAATCGCTATCGATACTATGGCAAAATGGCTTAGTTTACTGTCGCACCACAATGGTTTTACCGATGCTATGGCGTCGCCGTTGAAGCTCGGTGTCGTGGCCATCGTATCAATGCCGAAAATCGCAAAGAGAGTAAATCCAATTACGCACGCCAGTGTTACCAGCACGAAGCCCTCGCCCAACATCTCGGCGACGATAAAGCGCGGTGTGGCGCCGAATGTGCGCATGATGCCCGTGTCCTCGCTGCGACGGCGCGTCTGCAGGTAGAACGAGCCGGCGATACCGAACAAAACATTGATTAGGAAGAAGATGGCGACAGACACATAGATAAAGACCTTGTTATTGATATCTCGCGAATATTGTTTAATCAGGTGGTTGAACGACCTCGGTTCCTTGGGATAAATCTTGCCGGTCATAAAGCGGTGTGTCATGCCCTTGGCTATGTCGCCGATATATTTGTCGACATCGACACCCGGCTTCAGGCGCAAGACGATTGAAACGTTGCTGTAATTGATATTGAAATCCGAGGGCGAGTATTTATAAACAATCGGTGTGCGCAAATAATCAGAGCGATATACGGCATCGCGGACAACGCCTATGATGCGCTGGTTGTCTTTGGCAGGGTCGAAATCCTTGGTCGATTTCTCTTCCATATAGTGACCCACCGGATTTTCACCCGGAAAGAGGTAATCGGCAAGCATCTGGGATATAAACACGTCGGAGGTCGACGATGGCACGGTCACGGGCACATCGCCAGTGTTGACATCATATATGCCGAAGGTCTTAAAGAAACGCTGTGCGTCGGCCATCAGTATAACCATATAGCCAAAATAAACCTCTTCGTTGTCGGTCGCTATGCCGTTGGTTTGCATGCCGCCACTCTCGGGATGAGTGTAATTGACCAGGACAGACGCTTCTACACGTTCATCTTCGGTCAGTCGTGCGAGTATGCGCGCCACATCGGCAGAATCATCGGCATCATCACCGTCTGACTCGCTGACGGGTAGTTTTGCGAGAGAGATTTTTACCAGACGGTCATAGTCATAGCCCTTGTCGGCCGACATAGAGTACAGCGACACTATGGCTGGGTCGAGCGTCAGCCATGCCACACAGGCCACCAATACAAGCTCGAGCAAGAGCCAGAAATACGTGCGTCGGTGCGACCGCAGGTTTTGAAATATCATCTTAAACATAATCGTCAACGTTTCTGGTTAATAGATTTCACGATTTGTCCGCGAAGGCTCAGCCGTATAGGCAGATAGGCCGAGAGCATATTGAGCAATAGGCAGATTAGCAGCAACAGCAGGAACAGCGAGGGTGCGAACAGCATCTCTGACGTCAGTTCTACGGGAATATCGCTTACCGACTCCAGATACCACGAGTTGATAAACAAGTTGAGTATCCACTGACGGCCAATGGTAACCACGAGCCATGCCACTACCAGGCCCAGGATGCCGCCGACAATGGTGAGGACAAGGTTTTCGAACAAGATTTGCGAGGTAATGCTGTCCTTCGTTGCCCCAAAGCTGCGTCGCACGGCTACCTCGGCAACGCGGCGGTCCATCTGGCCGCTAATCATGCCGCCGATATTGATGGCCGGGATGATTAGCAGTACCAGAAGCACCAGTATTGCCGGACGGAGGAGGGCCGACATGCCGCTGTCGTCGTCATCTGAGAGCAATGCCTTCGATATATGTGTTTGCAAGTCATAGGTCATCGTACAGTTCAAGGTATCGCCGGCGGTGACTCTATTGATTTTCTCGTTGAGTTCTTCTTCGAAGGCTTCGCGCTGGGCCTTGTCCTTAAATATTAGCGTACCTTTCATTCCACCCATATATTGTCCAAATGGCGCGTTGTTCATGCCGTAGCCTTGGCCGCCTTTGAGTGTCAGCGGTAAGAAGACTTGTGCGTATGAATCGAAGCAGATAGTCGACCCCTCGCGCACCACGCCCACAATCTTGGTCGGGGCAAAGTCGATGGGTAGTTCCTTGCCAACGGCTACTGCCGGGTCGCCATATAGTTTCTTTGCAAGTTTGTCGCTTACTACCGCCCTGCGCAGTCCCGAGTCGTAGTCGGCCTGGTCGAAGGGTTTGCCGGCCACGAACTCGTAGGCGTACGCCTTGAAAAACGCTGGGTCGGTGTATTTGGCACTTGTCTGGAAATAATCGCCGCCGACGGGCTGTATGTCGGCAGTTCTCGTCATGTCGGAGAGGGTGTATGTCTCGCAATTCTCCGATTTTTCCAAAAAGTCTTCTACAAAAGCCTTGCCGATGCCGCTGCCAAAGCCATGGTCGCCCCAAAAGACCCTTACCTGATTTAGATACGACGTGTTGGCACGCTTGTATTCGGGATATATCGGAGCAATATGCACGTAGAATATCAGGGCAGTAACCATGGTAAAGGCCACCGCGAAGGCCACGCCGCCGATATAGAGCGCGGTATAGGCCGGTGCCGACTTCGCGTCTATCCACACTTGCTTTAATGATGTGCGTAATTGCATGGTTTATTTTATTTAAATTACGCAAGTCTATGACTTGCAAATTGTTAATAGTTTATCGTTTAGTGGTTAGCCTTAGTTCGCTAATTGTGATTACTGATAATATTGTTATTTGCATTTATCAAACCATAATCTATGACCAAGAGACTACTAACAGTGAGCAAGTTGCATACTTGCGAAACTTGAATTATTTGACTTTTAGGTTTGATGAGTTGACGAACTTCTTCATGTCGCTGATTACGACCTTGTCGCCGGGTTTGAGGCCCTCGCGCACCTCTACGTACTCGTAGTTACTCTCGCCGAGGCGCACGTTGCGCTTCACAAGCTCGTCGTCGCTGTCGAAGACAAACAGCTCGTAGACACCCGGGCCTGTGTAGTACGACCCGTTTTTTAGCCTCAAGGCATCTTCGACCACGTCGCAGAGTATATATACGTCGGTCTTGAGGCCCGAGCGGAGGCGCGAATTGGCATTGTCGTCGAGGCGGACAGAGAACGAGATTACGCCGTTGCGCGACAGGGGCGTCACGTTGCTCACCATGCCGGGCATACGTTCGCGGCCGAGCTTGACCACGGCCTTCGACCCAACGCGCACCTTGTCGCCGAAGGCATCGGCGATTTCGCCGTCGACCTTGAAGTGCGACAGGTCGGAGATGATGGCTATGCGCTCGCCCTCGCTCACTTTCTGGCCGATTTGGTCGTTGACGTATGTCAGCGTGGCCTTGCGAGGGGCGCGTATTCGCGCATCGTCGAGGGTGCGCCGCAGTTCGCCAAGGTTCTTGCCGGCGATGTTGATGTCGAGATTTTTCACGTTGAGCCCGGCGTCGGTCACCTTGCGCTCGTTGGCGTACTGCTGGCGTAACTGCTCAAGCTCGAGGCGCCCGGTGTTATAGGCCAGTTCGGCCTGCCTCACGCGGTCGCCGGTGCCCGAACCGAGACTGTCGAGATAGCGTTCGTTGCGCAGCTCTACCTCGAGGCGGTTGACGGCCATCTCCTTGACCTTGACCTGCATGGCCAGGTCGCTCATGCGCGTGGAGTTGTTGACGCGCTGCTGCTCGAGCTCGTAGCGTTTCATCTCGATTTGGTCTTTGAGCTTGTTGAGCTCGGTCTCGGTGCTCTGCAGGTCGAGGCGCAGCAGGGGCGTGCCGGCCTCTACGCTGTCGCCGGCCTTGCAGTAGACCTCGACTATGCGCGTGTTGATGGGCGAGTTGATGATTTCCTCGAAGGCCGGCACCACGCTGCCCGAGCCGGTGACCGACGTCTCGATGACGCCCGTATCGACGGTGGCGACCAACAGGTCGGCGCGCTTGACGCTCTGGCGCATCAACAGCAAGAGCGCGGCCACAACGACCACGAGTGCCACAAGGCCAATCAGGTAAGGCATCAGGCGCTTGCGCCGGATTGAGTTGCGTTCTGATTTTGATAATTCTCTATCCATTTATTATATAGTTAAATTTCGCAAGCTCACTTAGTTTAGGGGTTAAAGGTTAAGGGTTAATGAGCTGTCGTTTTTTTATTTCAGCAAATATTTTAGCCGTTAATCTCGTTAAACTTTAGCCTTCAACTTTTCGCTTAGCAAAGATGATAAAATCCTAACATTAATCGTGCCAAACTCGTAAACCGCTAAAAATCAGCGATTGACAATTTTGGCAACTGTCCGAAATCGGACAATAATGTCCGCCGTCCGCCCCGTGGCGTACGGTTTTAGTTATACCATAACGACTATGAATAAAGCAACAGCCGACTTCAGGCGTGAAAAATTCACGCCAAGACTTGACGGGCATTTATTTTATTATTATCTTTGCGACTAAATTAAATGACTAATATAATATGCTTTATAGGCTAATCGTCGGAAATTTTAGCTCCTTTGCCGAACAAGTCCAATTCGACATGTTTCCCAACCTTAAAAGAGAGAATTTCACTCATCATGTATATAATGACGAGGAAAAAATCCCCGTCTTGAAAACGTGTGCATTATATGGAGCCAACGGCTCTGGTAAATCCAACTTTATCAGTGCTTTAAAATTTATAAAAAGTTTTGCAACCGAATTCAACCTCGGCTCAGACCCGGAATCGATAATATCCTTTTTTAAGAGCAGTAGATTCAAACTCCCCGTTCAGGAAGGCAGCCCTATGAGCTTTTTGATTGAGTTCGGGAATGAGGCTGCAACATATATCTATACCTTCGAAATAAATGAAACAGGGATTATAGACGAAACCCTATATCTTTCTGGATTAGGAAAGGCTGAAAGTATCCCGCTGCTTTCAAGACAGTTATCCACGATAACATTTAGCAATAAAATAGCTACCAAAGAGATAATCGATATTATCGAGCGACAACTAAAGGCAAATCCCTCGTTATCAGCTTTATCTATCATCGGAAAGCTGCGACTAATTGATAATCATTATATCAACGATGCTTTCGTATGGCTTGATACGCAATTAGAAATCATTGAAGTCAGCCATCAGATACCATGGCTTATCGAGCAGTTAAATCATCAGCCCGACGTTATGGCTTTTGTCAAAAACGTTTTTTCTAATATCGGGCTTGGTATTAAAGATTTGTCGATTAGAAACGAATCTTTCGAAGAATGGTTGACCTATGCCGATGCCGAGGATAAACGGGCAATTACAAAATTCCTGGAATCTTCGCCCAAGATTGCGGAAAATAGAAGCTTTGCCAAAATGAACCGGCAATTTCCGTTGTTTACTATAACTGAAGAAGACGGGATGCGTACCGTCAAAGAATTGCTCTTCTATCAATTCGGGAAAAATGGCTACGTCGGGGCTATGGAATGTGAGGCTCAGTCGAGCGGCACACTCCGATTGCTAACCTTGGTCCCGGCGATTTACTATGCTATATTCAACAAAAAGACAGTCGTCATAGACGAAATTGACAATTCTATCCATCCCGTACTTATCAAGGAATTAATCAAATATTTCGGCGAGTCAGATTCAAATGGCCAGTTGATTTTCACGACCCACGAAACAGCCTTGCTTAATCAGCAGGAATTGTTACGTCCCGACGAAGTATGGATGATTGAAAAAGTTTCGGGAGTGTCGCGCATGTACTCCCTAAATGACTTTAAGATTCACAAGACTTTGTCACTCGAAAACGGCTATCTCGATGGGCGCTTTGGGGCAATACCATTCTTAGGAACTATCGACATTCTGGAGAATGAAAATAAATAATCTGAAATACACAAAGGACGAGCCTTCCGAGAACATCTTGGAAAGCTCGACGGATGCTGTATCATATAGTGGAGAAGCATCGCCTATTTCAGGATTAGGAGCCGAGGGGTCGCACTACTCCAAAGGTTCTCCGGTTCTTGATACCCGTATCATTTTTATTCTTTCAGGAGGCTCAAAGAGAGAAAAAGACTATTTCAGACCTATCCATAACAACCCGGCTATCAGGACTATCAAGATTGCATTTAGGTCGAAAAAGGGACAAGGATTAAAACCGTACGAATTAAAATCTCTCGCCGAGGAATTTATCAATAATAAAAGATTTGTTACCGAAGACCGGAAGTCATTCCATATCGAAGACGACGACGAGTTATATCTAATTCAAGATGTTGATGAATTTGGCGACGAGATAAAGCGATATATTATAGAACAAAATAGCAATAGTCGCATTCGATGGATTATAAGTAATCCGGCCTTTGAAATATGGCTTTTTTACCATTACTTCGACAGCCCCGAAATGCTCGGGGACTGTATTACAATGTCGGAACGCGACAGGAGTAACTGGCTTAAAGAACATCTCAACAAACTAATCGCGGGTGGCGTCAAGACAACCGCTGCCTTCTATTCCTCTGAAATTGCTATTAATAACAGTAAGAACCGCTATGCGGAAGAAGATGGGATGCCCGCTTTGTTTTCGACCCAGATGCACATCGTAGCCGAAATTGCCCTGAAGATAATGGGCGAAGAATTTTCAATCATAAAGCAGCACCGCGAAAGTGAAATAGCTTTCTATAAAAGTCTTCGTTAATCCGTCAGGAAATCACCGTTTGCGCAGATTGAGTTTTTTGCGTATATTTGCGGTTTGAAAAAGAAAAAGACGATTTAGCGATGAAAAGAACTAAGATAAGCGAGATTTTCGACCCGGCCCTCATCGGCACTGAGGTCGACGTGAAAGGCTGGGTACGCACCCGCCGTGGCAACAAAAACGTGCAGTTCGTGGCCCTCAACGACGGCTCGACTGTGCGCAACCTCCAGATTGTCTTCGACCTGTCGTGTTTTAGCGACGAAGAGCTAAAGGCCGTGACTACCGGTTCGTCAATCCACGTTACCGGCCGCCTTGTAGAGTCGATGGGCAAGGGCCAGAGCTGCGAGGTGCAGGCCGACACCCTCGAAATATACGGCAGCGCCGACCCCGAGACC
>VSPF01000083.1 GCA_009775195.1 Muribaculaceae bacterium
TTAAACATAGCGTTTTTGATTGCAAAGTTCGCAACCCAAGACGCTATGTACAAGCCGGCCTATTTCGGACGGATACTCACTTATGGCGTCGTCTACGACGATTTTTGGTCGTTTTTACCTTTTACTTCGCAGGGTAGATTTCAATCTTTTGTATGTGCACCTGGCCGGGTTTGCCCGCTTCGGTGCCGATTGATGTCGCACCGACGGTAAAGGTTATGTCCGACGAATTGCCGGTCCAGGTTATCGAGGTATCGCCCGAGGCTTGTTCCCCGACATTGCCCGTACTGGGACTGAAGGTCGCATAACGCTTAGCGCCGGTAGCTGTGTTGATGGTGAACACTATCTTGGCAATTGCCGTGCTACCCTTGATGTTCAGGGTGTTGTTGGCATAGAGACGTATGGTGCCCTCGGTTATGCCAGTGTTTTTGTCCGTGTATTCGTAATAACCTGGGTCGTTTTTACCCGACGCCTTGCTGACTGTGAAGGTATAGCCGTCCTCGGTCAGGGGCGATATAACTACGAAGCCGTTTGTGGCTGCCGGGCCCTTGAACGGTGTCAGGTCGATGTTGACAGCATCGCCGGGAGTGCCGGGTTCGGGGTTGTCGGGGCCGGGACCCGGGTCGGGCTCGGTGCCGCCGCCGCTTTCGCCGTCGTAGCTGACCACCTGGTTGCCCTTGGCGAACTCGGGTGTATTACCCTTATAGTTGATGAGCTTGCCCTTGACTACGACTTTGGCACCGGCTTTCATTTGGTCGGTCGAGGTGAATTTGTCGCCGTTGAGCCAGTAGCCACGGAACACGTAGAACTCGGTGGTATAGCCCGGGTCAACGATATAGTATGTGGCGTTGCCGAAGTTTGTGCTTATTTCATCGACCCTTGAGATTTCGCCGGCAACATATACATCATCGGCACTCTCCTGGTCGGCGGGCAGTGCCATAGTCACTTGCAGAGCCTTAGCCACGTTGTAGGGGCTTTCGAGTGTGCCTTCGCCTGTCGGTTCGGCTCCGCTTGCAGGAGGTGTGACAGGTGTGTCGCCGCCACCGGTGAGGGTATAGGCTGAAGGATTCTTGATGCCGGGTGCGCCGCAATATTTGGCAAGGTCGCCCTTGATTGCCACGAGTTTGCCAAGGTTGCCGGGATTGTCGACAATGTTGAGGGCTTTGCGGACATCGCTGCCGCTTACCAACTGGACTGGTATACATTTCGACGGGTCAGTGCAGTCGGCCGTGGGTGCGAGCACGAGGTTTGACGGTGCCGCGCCCTCGGTGCCGAAGACGGTGTAGGGGAGTGTGGTCGATGCTCCGCCGGTGGGTATAGAGCCTACGATATAGCCTTTGACCCACATGCCGCTTTCCGACACGGCGTCGCCCTTGGCAATCACCTGTGCCACATTGTAGGGGCTTGCTTCCTGGCCGTTGCCGGCAGGCACCTCGCCGGTGTCTACTGTCACGCCCTCGATTTCGAACTGGTCGGGTTTGCCGCTGTTGCCGGTGATGCCCGGGGTGCCCATAAACTTAACCAGGTCGCCCTTGACAAGGATTTGCTTGCCGAGGTTGGCGGGGTTGTCGCGCAGGTTGCCCACCTCGCGGAAGGTACTTTCGGCCGGCAGTTGCACTACCAGGCACTGCGATATTTCCTTGCACTCAGGGTCGGGGCCGACGACGAGTGTCGAGGTCATGACCGTCGGAGCCTCCCATTGTATGTCGCCGTTGCCGGTCACGGTCTCTACTTCGGGAGCTACCGCGCCCACGATATAGCCTTTCACCCAGCCATTGGCGGTGATGCCGTTGTTGATGTCCTTGATTGCGCCGGGCACGTCGTAGGGCTTGTCCTTCGCGCCGGGCACCTCGCCTACGTTGATTACGCCCTCGTAGTCGAGCATCAAAATCTGCCACGAGTCGTTGTAGTAGCCGAGTATGCCGACCAGGTCGATATTGCCGGCCGGGAGCCGCTTCTCGCACCACGTGGCGTAGCCGCTGGTGCGCACGATGCGTGTGTTGCCTTCGCGGTCGACGAGCGTGCGGTTCTGCTCTTCGTTGACCTTGGTGTGGTAGACCGAGAAATTCTTTTGTCCGCCGTCGGCAAAGTAAACGTTCTTGAAGCGCACGAGCTGGCTCTGGTATTTGCGCAGGCCCTCGGTGTCGGACGGTATGTCGGAGAACGTGTTGGCCACGAGTGTGTCGATTGACGCATACGAGGGCATGCCGTTGAGTTCGGTATGCTCGCTGAACTGCTGGAAGGCCATAAAGCTGACCTGCCATGTCTTGCGGTCGGCATACCATGACTTGTGGCCGATTTGCTGCAGGCCGGCATATTTGCCTATGGTCATGCCTGTTACGTCGATGACCACTTCCTGGCCACGGCGGTAGTTGAGGTAGAGGTTATACGAGTCGACCGAGAATGCCAGTGCGGCGGTCTCGTCCTGTATGACTATGCTCTTGAAGATGTTGCCTTCCTTGTCCGACGAAATCACGCGGCCCTTGATGATGAAGCGGTGGCTCTCGTCGTCGGGGTCGTAGATGCTGTCGGCGTAGTTGGTGTCGTCGCTCCAGAAGCGTGTCTTTAGGTCGAGGATTGATATGTTGGCCTCGACGTCGGCCTCGGGGACTACGGGTGCCGGGGTGTCGATATCGTCCTGGCACGAGCTGAACCCTGCCGTCACGACTACTGCGGCGGCAAGCCCGGTGATATATTTTGTTATCTTGTTCATGGGTAGTGTCGGTTACTTCTTGCCTTTGATGGCGAGGTTTTTGATTTCCCAGGTGTCGGCACCGTCGGCGCTCGAACCGTATTTGAATGCTATCTGAATTTTTTTGCCGTCGTATGCCGCCAGGCTTATGCTGCCGGAGTTGACAAAAGTCCAGGCACCGGCCTCGGGCCATGTGGGTATTTCGACGGGAGTCCAGTCCTTGGCACCCTCTTCGCGTACTACCAGGCCGCACATGCTGCGCAGGGTGGTCTGGAACTTGGCGGCGTGGTCGAAGCTCATGGCGCAGCCTGTGGCACCGGTGAGGTCGATGACGGGCGATACGGCGTACGACTCGGTGGCTATGGCCACCTTGTTTACATATGCGCTGGCGTTGAGATAGCCTTTGTCGTTGTAAACTTTCCACGACCATACGTATTCGGCCGTGCCGAGGTTCACGTTGTCGATAGTCCAGTCGGCGGGCATTTCGGCAAGGTTCTCGCCGAGGAACGAGTAGAGCTGGTCTTCCGACGGTGTCGGGGGCGTCGGGGTGTCGCCGCCTGCCGTCTGGCCGTTGTAGCTGACGAGCTGGTTGTCCTGGGCGAGTTGCGGGGTATTGCCCTTGTAGTTGGCAAGCATGCCCTTGATTACCACCTTGGCGCCTGTGGCGATTTGGTCTTCGGCTGTGAATCTCGCACCGCCGAGCCAGAGACCATGGAATACGCCAATGGTCTTGGAGCCGCCTTCGTCAACGATAGTGTAATTAGCATTGCCGTACTGCATGCTTACTTCCTTGATTGCCGAAATCACGCCAGCCACGTATACCTCGGCTGTTTTTTCGCCATCCTTGAGCGCGGTGGCTAACTGCAGGGCCTTGGTCACATTGTAGGGGCTGGCCTCGGTGCCTTCGCCTGCCGGGTCGACTTCGGGGCCGGGTTCGGGGGCGATGTTGTCGAAACCGATGCAGCCTTCCTGGTCAATCATAGTGAGCTGCAGGCTGCTGTTGAACTGGCTGAGTATGCCCACTACGCTGCCTGTGCCATAAGGCAGGGGGTCGCTCGAGTAGTTTGTAAACGTGCTGTTGCGCACCATCAGGCGGTGGCCGTCGGCATCGGTGATATAGCGGTTTGTGCCGTACTGCTGGTCAGAGTAGGGCTGGCCGGCCTCGACCCAGCTTACACCGTCAATCCGCACCAGGCGGCACTGCCATACCTTGACAGAGTCGCTGATGCTTTTGATTTCGTCGATGTGGGCCAGGGTGGTGGCGGTGGTATCTACCTTGTCAGGCTCGGGCATGCCTATGCCTGTGCGTGCCACGTGGGCATAGAAGCGGTCCTCGGTCATATAGAAGTCCTTGTCGGCAGGGTCGCCGAAAGCGAGTACGCCCGAGGCCGAGCCGATAGTCAGCCCGGTGCCCCACACTGCCACTTCCTGGCCGAAGGGGAATTGGGCATACATGTCCTCGGCATTGACATAGAATGCGATGGCTATCTGGTCGCCATTCTCGTTGCGCGACTGCACATATATTTTCTTGAAAATGTTACCCGACTCGTCCGACGAGCACACGCGGCCTTTGAAGACCATCGAGTCGCCCGTCGAGGCACTGACGCCTATGTTCGTGGGCGTGCTCATCTTGGGCCAGTAGCGGTCTTTGAGTTGGGTGATGGTATAGTTTGCCTCGACATCGACAGTCGTGGGCAGTACCATCGGCGGGCGGGCGAAATCGTCGTCGCAGGCACTAAAGGCAGTCACTCCGAGCAGGGCGGCTATATATAATAATGTCTTTTTCATTGTTTCTGTCGGTTATGGGGTTAGAAACGGACGCCGATGTTGAGGTAGGCGCGTATACCCTGGGCGTAGTTGAAGCGGTTGGGGTATTTGTTTCGGTTATACTCCTTGAGGTCGAGACGGCCCTGCTGGTAGGCATAGGTCACCACGTCGCGGTTGTTGAGTATGTTGTTGACGTTGAGGTTGATGTTGAGGCTTACCTTGCGGTTGATATAAATCAGCTTGCCAATCGAGGCATTGAGGGTAAAGGCGTTCTTGATTTTATCCTGGGCTGAAAGTTCGATGATTTTGGCCTCGAGTTCCTTGAGCGAGCTGCCGAAGTCTTCGTAGAGCTTGGGCAGGGCCTCGTGGTAGCGCGGCGACAGGTTCACATAGGCGTCGCCCTGGAAGGTACCGTTGATGTTGAAGAACCAGTTTTTGGGTGCGGCCCAGTCGATGCCGATGTTGGCGGCATACTGCGGCGTGGAGCCCAGGTAGTAGTTCTTGAGATATACGGTCTGGGTGGTGTCGGCATACATGCCGTTTTCGAACGAGCGTGTGCCCTCGGGATTGCTCTTGTATTGGAAGCGTGCATAGGTGCCGGCAAATGTGGCGGTGACGCTCGGAGTGATTTTGTAGGCCATGCCGAGTTCGACACCCTTGTAGACGCGGCGTACGCCGGTCATGACATAGTTGCAATATGTCTGATAGTCGTCGTCGTAGAAACCCGAGCGCTCGATTGCGTTGTCGGTATTGGTATAGAAGCCTGTCACCGAACCACGGAAGCGGCGGTAGTTCCAGATATAGGAGATGTCGCCCGAGAAATCGCGTTCGTTCTCGATATTGCTCACGGTCTGGTTGCCGATGCGGGGCGATATGAATACCTGGTCGAAGAGCGGTGCGCGTGTGCCGTAGCTAAGGTGGGCGGCAAACTGGTTGCGGCCGTCGAGTTTATATACGGCGCCGGCCTTGAAGCTCACGTTGTCGAAGCTCAGCGTCGAGCTTTTGCCCAGCGAGTTCTGCTGTGCGCGGCCGTTGCGCATGTGGCCGTCGCGGTAGTACTGGGTGTGGCTGAGCTGGAAGGCGTAGTTGATGTCCCATTTGGGCAGGTTGATTACATTTTGCAGCCAAGCCTCGGCACGCCATGCGTGTATGTCGTAGTCATAGCCGAAGCGGTCGCCCTTGCGCACGCGGCGGTTGGGGTTGTCGAGGTCGTTCTGCAGGTTGTCGGGCTTGACAGAAATCTCGCGGTCGCTGAAGGGGTCGATGTCGAGCCAGAACTCGCCGCCGAGAAGGTCGCGCACGGTCTTGTAGTTCGAGCTCTTGGTGTAGTTGAACGATACGCCGCCCTGTAGTGTCATCCACGAGTTGAGGCGCGTGTTGACATAGCTGTTGAACATGCCCACAAGCTGGTGGTTGGTACGGTTTTCCATGATATACGACGAACCCTGCTTCTGGTCTTCGGGCAGCGAGGCGTTCTGGGCGTTGTTGAGGTAGTTGACCTCGTAGAGCTGGTCCCACTTGATTTGCCTGAAGGCTTCGTCGTGTAGCCACAGGTCGGTGTAGTACTCGTAAGCCTCGGGGTTGTTCTTGTCGGGGTCGGCGTTGCTCATGAAGTACGAAGGCAGATATTTATAGTAGGTCGGGTTGGGGTCGACTGCCTTGTAGTAGTTGAGGGCCGTGCGGTTGTAGTAAACCGAGCGGAATGTGAGCGAGGTGTTGAGCGTGGTGCTTTCTTTCTTGAAGAGCCAGTTGAGCATCACAGTGGGGTCGAATGTCTCGGTTATGCGGCTCGAGCGTTTCTTGCCGTCCTGGTAGCCCCAGTCGGGGTTGTAGAGGTTGCTGCCGGCGAGGTCGTAGGCCTCCTGCACGGTCGGACGCCCGGTGGCGCGCTGCGTGGGGCCGCCGAAGGCTGTCAGTACGAGCGAGTTCTCGCTGTTGAGCACTTTCTGGAGCGACAGGAAGAGGCCGCCCGAGTTATAGAACGTTCCCTCCATCACGCCCTCTTTGGCATATCGGCCTATGGCGCTGGCGGTCAGGGCCCAGCCGTTTTTGTTGAGGCCGGTAGAGTAGGTGGCCATGGCGCGGGCCATGTAGTTTGAGTTGGTAAACGCCACCGAGCCGTTGAAGCCGGGGGCATAGAGGTCGGTAGTGGTGTTGTAGTTTACGCTGCCAGCAATGTCGCCGAAGGCATAGTTGCTGGCTTCCATGCCCACGCTGGTGGTCTTGTTGCGGAAGGCGCGGCTGGTCATGCCGAGCAGGGTAGAGAAGCTGAACGAACCGCGAACGAGGTCGTTCATCCTCACGCCGTTGATATACACGCTCTGGTATTGGTTGTCCATACCGCGATAGCGGAAGTACATGGGGCCGAAGTTATACGAGGCCGTGTTGTAATATATGTTGTCGTTGGCGCCGGTAAGTGCGGCCACGCTCTGCGAGGCACCTTCGTCGTCGTCGAGGGCGCTTTCGTCGAAAATCAGGTCTTCGAGGTCGCCGTAATAATCGTTGTTGCTTTCTACGGGCTGCAGGCGGATTTCGCCAATGTTGACGGTGTTGCCCTGAACGGTGACCCGGGTGCTGAAGCTGTCGTAGCCGTCACACATGATTACGACATAGTCGTCTGAGCCGGTTTTGTCGGGGGCTGTGAGACGGAATTGGCCGTTGAAATTTGTCGTGACCTGGACTTTTTGGTCCCTCAGCGTCACTGTGGCCCCGGAGATGGGGCTGCCGGTGTTGCCGTTGACCACGACGCCGAGCAGCGTTTCTGCCGACGCCCCGAGCGCCGGTAGCAATATTGCAAGGCATAGCAGTAAAAACAGTCTTGTTTTCATTCAGTTCTATTTTGGTTTTTTAATAACATTCGGTGCGTTGTATAAAAAGCATCAAAATTAATAAAATATATCTTAATCTTCCAAATAGAATTGGCATAAAACAAGTTTTTAACACTTCCGGGTCGATATTATTCATATTTCTGGCGTGAATAGTGTACCCGGTATTGGTATAATTTATATACTTTTGCGTGTTCTAATACCAACCGAATCATTAACTGTGAAAAAGAAATTCCTATATCTCGCCCTGGCCATGGCGTCGTTGAGCACGCAGTGGGCCTCGGCTGCTTACCAAAGCGTAGTGGTGCATCGTCGCGACGGCTCGGCCCTGCAGATTGGCCTTGACCGGGCAGTGACTGCGAAAATCTCTGATGGCGCACTTGTGTTTACTTCATCATTGGGCTATGTCAGCCTGCCCGCCGACGAGGTGTGGCACTGGGCCTTTTCGACAGCCGAGGCTCCCGGCGACGTGTGGTCGGGCATCGAGGACGCGGCTGCCGGCGAGGCTGCCATAATATGTAGCGACGGCCGACTGGAGCTGCGCGGACTGCCCGAGGGCACCGGCACCTCGTTGTATGCCCTCGACGGGAGGCTCGTGGCTGCTTCGGCTGCTGCCGCCGACGGCACATGCCTGTTCGACACGGCGTCGCTGCCTTGCGGCATATACCTGCTGACTTATGGTAATCACTCGGTAAAAATCATGCTCGGACGATGAAAAAGATATTGATGATGGCGGCACTGTCGCTTAGTGCCATATCGCTCGTGGCCCAGGGGCACGAACATATACATGTATACCGCAACGACAAGGGCTTCAACACCTACAAGGCTTCGCAGGTGACCAATATAGCTTTCGAGAACCAGTTGATGATGGTCACCACCGACGCCGGCAGGGCGGTATACCCCATGTCGACGGTCGACAGCTGCGTGGTGCGCACCACCGCGCTCCCCGAAATCCACGTCAGGCTCGTAGACTACCCCGACTGGACCGAGCTGCAGGGCGCGAAGGACGATGTGAGAAAAGCCATATTATATATGGATGGAAACGGCATGTACGACGACCTCGAGGAGCAGGAGGTGGAGTTCCGTGGGCGCGGCAACTCTACGTGGAATATGGACAAGAAGCCCTACCGCTTCAAAATGGCGAAGAAAAAGTCGGTCTGCGGCCTGCCCAAGGCCAAGACTTTCGCGCTGCTTGCCAATAATATCGACTGCACCCTGATGCGCAACGCCATAGCCCTGTGGCTGGCCCGCTATTTCGGTATGCCATATACCAACCATACGGTGCCCGTCAAGGTGTACCTCAATGGTATCGACAAGGGCCAGTACGTCATGACCGAGAAAATCGGCATCGGCGGCGGCAGCGTGGATATCGACGAGACCACCGGCATGCTCTTCGAACTCGACACGAACTACGACGAGGCATACAAGTTCCGCTACACCTGGAGCGGCAAGAACATCCCCGTCATGGTCAAAGACCCCGACCTCGACGAACTCGCCGCCGACCCCGAGGTGACCAATATTACCGACGCCGCCGAATACCTGGCCCGGTGGCAGGCCGACTTTACCAAGATGGCAAATGCGGTGACCACGCGCAAGGCATCGCAGAGCCTCGCCGACGTTCTCGATATAGAGTCGGCTGTCAACTACTTCCTGGTCAACTGCCTGTGCGGCAATCACGAGGTGCACCACCCCAAGAGCGTGTATATGCACAAGAAATCGCTTGCCGACGGCGAGCTCTACCACATGGGGCCGGTATGGGACTTTGACTGGGCCTTTACCTTCGACGGAAAAGAAGGTGCCCCGGCCAACACACCCCTCATCGAGACCGACGGCAAGGCGAACGGCTATTCTTTCTTCAAGCTCATACTTGCCAACCAGGAGTTCAGGGCCCTTTTCAAGGCCAAATTCGAAGCCTTTGTCAAGGATGGCTATCCCGAGCTGAAAGCCTTTATCGCCGAGTATGCCAACCTGATTGAGCCTTCGGCTAAAGAGAACGGCCTGCTGTGGCCATCGCGCCGCGACAGCGCCAGCAAATACAGGGTTGTCGGCTCGTTTGATTTCCGCACCAACCTGGCCACGCTCGAGAAGTGGATTGACCAGCGCATCGACTATATGAAGAGTGATGCCAATTACGGCCTTTACCGCTGAAAAATAGTCGAAAAAATTGTCGAAAAATTTCACATAAATTTGTGTGGGTAAAATGTTTTTTGTAATTTTGCCCCGCTAAACTACAAGCGACAACAAAATCTAACAACATAATATGATAATCGTACAAGTAAAAGAAGGCGAGCTCATCGAACGAGCTCTTAAAAAATTTAAACGCAAATTTGAGAAAACCGGCATCGTGAAAGAACTTCGCCGCCGTCAGGCTTTCCAAAAACCGTCTGTCACCAACCGTAAGAAGATGATGAAGGCGGTATATGTTCAGCACCTGCGTGCCGTCGAAGAATAATCTCGCCTCCGACTTACTGAAGGGTTGCGCCCGTTTGTGGTGATATTTCATCTTTTCGGGGCAATCTTTTAATCATTTATTTGGATAATTCAGAATAAGTGATTAAATTCGTGCCACGCACCGCGCCAGTCAATGGCTATCAGCGGTGGGCGGCACGTTTTATGCTTTATAGCGCGTTCTTCAACTATTTGTCTGCCGAAGTCAACAAGTCTCCGGCCACGGTCAGGGCCTACCGCTCCGACCTGGCTGCTTTCCGCCACTTCCTCGGTGCCGAGCTTGGCAAGGACGACGACCCTGCAGGGGTGACGCTTGCCGACATGCGCCTGTGGATAAGCTACGAGGCTCAGCGCGGTCTCAAGGGGGCTTCGCTGGCACGTAGGGAATCGTCGCTGAGGGCCTTCTTCCATTTCTTGCAGCGGCGCTACGGCCTCGAGGTCGACCCGACGGCAAATCTGCGCGGCCCCAAGCTCGACAAGCCCCTGCCGGCGTTTGTGCCGCGCGACGAAATAACGTCGATTATCGACAGCTATGGCGGCGACGAGGCATCCGGCGATTTCGAAGCCGTGCGCAACGACCTGATTGTGACCATGCTCTATACCACCGGTATGCGTGCGGCCGAGCTGGTGGGGCTGCGCGACGTAGCTGTAAATACCGATACGGGCGAACTAAAAGTGCTCGGCAAGCGTAATAAAGAAAGAATAATCCCATTCGGAGAAGAATTACGCCAAATGATTACCCACTACCGCCAACTACGCGACAACCTGGTGCCCGACGGAGGCTCCGGGGCTTTCTTCGTGCGCGAAAGCGGCGACCCGCTCTACTACGGGCTGGTCTACAAGGTAGTGCGCACGACCCTCGATGCCGCCGACGTAAAGGCTTCGCGCCGCTCGCCACACACCCTGCGGCACTCCTTTGCCACCGACATGCTCAACAACGGGGCCGACCTGGCTGCCGTACAGAAACTACTTGGGCACGCTTCGCTTGCCACGACGCAGCGTTACACCCATCTTTCATATAGAGAACTTAAAAAGAATTATCAACTCGCACACCCACGTGCACTAAAAAAGGATTGACTATGGAAGTAAGAATTCAGGCTATCCACTTCGAAATCGCCGACCGCCTCACCGACTTCATCAACAAGAAGGCCGACCGCCTTGCCCGCAGATATCCCGACCTGGCAGTATTCGATGCCACCCTCAAGGTCGTAAAACCCGAAACAGCCATGAATAAAGAGGTCGTGGTGCGTATAGCTGTCCCCGGCCACGACGATGTGGTGGCAACCAAGATTGCCGACAGCTTCGAAGAAGCCCTCGACCTGGCTATCGAGGCTGCCGAACGCCAACTCGAGAAGTATAAAGTAAAGAAATAAAATCCCCGCTTCACTCTTGAACTGAAAAAATCAC
Source organism: Muribaculaceae bacterium (assembly GCA_009775195.1). GTDB lineage: Bacteria > Bacteroidota > Bacteroidia > Bacteroidales > Muribaculaceae > CAG-873. The sequence goes on from VSPF01000083.1 coordinate 11,137, forward strand.
GTCAGGGCCGTGGCTTGCTGCGGTCCCGACTCTTTTGTGTATGACTATGAATTTGAAATATCTGACACTTGCCGCCCTGCTTGCCGCCGGTGCGGCCTCGGCTGAGCATTATAAAGTAATCACACCACTGAGTAAGGACGACGACGGAGCTATGGCGCGCCTGGTCAACTTCGACTCCGGTGCCACTGTCGACAGCGTCCTCGTTGCCGACGGCGTGGCTACGTTCGAAGGCGAGGTCGACGAGCCATACCTTGCGCGCGTAGTGGTCGACGGCGGCCGTCTGCCGGTCTTTATACTCGAATCTGGCACCATTTCATTCAACGACAAGGAAGGAGCCTTCGGCACCATGCTCAACGACCAGCTAAGGCAGCTCGGGCGCGAAATCAGCCAACTGGGTTCGCAGTTCCAGGGTGCCGACGAAGCCGCGCAAAAGACTCTGTATGCCCGCTATGAGGCCCTGGTCGACAGCACCATGCAGTCTAATCGCGACAATCCGCTCGGCTACTATCTGTTCTTGCAGAGCGACATGGCCCAGGCCCCGGCATCGGAAATACGTGCCGAACTGGCCAAATATCCCGATTTTGCCAAATACAAGCGCGTGCAGGGCATGCTTGCCGCCGCCGAAAAGCGCGAGGCTACGCAGCCCGGCAGGAAATATGCCGATTTCGAGGTGACATACGATGGCAAGACCGAGCGACTGAGCGACTACATCAAGCCCGGAAAATATACGCTCGTCGACTTCTGGGCAAGCTGGTGCGGCCCGTGCATGCGTCAGGCTGCCGTGCTCAAAGACCTCTATGCCAAGTATCACGACAAGGGTCTCGACATTGTAGGTGTGGCTGTGTGGGACGAACCGGCAAACACACTTGCCGCCATCAAGTCGCACGGCCTCGTGTGGCCCAACATCATCAACGCGCAGACCGTGCCCACCGACCTCTACGGCATCATGGGCATACCCTGCATATTGCTCATCGGCCCCGACGGTACCATACTCAGCCGCGACAAGCAAGGCGACGAGCTCGTGGCCGACGTAGAGAAATATATAAAGTAAAGTTGCAGTGCGTATTGGCCTGATGACCATGTCGGATAGTGGGGCTGTCAGACCAATTTTGTCATGTGTGTGACGTGTTTGTTACATATGTGTTACAATTGCAAAAAGTGCGCAAAATATGACTTCATAGTCAAACAATATTGCAAGTTGTAAGTTAATAATTCAGACCGTCGGCAAAAGGCCGTCGGAAATTAACCTATTAAACAGGTCACGCACATGATTACCCGGAAAGTTATTCAGACATTGTATAAGAAATATCGCAAATTGCCCGAAAGTCCCGACTGTCTCGACATGCCGCTTTTGTTTGAGTGTGCGGCCTGGCATAATATCAATATCGACATGGACGGCCCTGTAGACTCATTGGTAATTGGCAGCATCGACCCGTCGTCGCCCTTTCACCGGATACCCCTCGAGCGCATACATGCCATAGTGCCGTTCGAGGAATGGGTGGCAGTGGTGCTACATTCCTCGATAATATTTCTCAACCGCAAATCATCGCGTGTCAGCGTACATGTGCGCACTGAACCACCGTCGCTGTGGGAGAAAATCATGAATTTTTTCAACCGGCATTGATATGACTGCCACTTGTCATCGAACATCGAAATCTGACAAAGTGGCAGTCAACTTTTTTGGCACGTGATTTGTTTAGTTAGTAGTGCAACCAAACGAAAAATATTAATATAAAAAATATAAAAGACATACAACTATGGGAAAAATTATTGGCATAGACCTTGGCACCACCAACTCGTGCGTCGCAGTTCTCGAGGGTAACACCCCCGAAGTGATACCTAACAGCGAGGGCCACCGTACGACCCCCTCGATTGTGGCATTTGTCGACGGCGGTGAGCGCAAGGTCGGCGACCCCGCAAAACGCCAGGCCGTGACTAACCCTACTCGCACCATCTACTCTATCAAACGTTTCATGGGCGAGACTTACGACCAAGTTCAGAACGAAATCGCACGTGTGCCCTACAAGGTAGTGCGCGGTGCTAACAATACCCCGCGTATCGACATCGACGGACGCGAATACTCGCCCCAAGAAATTTCGGCAATGATTCTTCAGAAAATGAAGAAGACCGCCGAAGACTACCTCGGCCAGGCTGTGACCGACGCCGTAATCACCGTGCCCGCATACTTCAACGACTCGCAGCGTCAGGCCACCAA
>VSPF01000084.1 GCA_009775195.1 Muribaculaceae bacterium
TGTATCGGGGCATATATCGCATCCTCGGCCCATTTCACAACCTCAATTTTACGCCATTTACTGAATATCCCTAATTAGTATTTCTATTATGTTTGGTCGTTAGAGTTTAAAAAGACCTCGGAGAGGTCGCACTGCAATACGGTGCATCCTCTCCGAGGATATTTTCTTGGTTGTAAATTCCCCATGAAAAATCATGGGTTTCACACATGGCGTCGTCTCCGACGACTGTCCTGATAAGCAATTAGTTTGGTTTACGAAACTCAGTATATTTAAGTTTCAGTGATAACAATCAGCTATCTAAAACTAACCACTAAACGATAAACTATTAACTGTGAGCAAGTCATAGACTCGCGAAACTTAAACCAGTTTATTTAAACTTGGGTTTGAGCTCGTCGGGGGAGTCGTTAGTGTACATTTGGATTGGCGGTGTACGCTTGGTAAACATGTCGGCTATGCGCTCGGCGGGCAGCTCCATCGTCGGGGCGAAGTCGGGGCTTGCCATATAGTCGAAGATGGCCCGGCGCATCTGGCGTGCCACGGGACGGCGGTCGAGATTGCTATCGATATCCATGGTGGTAATCAGCAGCTTGCCGCCCTCTACCTCGGCCTCGACGAGCATACCGAGTTTGCGGCTCAGGTGCCACGTGTCAATCGGCTGTACGGGCGACTGGTATTCCTTGGGTAGGTCGACGAGGTTGATTACCTGGGCGCGGTTTACAAGTTCCCACCAGTTGAGGTTGCTCCAGTCGTCGGTAGGGAAGCCGTGGGCAAAGAGCGGGTGCGAGGTGTCGATGCTTACGCCGGTGGTGTGGGGCGGACGCATCTTGAACCAGCTCGTATTCCAGAACACCGGCATGTAGTGCTGCACCACGTCGTCGCCGAGGGTCACCTTGCCGGCGGCGGTAATCAGCACCTTGCCCCCGCCGCGCAGTGTGGCGAGGGCCTTGTCGTCGAGGGTGTCGGTGACGAGTATGCCGTCGGGCACCGACGTGTCTACGCGGTCGGGGTAAACCCAGAAGTCCCACGTGTTTGTCACGGTATCGTTGCCGTAGGCCATGTTGGCCGAGAGCGTGTATTTTGCCGGCGATGGCAACTTGTCAAGGGGCAGCGAGAGCGTGCCGAGCTTGTTGTCTTTGCCTATGGCGATGTCGGTGTTAGCGAGCGTCTGCGACCATATTTCCTTGCCCGAGGCATCGCTCACGGTGCAGTAGAGCGTCGTGGGGGTGATGACCTGTTCGGTGGCATTCACGGCCTCGATTGGGGCGGTGAGTGTCTGCGAATTGGTGTAGACGAACTTGGGCAGACGCGCCAAGAGTACGACCGGCGCGCACCATTGTTGCCATGTGGGGCCGTCGATATATCCCTTTTCGCGCCAGAATACATTGAGCACGCCTTCGAGGGCCGTTCCCTGGCCGCTATAGTCGTTGAGCGCCAGGAGTTGGAAGCCCGGATATCCGGGCGTGCGCAGGTTGCGTTCGATTTCGTATTTATAGCATAGGGCCTGCAGGCGTCCGCTGGCGTCGAGGAATTTTTTCTCCAAGCCCTTCATGCCGTTGTTATAGAGCATGTCGCGGAATATTTCGAAGTTACGGGCCTTATACGGGCCGGTATACTGCGAGGTCTCGTCGAGGTCGGGGAATGCGCACCACTGGCCCTGCTCGTGGGCGAGGATGGGGCTCGTGTTGACGGTATCGTTGCTGCCCGGCGCGGGTGCGAAATTGCGCGGGTGCAGTATGTCGGCGGTGAAGTCGTCGTCGCACCCGGGGGCGCGCTTGCTCCATGTCAGGCCGCGACCGCCGCCTTTCACGTTGTATTCGCTGCCGTAGTCCCACTGCCAGCCACCGCCTACCGACGCGCCGCTGTAGATTTTGGTGGGGTCGTAGGCCTTCATCTGCCTTACCCAGTCGGCGCAGTATTCTACCCAGTCGCCGGCCGGTTCGTTACCGGCGGCCATCATTGCGAAGGAGGGGTGGTTGCCGTAGGTGTCGATGATGCGCCGCCCCTCGTCGAGGAGGTATTTGTCAATCGGCATACCGACACCGAGCTTTACACCGTGGTTGGGCCACGACGGGCCTTCGGGCTGAAGGTAAATGCCCACCGAGTCGGCGGCTGTGAAGGCTGCCTCGGGCGGACAGTAGCTGTGGAAACGCATCATGTTGATGCCGTATTCCTTGCATTTCTCGAATACCGCCATCCACGATGCCACGTCGGTCGGTGGGTAGCCGGTGAGGGGGAAGCAGCAGTTTTCGACCGTGCCGCGCATCAGTGCCGGGATGCCGTTGACGGTGATTTGGCGAGTGCCGACGGCTATGTCGCGTAGGCCCATGACAGTGCTTACCTTGTCGTCGCCGACTGTGACGGTAACGTTGTAGAGGTCGGGGTGGTGTTCGCTCCACAGGCGGGCATCCTTACCCATGTCGAGCTTGAAGAGCAGGGTATCGCCCACTATGGCCGACGGCTTGGTGGCCTTGACGGTGCGACCTTTGAAATTGCGCGGCGAGGCAGTGACGGACGACTTTGTCTTGCCCGATAAGCCGCCGTCGACAAGCACCTTGACCGTGGCCGTGCGATTGGCAGCGTCGGGATATATGCGCACGCGCCCGATGCTTTGGCCGGCAGGGACAGCCGAGAGCGCGATGTCGCCGACGATGCCGTTCCAGTTGCCCTGTGTCTGGTCGGTCACGCTGTGCGAGTCCTGGCCGACGCAGACGTTCTCGATGCCGTTGTATATTTCGATGTCGAGAGTGTCGGAGTCCCCGGGGGTAACATAAGCGGTCAGGTCGAATACATGCGGTGTCGACAGCGACATGTCGTGGCCCACGGTCTTGCCGTTGACTTTTACTATAGTCTCGATATGCGGGCGTTCGAGGGTGAGCAGTATTTTCTGTCCTTTCCAGTCTGACGGTATATTTATGGTGCGTCGGTAGTATGCCTTGCCTACGTACTCCTTGTCAGGGGTGAGGAAAAACGGGAATTTGATATTACCCGGCTGGCGGTAGGGCTCGTACATGTCGGCATGATAATACGACATGTCGTAGAGTGAGCCGGTCCATTTGGTGTCGACCCCCACGTCGTTGCCCTTGCCGTTGGTCAGCATCGAGCCGGGGAGTATGATAGTGTCGTCGTAACGGACGGTGTCGCCATAGCCGAATTGCCACACGCCGTCGAGAGGCATGTGCTGACGTGCCCACCCTGCTGTAGACATGAGCAACAGCAGGGCAGGGAGTGCGAAATGTTTCATATTATTCAATTTAAGTTTTGCAAGTCATAGACTTGCTCACTGTTAATAGTTTATCGTTTAAAGGTTGGCATTTATCAAACTATAACCAAAAGACTACTAACAGTGAGCAAGTTGAATACTTGTGAAACTTGTATTATTCAAGAGGATGTATTACGAGGCCCGAGCGGAGTTTGGGCTCGAACCACGTTGTCTTAGGCGGCATGATGTTGCCGGTGTCGGCGATATTCATAAGCTGTTCCATGCTCACGGGGTATAGCGCGAGGGCAAAGGCCATCTCGCCCGAGTCGACTCGGCGTTTGAGTTCCTCGAGGCCGCGTATGCCGCCTACGAAGTCGATGCGCTTGTCGCTGCGCAGGTCGGTGATGCCGATTATGTCGCGCAGAATCAGGTCGGAAGATATGGTAACGTCGAGCACGCCTATGGGGTCGTTGTCGTCGTATGTGCCTGGGCGTGCCGTGAGCGAGTACCAGCGGCCTTCGAGGTAGAGGGCAAAGTTGTGGAGTGCGTCGGGATGGTAGACCTCCTCGCCCTTGTCGACGACTACGAAGTCTTTTTCGAGACGCTCGAGGAACTCGGCCGGCGACAGGCCGTTGAGGTCGCGCACCACGCGGTTGTAGTCGATAATCTTGAGGTGCGAGGCCGGGAATGCCACCGCGAGGAAGTAGTTGTATTCCTCGTCGCCACGGTGGTCGGGGTTTTGTTTTGCCTTCTCGTCGCCTACGAGCGCGGCGGCGGCACTGCGGTGATGGCCGTCGGCTATGTAGAGGTATGGTATTTTGTCGAAGGCGGCTGTGATGCGGTCGTTGAGGGCTTCGTCGACTACCCAGAAGGTGTGGCCGAAGCCGTCGGGGGCTACAAAGTCGTATTCGGGCTTATTGGCTGTGACGGTGCGGATTACCTCTTCGAGGTCGGGATTGTCGGGGAAGGCGAAGAACACCGGCTCGATGTTGGCGTTGTTGATGCGCACGTGTTTCATGCGGTCTTCTTCTTTGTCGCGCCGGGTCAGCTCGTGCTTCTTTATGCGGCCTTCCATATAGTCGGCCACGTTGGCTGCCACTACTATGCCATACTGGGTGCGGCTGTCCATGGTCTGGGCATAGATATAGTAGTGTTCCTTGGCGTCTTGTACGAGCCAGCCGTTTTCGCGGAACTTGGCAAAGTTGCTGACGGCGCGGTCGTAGACCTCGGGGGCGTGTTCGTCGGTGCCGGGGGCAAAGTCGATTTCGGGTTTGATGATGTGGTAGAGCGATTTGGGATTGCCTTGGGCTTCGGCACGTGCCTCGTCGCTGTTGAGTACGTCGTAGGGGCGCGAGGCGACTTCGGTCACAAGCTCGCGGGGCGGACGGATGCCGCGAAAGGGTTTAACTTTGGCCATGATATAGATTTGGGTGGTATAAGGTGTGAAAAATAGAACAAGTGTCAAATGTGATTAAAAGTCGTCGGAGACGACGCTTTAGTGGCTAACCCCACGATTATTCGTGGGGTAGGTTATGCACACTGTCGTATTGTCCTCGGAGAGGACACGATGTATATACGGGGCGAGGGTGTTGCAGAACTTCCATAATTGGAGCGTTTTCACGTTTGTTAACGCCATGTAGGCTTTGTAGGGCACATTGAAATTCCAAAATTTTAGTTCTGCAACACCCTCTGATGTTCCCTTGCAGTTTCCTGACCCCCACGAATAATCGTGGGGTTAACCATAAGAGCGTCCTCTCCGAGGACTCTTGGGGCCTAATCGGCACTCACTCCGTCTGTGTTTTACAGGTTTCTGAAGATGGTCTCGGTGCGGTCGGGGCCTACTGAGATTATGGTCACGGGCACTCCGACCTCGGTCTCGATGAACGCGACATAATCTTTGAACGACTCGGGTAGTTCGTCGTAGCTGCGTTTGTCGGCCAGGCTTGTTTTCCAGCCTTCGAATTCTTCGTAGACAGGGGTCATGGTGCCGGCGCCCTCGGCATTGTCGCCGATAGAGTAGGGGAAGTCGCGTGTCACGGTGCCGTCGGGCAGGCGATAGGCCGTTGCAACTTTTATTTTGTCGAAGCCGTCGAGCACGTCGCTCTTCATCATAATAAGGTCTGTGGCACCGTTTATCATCACGGCATAGCGCAGAGCGACGAGGTCGAGCCATCCACAGCGGCGTTCGCGGCCTGTCACGGCTCCGTATTCATGACCTATGCGGCGGATTTCAGCACCTGTCTCGTCGAAGAGTTCGGTGGGGAAGGGGCCGCTGCCCACACGGGTGCAGTATGCTTTGAAAATGCCGTAGACCTTGCCTATACGGCCGGGTGCGAGGCCGAGACCGGTGCATGCGCCGGCGGCGACGGTGTTGCTCGACGTCACGAACGGGTACGAGCCGAAGTCGATGTCGAGCATGGTGCCCTGTGCGCCCTCGCAGAGGAGGCTCTTGTGGTCGGCGAGAGCCTTGTTTACGAAATGCTCGGTGTCGGTCAGGCGGTATGAGCGCAGGTAGTCGATAGCTGCAAGCCAGTCGGCCTCGAGCTTGTCGAAATTGTCGGGCAGGGTGGCCCCTGCGGCCTTGAGGGCCTCGATATGCTGGTCGCGGAGGGCGTGGTAGCGGTCGATGAAGTCTGCCTCGACGGTGTCGCCTACGCGCAGTCCGCGACGCGATATTTTATCTGTGTATGTCGGGCCTATGCCTTTGCCGGTAGTGCCGATTTTCGACGAGCCTTTGGCACGTTCGCCGGCGGCATCGAGCAGGCGGTGGGTAGGCAGTATGAGGTGGGCCTTCTTAGAGATGCGTAGTATTGCATGCAGGTCGAGCCCTTCGGCCTCGAGTGCGGCTGCCTCGTCACGGAATAAGACCGGGTCGAGCACCACGCCGTTGCCTATTACATTGGCACCGCTGCCGGTGGCAAAGACACCCGAGGGTATGGAGCGTAGCACGTGTTTGCGGCCATCGAACTCGAGGGTGTGACCGGCATTGGGGCCACCTTGGAAACGGGCGACAATGTCATATTTTGGGGCCAGGACGTCGACGATTTTGCCTTTGCCCTCGTCGCCCCACTGGAGACCTAACAGTATATCTGCTTTCATTTTCTCTTGTGAGATTTAGATATTGTTGAGTTGGTAATATTGTTTTTCTTAGCAGCAGCTTTCTTGGCCCTGGCGCACGCCGAGCAAATGCCGTAGACGGTCATGGCGAAGTATGCCGGGGTGAAAGCCGTGAAACGCCTCGAGCGGATTAGCGTCTCGAGCGAGCCGTCGCGCACGTCTTTGATTTTGCCGCAGAGCGAACATACCAGGTGTAGGTGCGACGGGCCGGTACACTCGTAGCGCGTTGCACCGTCGTCGAAGCGTTGCCGCGTCACAAGCCCGCACTCGCCTAATAGTTGCAGCGTGCTGTAGACCGTGCCTACGGCGACAGGTTTGTTCTCTGATGCCAGACGGGCCATTATGTCGTCGGCTGTGAAATGACCCTCCATGCCCCGGGCGCAGTCAAGAATCATAAATCGCTCTTGTGTGCGCCTACGATGAGTGCGCTGCAGATACTCGTCGAATATCTGCCGGCTGTCTGGACTTTTATGTTTGTCGGCCGTCATCGATATAGCACTTTGGGTATTTGTTGCAAAAGTACGAATAATTTTTTATTGCACAGCCAAAATTTTGTACCTTTGTGCATTATTAGACATAACTATGAGTAAAACCGAGTGCGCCAAGGCGCCTAATATGAATGATTACTACCGGGTGTCGTTTGTCATAAGCCCGGCCAATGTCGATGCCTGCGACTTGCTTGCCGCATTTTTGGCCGATGCCGGCTATGAGAGTTTCGAGCAAGACGAGGCCGACCCCGGGGCGACTATGACGGCCTATGTCGCAGCGCCGCTCTACGACAGCGAGGCCACAGATGCAGCTGTTGCAGAGCTTCCATTTGATGTCGAGGTAAAATACAGCAGCGAGTTCGTGCCGGGTCAAGACTGGAACTCCGAATGGGAACGCCACTATTTCAAGCCTATAATCGTGGGCGGAAAAGTTGCGGTGCACAGCAGTTTCCATACCGATGTGCCCGAGGCTCAATATGATATCGTAATCGACCCCCGTATGGCTTTCGGCACCGGCCACCATGCTACCACCACGTTAATGATGCAGTTTATCCTCGGGCATGAAATGGCAGGCAAGCGCGTTGTCGACATGGGCACCGGTACGGGCATTTTGGCCATATTGTGCAGCATGTGCGGTGCCTCCGAGGTACTGGCCATCGAGATTGACCCTGCGGCTGCAGAAAATGCCGTAGACAATGTTGCCCTCAATCTGAAAGGGAAGGCTGATGGCGTTACGGTAGTACTTGGCGATGCTACGAAGCTGCCTGCGGACTTTGGTGCCGACTATCTGCTTGCCAATATCAACCGCAATATAATTACCGGCGACATAGACCGCTATGCTGCCGCGTTGCGCCCCGGTGCCATGATGGCCGTGAGCGGTTTCTATGTGGCAGACCGCCCTGTGGTGAAAGCCGCTGCCGAGGCTGCCGGGCTTGAATTCGTCGAGGCGCATGAGCTTGACAACTGGTCGTCGATGGTATTCGTAAAACGTTAAAATCGATGAACAGAATATTATTGACCCTCGTGGTGCTGATTATGTCCGCGTCGCTGTGCTTGGGCCGCGACACCACTAATGTGGCACAGCACCCGGCTTTGGCCTTTGCATGGGGAGCTGATGCCGGTGCCTCGATTGACCAGACGGGCAACGACATGAGCGACATTAATTTCAGTGCCTATTTCGGCATGAAACGCGGATGGATAAACTTCCTCGGCGTAGGTGCAGGGGCCGACATAGTGACTTCGAATTCGTGTAGGTCATACGACCTTTTCGCGGCCTTCCATACAAACTTTGTCAATCGCCCGACGCTCTTCTTCTGGCCCGTCAGGGTCGGCGTGTCGCTCAACTATCTTGAAAATAATCATAATCAGGCCGGGGCGTATGGCAGTACGGGCTTGGGTATAAACCTTGCCCGTGGCAAGAGCTATTGTTCTTATATCATGGTAGGATACACATTCCGTCAAAGGCGAAATGTGGTCGTAGGCGAAGAAACCCTCGAATTTAAGAACCTGCACTACGCAACTGTGAAAATCGGTATTTCGTTCTGATGTCCCGCCTGCATCTCTTTTTTCCTGAAAACGACCTGGCGTTAGCGCACGGAAAGGCGTCGTATACCCCTCCGCCTGCCGCTGTGAGGCTTCGTCGGGCCGGGGCCACACTGCCGTTGTGGTATGGAAGTCCGGGCGACAGCGTGATTTGCGACGGCGTAAATGCGGCGTGGTTTAGAGAGGTGTGCGACCGATTCGGGCTTGCCACAAAAATCTTTGCTGATTATCAGGACGGCATGGTGCCAGCCCCGTGGGGGTGGTCGCTTGCGTCGCGAAAGGTATTCGAGATGCGCGGTGTTCCGGCATCGGTATTGCCTACCGAGGAACAGTTGGGACGAGTGCGGACACTTTCGCACCGTCGGACTGCCATGCTTGTTGGCGAGGCCCTTGCAGATGCTGTGCCTTTCAGTCTCGCGCCTGTGGCAAGAGAAGTGAATACCATTGACGAAGTCAGTCAGGCTGCTGACAAGTATGGCGATATCGTGGTCAAACTGCCGTGGTCGTCGTCGGGGCGCGGGGTGATACCGGTCAAGGCTGACGACCTCGACCGCCAGCGGCAGTCGCTCGAAGGTGCCCTGCGCCGCCAGGGGTCGCTGATGGTGGAGCCGCTATACGACAAGTTGCTTGATTTTGCCGTTCTCTATACCATGGCTGACGGACGGTGCAATTTCGACGGGCTGTCGGTCTTCGAAACCGCCGGTTTCGGTGCGTACACAGGCAATATACTTGCCCCGACCGAAGAGTTATACGCCAAAATCTGCACGGCCCTCGGTGGTCGTGAGCAGTTCGATGCCGTGCTCGACTATCTGCCTGATATATTGGCCGGGGTGATTGGTAAAGATTACAGCGGGCCGCTCGGTGTCGACATGATGGCGGTGCGCGGCAAGGGCTATAGCCTTGTGCCGGTGGTCGAGGTAAACCTGCGTATGACGATGGGCCATGTGTGCCATCGTTTCTACCGTGACCATGTAGTGCCGGGGAGGAAAGGGCGTTTCACTGTGGCGCAGTCGCAAGGTTCCGGCATAATCGATTGTGAGACACGCGGTGGCCGCATAATAAAAGGCCGGGTAGATATGGCTCAACCCGGCAGTGATTTTTCGTTTGTGGCAGAGGTGTATTGACTCCCGATTATTTATCTGAGTCGAAGCGGTCGGCGAGTGCCCGCACAGCCTGGCGTGCCGTGTAGTCGCAAGATACCGGCACAACGCTGATATAGCGGCGCTGCAACCAATATTCGTCGGTATCGACTGCATCGGGTTCGAAATTGACAAATTTTCCTGTCAGCCAGTAAAATGGCACCCCGATGGGGTCGAGATAGCGTTGGTAGCTGTCGACCCACTTGCCTTTGGCTGCTCGGCATACACGTATTCCTTCGGGCATTACACGGGCCGGGATGTTGACGTTGAGACATATCCCGTCGGGCAGACCATGCTTGATTACGTTGGCGGCTATGGCGGCGACAAAGGCTGTAGACAGGGTGAAATCGGCCTTCATCGAGTGGTGCATGAGCGAAAAACCAACCGACGGTATTCCTTCGATACAACCCTCGAGCACGGCGCCCATGGTGCCTGAATATGTGACGTTTACACCGGAATTCGAGCCGTGGTTGATACCTGCGAAAACAACGTCGGGCCGTCTCGGCACTATGGTGTGGAGGGCCAGTTTCACGCAGTCGACAGGTGTGCCGTTTACAGTGAAGAGGCGTATGCCGTCGCTGTCCGACGATAGCTCCTTGATGCGCAGCGGCTGCCCTACGGTCATGGCCGCCGACTGACCCGAATGCGGGTGTTCGGGAGCGACGATATACACGTCGCCCATCGAGCGTACACATTCGGCCAGATGGTGTATGCCGGGGGCGTTGATGCTGTCGTCGTTGGTGATAAGTATGAGCGGCCGTGTATTTTCCATAATGTGTTGAATTTGTGAGTTATGCAATCGTAAGTGGCCTGCGATTAGGTCGTAGGCTGTATTTATAACGCAAAAGTATGGCAAAATGTTGCAGCGTGCGTGATATTAGCGCGAAGCGATTGCTGCCTCGATGGCATCAATGTCTGAGGCAAGTTTCTTCTCGGTGACAATCCGGTTTTCGATGGTCTGACAACCGTAAATCACTGTCGCGTGCGAACGGTCGAGTCGTTGGCCTATGGTGGTAAGTGGCATCTTGACAAGTTTCTTTGCCAGGTACATCACCACCTGGCGTGCATCTGATACCTCGCGGCGGCGGCTCTTGGTAAAGAGTAGGTCGACGCTGATATGGTAGTGCGATGCCACAGCGTCGGCAACCATCTCGAAATTGACCTGGTGGCGTTTGATTTTTACGGCGTTAGACACCACGCGCTTCGCTAAGTCGAGAGAAATGTCGCGGTTGAAGACAGTTGCATGTGCAAGCAGCGACACGACTATGCCCTCGAGTTCGCGAACACTCTGAGTCACGTTTGCAGCTATAAACTCTGACACGTCTGACGGTAGCAGCAGGCCGTCGCTGTCGGCTTTGAGTTTGAGCACATTGCGCCGCAGGGCTATGTCGGGGCGGTCGAGCTCGACCTGCATTCCCCACTTGAAGCGGCTTAGCAGTCGTGCCTCGAAGCCTTCCATCTCACTGGGCGCACAGTCGCTCGACATTATTATCTGCCGGTCGTGCTGGTGCAGGTGGTTGAAGATATGGAAGAAGGTGTTCTGCGTGCCGGGCAGGTTCTGCAAATCCTGTATATCGTCTATAATCAGGGTGTCGATGCTCTGATAGAAGTGGAAGAAATCGTTGATATTCTTAGCCGCTGCGGCGGTGTACTGGCTTTGGAAGAGACGGGCGGTTACATATAGCACGCGGGCCTTGGGGTTACGCTCCTTGATGCGTATGCCGATAGCCTGTATGAGGTGTGTCTTGCCAACACCCGAAGGGCCGAAGACAAACAAGGGGTTGAAGGTCTTGAGCGAGGGATTGTTGGCGATGGCTTCGCCGATTGAGCGTGCGATTTTGTTGCTGTCGCTCTCGCAATAGTTTTCGAAAGTATAGCGAGGGTTGAGCTGGGGGTCGAAGTCGCTCTTGCTGACGGGGGCAAAGGGGTTCGCTGCCGGGGCTTTGCTCTGGGCCATAATCGAGGGCGACGGTTCGCTTCCTTTCTGGAAGCTCATCGACTGCGGGTCGTCCTTCTTGAGTGGGTAGAGGAACTCGATATGTACACCGGGGCCATACACTTTTTTGACACCGGCACGTAGCAAGGGCAGGTAGCGCGCCTGGATTTGCTCGATGAAGAATACAGACGGCACCAACAGCTTGAGCTCCCCGTTTTCATAACTTACCGAAGTCATGTCGCGGAACCAAGTGTCGAATTGCTGGGCGGAAAGATTGTCGCGGATAAAGTCGCAACAAGCTGCCCAAAGTTCTTGGTGTGTCTGGTTCATCAGTGTCGATTGATTGATTTTCGATTACAAAATTCCAAATATTTTTTTGAAAAAACAAACGTTAAAATATTTGCATATTCAAAAACTTGTGCAAGTGTGTTTATGACAGCAAGTTAGCTTGGAATAGTCTCGAATGTGTGGTTGTGTATTGTAAATAATTGACTTATAGGGTGCTATAATGGCTTAATATCCATTGCGGAGGTGTCTCTCTCGATGCCGGGAAGGCCTATAGATGTTCTTTAAGACAAGATTTTATGAAAAAAACGAGCGCGGTGCTTATTTAAAATTATTTCAAATAAGCACCGCGCCGCTATGTGTGCGTTTTAGAATACTTTAATGCTGATATAGCGTTTGGGGTTGCGCTTGATGTCGACAAAGAGTGAGTCGAGCGAGGCGACGGTGGAGTTGAGGTTGTCGTAGAGGGCCGGGTCGTTGAGCAGTTTGCCTACCGATGAGTCGGGGTTGTTGAGCTGAGCGGTCAACTCGTTGAGGTTGGCAACGGTGGCCTGCAGGTCGTTGACGAGGCTGTCGATAGGGGCTTCGCGCAGATGGCCGGTGACGACGGCGAGGTCGCTGGTTATGGTGTCGACATTCTCGGTGATGCTTTTTACATTCCTTGCCACCGGCGTCAGTTGCGCCGTTGCCTGGTTGAGCTGGCGCAGGGTGGCGTTGAGCTGTGCGGTGATATCGTCGAGGCGGCGTATGCTTGTTACCAGGGCCGGGTCGGCCACGAGGGTATTGAGGCTCGTGAGCAGGGTGTCGACCTTGGGGACGATGGCATTGACTGCCGGCAGCAGGTTCTCGCTAAGCGCGGCCATCATGCCCGAATTGAGGTGGCCGGGTATGGTGTCGCCGACATTGTAGAAGCCGTCGGACGGGTTACCGAGCTGTAGCGAAATCGACGCTGTGCCGAGCAGGTCGCTGCCCAGGGTGGCGGTTGAGCCGGCGGGAAGCTTGAGCGACTTGTCGAGGCTCATCTCAACTGTCACGTGGCCTGGACGGGCGAAATCATACTGTATCTCGCGCACAAGGCCCACCTTGTAGCCGTTGAGCGTCACAGGCGCCGACACGGCAAGCCCCTCCACGTTATTATAACTTGCGTAATAGTAGTTGGCGGCCTTGAATATGTTGACGCCTTTGAGGAAGTTGATTCCGAAATAGAGGATTACAAGGGCGACGATGACCAACAGGCCTATCATTACTTCTTTACGAAAGATTTGTTTCATTACCGGTATATGTTAGTTTCTATTATTCTTGATGCTTGCAGGGTGTTTGGCCCTGTATTCTTTTACGGCTTCGGCGATAGCCTCGGCACATTTCTGGCGTCCGCTGTTCGAGCCGAGGAACTTTTCGGCCTCGGCATTGCAGATAAAGTCGAGCTCGATGAGCACCGATGGCATACGGGTTGCCCACAGGACGAGAAAGCCAGCTTGGCGCACGCCTTTGTCGGCCCGGCCTGCGTGGGCCACAAGCCCCGACTGGACAAGTGATGCAAATTCAACACTCTTCTCCAT
>VSPF01000085.1 GCA_009775195.1 Muribaculaceae bacterium
GGCGACTGATGAATAATGTGCCAATACGTTTAGCATCAACCGACTAACATTGGGCGCATCAACCGCCTATACCTATTATTGTATTTAGCGATAAGTTCATCGTATCTTTCTTGCGCCGATTTGGTATAAAGGTTGATGTATCGGTTATAGGTAGTGTCGAACAGAGCGACATTGGTTTCGGCAATGATTTTGTAAAGCTGCTCGTCGGACTTCATGCGTTGTCCTATATCCCTCGTCGATATGCAATAAATCTCGCAGGGAGTAACCGCAACGATTGAAACGCGAGATTTTTTGCCGTAAAGAGAAAAAGGGAAATCGGCGACAAACTCACCGGCAAACTCTAAGCCGACAACGCACTCGGAGCCATCGGCTGCATATGCCACATATTTCAGTGTGCCGGACTTTATATATCCGATGTACCGTGCGACCTGGCCACGTTCGGCAAAAAACTCGTCTTTTTCATAATGACGCAACTCCCCTTCATTGACACACAGGTCACGCCAAAAATTATAGTCGATATTCTCGTAATATGTGTTGAAATTAGATGTACTCATTTAAAGAATTTACACATAACACCTCATATATTTCCAAAATATTGTGGAGCGGTAAAAAATTCTCCGACTGCAAACTTACAAAAAATTACGATACGTCCGACGCGGAGAGGACGAAAGTGTCGTGTGAGAGGAAATTTTTCACAGCCGATGCAAATGGTATCGATGGTGTCGGTACCATCTGATATTACCAGCCGCCGCCGAGCGATTTGTATAGATTTATCAGGGCGAGATACTCGTCTCTGACAGCATTGCTCAGACCTATCTGGGCGTCGAAGTAGCGTCGCTGGGCATCGAGCACGTCGATATAGTTTATCACGCCCATACCATATTGCATATATGCCAGTTGGGCATACTTACGGGCGGCCTCGAGTAATTCGCGGCGGCGTTCGGTAGTCTGCTTTATGAGACGGAAGGTGACTGCGGCATTGTCTACTTCCTGGAAAGCCTTCAATACTTTTTGCTCGTAATTGAGCCGGTTCTGCTCATAAGCTGCGATTGAAGCCTTATAGCGGCGTTTGTTGCGGCCGAAATCGAGAATTGTACCGGTAATCTGACCTACGACATAGGTAAACGGTGATTTGAAAAATCCCGACAACTCATCATTCTCCAATCCGCCCGTGAGCCCGATTCTCAAACGAGGGAAGCGGTCGGCGTATGTGACGCCTACATTGGCCATCGACGCGGCAAGCGATGCCTCGGCCGAGCGCAAGTCGGGACGCCTCTGTAGCAACGACGACGGCAGGCCGACCGGGAAGTCCTGGCGGATAGGCTCGTTGAGCGACAGCTTGCCACGGGCAATCTCCTGACCCGGATAACGGCCAAGGAGAAGTGCAATCGCATTTTTCTGCACCTCTATTTGACGCTCGAGACCCGGTATGAGGGCTGCGGTAGAGGCATATTCGACCTGTGCCTGCTGATACACCGTCTCAGGAGTCAGGCCTCCCTCAAAACGCAGCTTGGCCTTTTTAAGGTTTTCCTCTCGGGTAAACAATGTGCGCCGCACGATTGCGATTTCATTGTCGAGGGCGAGCAGATTGACATACGCACTTGCCATCTCTGATACGAGTGTAATCTGCATGGCTCGCATGTCTTCGACACTGGCGCGATATTCGGCCTCGCCCTTGCGACGCGACCATTTAAGACCGCCCCACAGGTCGACTTCCCACGACAAGGTGGCTTTGAGGCTAAACTCGGGCTGGTCGCTGTGCGGCTCTCCGTGATAGTCGTTTGTTTCGTGGTCGGCCAGGCCGAGACCGCTGACCGTAGGCGCATAATTGAGCTTCTGCACCCCGTAGAGCTGCCTCATCTGCTCTACCCTGGCTGCGGCGGCGAGGAAATCGCGATTGTGTTCGAGAGCCTCTTTTATCAGACCTACCATGGTCGAGTCGCTATAGAAACGCCACCACTCCATATCTGCGAGGGTGATGCTGTCGGCAGCATTGCCGGCAAGCGCCACCGGCAAATCGAGCTGCGGTTTACGGCAGTTCTTCACCCCCGAGCACGAGGCAAGAACCATTACAGCCAAAATATAGAAAAATATACGAGGTTTCATTTTCTTGATAGTTTTTTCTTGGCCTTGTCAATCATGACAAAGAAGAATGGAACAAACACAATACCGACTGTGACTGCCACGAGCATACCGAAGAACACGCCCGTGCCGATGTCGCGACGCGCGGCGGAGCCGGGGCCGGTGGCGAATACAAGCGGCAGCAGGCCGAGCATAAACGCCAAAGAAGTCATGAGCAGCGGTCTGAAGCGCAAGCGCGCTGCCGTGAGTGCCGCATGTACGGCATCGACACCCTTGTCGGTTTCCTCTTTGGCAAACTCGACAATAAGAATGGCGTTTTTAGCCACAAGACCCACGAGCATCACGAGGCCGATTTGAAAATACACGTTGTTTTCAAGGCCGCACAATGCTATACCGAGGTAGGCGCCAACGCCGGCGACAGGCAACGACAGGATGACGGCAAGGGGTACTGTCCAGCTCTCGTACAAGGCAGCGAGGAAGAGAAAGACAAACAGGAAGGCCAGGCCGAGCACAACGGCAGTGTTGCCCGAGTTGTGTTTCTGCTGATACGACAAGCCGGCCCATTCAACGCCTATATTTTCAGGCAGATGCTCACGCACGATTTGCTCGAGTTTAGCCATGGCCTGGCCGGTGCTGTATCCACTTGCAGCCTCGCCCGATATCGTGGCCGAATTAAACATGTTGAAACGTTTGACCGACCCCGGGCCCGACGTATAGCGGCTCGTGCCAAGCGAACTAATAGGCACCATGGTGCCGTCGGCACTGCGGACAAAGAATAGGTTTAAATCCTGCCTCCCCTGACGGTACGGAGCCTCGGCCTGGATATACACACGGTAGATGCGGTTGAACATATTGAAATCGTTGACATATACCGAGCCGGTAAAGGCCTTCATGGTCGAGAATATATCGCTCATAGGTATGCCCTGCAGTTTCGCCTTGTCGCGGTCGACATCGAAAAAGAGCTGGGGTATGTCGCTCAGGCGCGAAGATGACAAGCCCGAAAACTCGGGACATGCGTCGGCATAATAACGCAAGGTGTCGACTGCGCGCGCAAGGTCGGCATTGGTTGCGTCGCCCCTTGCCTCGAGAACCATCTCGAAGCCGCCCGACGAGCCAAGGCCCGGTATGACAGAGGGCGAAAAGAAATACACTTTAGCCTCGGGATACTGCGACAGCTCGGCCGACACCCTTTCGCGCAATTCGGCCAGAGAGTTATTACCACGTTCGCCGGCCGGTTTGAGTATCACGGTAAGTTGCGCATGAGCCTGGTTGGTGCCGGTGCGAGGAGACGAGCCGTTGACACTCAGCACGTACTCGACGTCCTTGTCGGCAAGGAGGAAAGCCATGGCGCGGTCTACGACCTCGCGGGTTCGCTCGATTGTCGCACCCTCGGGCAGTTCGAGCTCGACGGTAAAATATCCCTGGTCTTCGGGCGACATGAAACTCGTAGGCACAAGGCGGTTGCAGACAAATATTAAGACTATCGCCATTCCGAACGCTGCCAGCATACGGCGCGGATGGTGCAACGACCGGCCCACCATGCGGCAATAGAAGTGATTGCCCCGCATCAGCCAGTAGTTTATAAGCCTGAAGAACCTGCGTTTGCGTTTACGGCCCTGCGGACGCAGCAATCGCGCACACATAACAGGGGACAAGGTAAGGGCCACGATGGTCGATATTATCACGCTCACGGCGATGGTAACTGTGAACTGCCTATATAGCTGCCCGGTGATGCCCGGCAAAAAGCTGACAGGCACAAACACCGCGCAGAGCACAAGCGACATGGCAATCAGTGCATTGCTAAGGCCCGACATCGCACGCCGCGTAGCCTCGGGGGCGTCGACATGCTCGCGTTCCATAATTCGGTCTACATTCTCGACCACTACTATAGCGTCGTCAACCACTATGCCTATCGCGAGTATAAGGCCCAAGAGCGTCAGCATATTGAGCGAGAAGCCAAAAATCAGCATCACGCCGAATGTACCGATTAGCGATATGGGCACCGCTATTATAGGTATAAGCGTGGCACGCCAGTTCTGCAACGACAGGAACACCACAAGTATCACCAGCAGCAGGGCCTCGAAGAAGGTGCGGTACACATGGTGGATAGACTCCGATATATAAGTCGTCATGTCGAACGGTATTTCATACCTCAGCCCCTCGGGGAATCCTTTGGCAATCTCGTCCATTGTAGACTTGACCTGTTCGGCCACGTCCATAGCGTTTGAGCCGGGAAGCATGCCTATTTCGAGCACGGCGGCATTCCCACCATTGATACCGCTCTCGGTGCTATAACTCGAAGCCTCGAGACTGACACGCGCCACATCTTTAAGACGGATTATAGAACCATTGGCATTGGCGCGTATGACGATATCTTCAAACTCTCCCACGCTCGACAGTCGCCCACGGGCAATGATTGGCACCGTCATGTCGACCCCGTCCATAGGTGCCTGGCCGAGTACGCCGGCAGCCGACTCGCGGTTTTGGTCCTTGAGCGCGTTCTGTATATCTTTCACGGTCAGTCCCATGTCGGCCAGCTTGTCGGGCTGCACGAAAATCTGCATGGCATAATAGCGGCTACCGACATTACGAATCGAGCCCACACCGGGCACGCGCCGCAATGGGTCGAGAACATTGAGCGTGGCATAGTTCGACAGGTAGATTTCATCGAACTTGGGGTCAGATGACAGCAAGGTTATAGTCATCAGCTTGCTTGCCGTTTCTTTCTCGACGCTTATACCGTTCTGCACTACCTCGGCAGGCAGGCGGCCCTCGGCCTTCTTGACGCGGTTCTGTATGTCTACGGCCGCCAGCTCGGGGTCGACACCTATATCAAAAGTCACCAAGGCCGAAAAACCGCCGGAATTCGAACTCGACGAACTCATATATATCATGCCCGGCGTGCCGTTGAGTTCCTGCTCTATCGGGGTGGCCACGGCCTGGGTGACGGTCATGGCATCGGCGCCCGGATAAGAGGCACTGACCCTTACTACAGGAGGAACGATACGCGGATACTGGTCGACTGGCAACATGGCCAGGCCGATACAGCCCAATATTGTGATTACTATCGATATGACGATAGAAAACACCGGGTGGTCAAGGAAAAAATTACGTTTCATTGCTCAATGGTCTGAGTTGTTGATGTTGAGTCAGCGGCCATGACCGGGCGTACCTTCATACCGTGGCGCAGCTTATGATAACCCTCGACCACGATGTTCTCGCCACGCGCGAGGCCGCGCTCTATTACGATATCATTGCCAATTTCGGGACCCGTCTCTACGAAACGTCGCTCGACCGCGCTGTCGGGTTTGACGATATACACGTAAGCCGCACCCTTCTCTATCTCGAGTGCCTTGTTGGGCACCTCGATGGCGTTAGCCCTTACATCCATGAGTACTCGCACCTTGGTAAATTCACCCGGCAGCAATATGTGCGACGGGTTTGGCATCTCGGCACGGACTGAAAATGTGCCGGTAGCAGGGTCGACGAGCGGCGAGGCAAAATCGACCAGGCCACGATAGGGGTACGGTGAACCGTCGGCAAGTGTGACGGTTACATACGGGTTCCACTCGCGGCTGTCGTCGTGCTGGCCGAGGTTGACGTTGCGATTTTTTAAAGACAGGTAGTCGAGAGCCGTCAACGAGAAGTCGACCAGCACGGTATCACTTTTGACAACTGTCGCCAGCAATGATTTGCCGCTCGGCCCCACAAGCGTGCCGATATCTGCACTGCGCTCCGAGATATATCCTGAAATCGGACTTGAAACAGTGGTGTAACTCAGGGTCAGGTCGGCCTGCGTCAGGTCGGCCTGGGCAACAGAAAGTTCGGCCTTCGCGCTCTCGTATGCAGCCTCGGCATTGTCGAGGTCGAGCTGCGAGGCCGCATTCTGCTCGTAGAGCGGCCTTATCCTCGCCAGGTCGCGCTCGGCCTTCTGGGCCTGCGCCTTGGCCTTGTTGAGTTGTGCACGAGCTTTCTCGGCACGTGCCTGGTAGACTTTGCGGTCGATGACAAACAGGGTCTGGCCCTTGTCGATATGCGTGCCTTCCTCGAAGTACATGCGCTCGAGGTAGCCCTCGACACGCGCACGGATTTCGACAAACTGCTGTGCGCGTATTCGCCCCACATATTCGCCATAGATATTCACATCGGCCTGATGTACGGGCTGCACCTCGACCACCGGCAATTGAACGGCGGCAGGCTTGGAACGCAGGAGGAAATACAGGGCCACGCCGACCGACACTAAAACGAGCGATATTATCACGGCGCTGACAATGCGCCTTTTACCTTTTCTTTCTTGCATAACGGAGAATTATTTCCTGATTAATCATCTATAAAACACACAGACGGTCTATTTAGTTTAACAGGCCTGCGCAGCGGGCAGCTGCCGGATAAGGGCGGCTGTCCCGGCTCGACCTGTCTGCAGGTGCAAAATTAGGCAAAAAATCTGAACCTCTCGTCACGTAGTGCTTGAAAAACAAGGTCTCGCCCCCGGACCGCCCGTTCCAGGCAGAAGAGATAAAAAATTTTTAGTTAAAGGCATTGCATATCGCAAAAATTTCGTATCTTTGCGGCGATTTTAGCCCGAGTGCGCACCCAATGCATGCGACGGCATCATTGTTAACCCATACAGCATGATTAAAATCACTTTTCCCGATAACAGCGTCAAGGAATTTGAAGCCGGTGTGACCCCGCTCCAGATCGCCCAGTCCATATCTCCCCGCCTCGCCCGCGAGGTGCTTGCAGCAAGCATCAACGGCCAGGAGTGGGACCTTACACGCCCGGTCGACACCGACGCCTCTATAAAACTTTTCAAATGGGAAGACCCCGAGGGCAAGCATGCCTTCTGGCATAGCTCGGCACACCTCCTGGCCGAGGCCCTGCAAGAGCTTTATCCAGGTGTACGCTTCGGTATCGGCCCGGCAATCGAAAACGGTTTTTACTACGACATCGACCCGGGCGACAACAAGCTCACAAGCGACGACTTTGCCAAAATCGAGGCTAAGATGCTCGAGCTTGCAAAACAAGACCAGCAGATTGTACGCCACGACATATCTAAAGCCGACGCATTGAAATTCTTCGGCGACAAGAACGAGGAATACAAGTGCGAACTTATCTCCGAACTCGAGGACGGCAGCATAAGCACCTATACCCAGGGCAATTTCACCGACCTCTGCCGTGGTCCGCACATCCCGTCGACAGCACCTATCAAGGCTGTAAAAATCACCTCGCTTGCCGGTGCCTTCTGGCGCGGCGACGAAAAGCGCAAACAGCTTGTGCGCGTCTACGGCATCACCTTCCCCAAGAAGACAATGCTCGACGAATACCTCGCGCTGCTCGAAGAGGCAAAGAAACGCGACCACCGCAAGCTGGGCAAGGAAATGGAACTCTTCGCATTCTCGAGCAAAGTCGGTGCCGGCCTGCCTCTATGGCTACCCAAGGGAGCCGCTCTCCGCGACCGCCTCGAGCAGTTCCTGCGCAAAATCCAGAAACGCTACGGTTACCTTCAGGTAATCACCCCGCATATAGGCAACAAGCAGTTGTATGTAACGTCGGGCCACTATGCCAAATATGGCAAAGACTCCTTCCAGCCCATCCACACCCCCGAAGAGGGCGAGGAATACCTGCTCAAGCCGATGAACTGCCCCCACCACTGCGAAATCTTCCGCGCCCTGCCGCGCTCATACCGTGACCTGCCCCTGCGCCTGGCAGAGTTCGGCACCGTGTACCGCTACGAGCAGAGTGGCGAGCTCCACGGTCTGACACGAGTACGCGGTTTTACGCAGGACGACGCGCACATCTTCTGCGCCCCCGAGCAAATCAAAGACGAGTTCCTAAAGGTAATGGACATCATCCTCTATATCTTCAAGGCACTCAAATTTGAGAACTACGAGGCCCAGATATCGCTACGCGACCCCGAGCACAAAGAAAAATACATCGGCAGCGACGAAAACTGGCACAAAGCCGAGCAGGCAATCATCGAAGCCTGCGCCGAAAAAGGCATCAACGCCCGTACCGAACTCGGCGAGGCCGCATTCTACGGCCCCAAGCTCGACTTCATGGTCAAGGACGCTATCGGCCGCCGCTGGCAGCTCGGTACCATACAGGTAGACTACAACCTGCCCGAGCGCTTCGAACTCGAATATACCGGTGCCGACAATGCCAAGCACCGCCCGGTGATGATACATCGCGCACCCTTTGGCTCGATGGAACGCTTCGTCGCCGTGCTGCTCGAACACACCGCCGGCCACTTCCCCCTGTGGCTCGCACCCGAACAGGCCGTCATCATACCTGTCAGCGACAAATATCTCGACTATGCACGCAAGGTAGCGTCCGAACTCGAGGAAGCCGACATCCGTCTTGAAATCGACGACCGCAACGAAACCCTCGGCCGCAAAATACGCGACAACCAACTACGCCGCATACCATATATGCTCATAGTTGGCGAAAAAGAAGCCGAAAATGGCGAAGTTTCGGTAAGAAAATCGGGTGAAGGTGACTTAGGTTCGATGAAAATTGCTAACTTTGCAGCACATCTGACCCAAGAAGTCAACCAAATGATTAACCAATAAACCCCTGAATGGATAAAAAACCTTTTAACCCCGGGGCTCCCCGCCCCTCTGCCGGACAAGCTCCGCGCAACAACGGCCCGCAACGGCGCGACCCACGCCAAGCCAAACAAGCCCCAAACAATATAAACGAGCACATACGTGCACGCGAAGTAAGGCTTGTCGGTGACAACGTAACGCCCGGCATATACTCCATTCAGGAAGCACGAAGGATAGCTGAAGACCTCGAGCTCGACCTTGTAGAGATTTCGGCCCAAGCCGACCCACCCGTATGCAAGGTGCTCGACTATCAGAAATACCTCTACCAGCAGAAGAAGAAAGCCAAGGAAATCAAGGCCAAGTCGACCAAGGTCGTCGTCAAAGAAATACGTTTCGGCCCCCAGACCGACGACCACGACTACAACTTCAAGCTCAAGCATGCCCAAGGCTTCTTGCAGGAAGGTGCAAAGGTCAAGGCATACGTATTCTTCAAAGGCCGCTCAATCCTCTTCAAAGAGCAAGGCGAGGTGCTGTTGCTGCGTTTCGCCAACGACCTCGAAGACTATGGCAAGGTAGAGCAAATGCCCGTGCTCGAAGGCAAGCGAATGATTATCATGATTTCGCCCAAGAAAAAATAAAGAAAGCTACGTGTAGCTCAATATACAACTCACTAAATTAACAAACAAACAAATGCCCAAGGTTAAGACTAACTCCGGTGCCAAAAAGAGGTTCGCCCTTACCGGATCAGGAAAGATCAAAAGAAAACATGCGTTCAAGAGCCACATCTTGACCAAGAAGACCAAAAAGCAGAAACGCAACCTTACCCACAGCGGACTTGTATCGCACGTGGATACCGCTGCCGTAAAATCGCTTCTCGGCCTGAAGTAAGCAACGAGTGTTTCTTTTCGACACCCCAACATTAGAATTTGTGATATTGTAACATTATTAACCGAGTGATTAGCCATCAAGAGCCGCCGCAGCGCCGGCGACCGCTAACATTCAAAAACATCTGAAACAATGCCAAGATCAGTCAACCACGTCGCATCGCGCGCACGCCGCAAAAAAATCCTCAAACTCACACGAGGCTACTTTGGCTGCCGCCGTAACGTATGGACCGTAGCCAAGAACACCTGGGAAAAAGGTCTTACCTACGCCTATCGCGACCGCAAAGACAAAAAACGCAACTTCCGTGCTCTTTGGATTCAGCGTATCAACGCTGCCGCCCGTATGCACGACCTCAGCTACTCTAAACTGATGGGTCTGCTCCACAAAAACGGCATCGAAATGAACCGCAAAGTCCTCGCCGACCTCGCCCTCAACAACCCCGCAGCTTTCGCTGCCGTGGTAGAGAAGGTAAAGAACGCCTGAGCACAAGCGTAGACATTCTCTAAGCGCACCATCTCCGCATTGCGGCAATGGTGCGCTTTTGGTTTGTTTGTGCACATTTTTTGCTCGGTTTTTTACCCTGATTAAAGCAAAATTTATTACCTTTGCAGTGGCTAATAATGCCCCAAGACTGAAAACACATAATATATCCGTAAATAACCACGATTACAAACGTTATGAGTAAAGAAAAAAAATTCTTGACCTGCGACGGTAATCAGGCAGCCGCCCACGTGAGCTACATGTTCTCTGAGGTAGCCGCAATTTACCCGATTACCCCGTCGTCGACGATGGCCGAATACGTCGACGAGTGGTCTGCCGCTGGCCGCAAGAACATATTCGGAGAAACAGTACTGGTACAGGAAATGCAGTCGGAAGGCGGTGCCGCAGGTGCCGTGCACGGCTCACTCCAGGCCGGTGCCCTCACCACGACCTACACCGCATCGCAGGGCCTCCTGCTGATGATTCCCAACATGTATAAGATTGCCGGCGAACTGCTGCCGACCGTCTTCCATGTTTCGGCCCGTACACTTGCCTCGCACGCTCTCTCGATTTTCGGTGACCACCAGGACGTGATGTCGGTGCGCCAGACTGGTTTCGCAATGCTGGCCGAAGGCTCCGTACAGGAGGTTATGGACCTCGCCGGCGTGGCACACCTGTCGACCATCAAGTCGAGCGTTCCCTTCGTCAACTTCTTCGACGGTTTCCGTACTTCTCACGAAATACAGAAAATCGAGGTAATGGAGCAGGACGACCTCGCCCCGCTTCTCGACCGTGAAGCCCTCGCCGCCTTCCGCAAACGCGCCCTCACCCCCGAGGCTCCCGTTGCACGCGGCATGGCCGAAAACGGCGACGTTTTCTTCCAGCATCGCGAAGCATGCAACCAGCACTACAACGCTGTGCCCGAAATCGTAGAAAACTACATGGCCGAGGTCAGCAAGATTTGCGGCCGTGAATATCACCTCTTCAACTACTATGGCGCACCCGACGCCGAGCGCGTAATCATCGCCATGGGTTCTGTAACCCAGGCTATCGAAGAAGCTATCGACAGCCTCGTTGCCAAAGGCGAGAAAGTCGGCCTCGTGGCAGTACACCTCTACCGCCCCTTCTCGGCCAAGCACTTCCTTGCTGCCGTTCCTGCCACAGCAAAACGCATCGCCGTACTCGACCGCACCAAAGAGCCCGGTGCCAACGGCGAACCCCTCTACCTCGACGTTAAAGAGTGCTTCTACGGCAAAGAAAATGCCCCCGTCATCGTCGGCGGTCGCTACGGCCTTGCCTCTAAAGATACCACACCCGCACAAATTCTTGCCGTATACGAGAACCTCGCACTTCCCGAACCCAAAGACCACTTCACACTCGGTATCGTAGACGATGTGACTTTCACCTCGCTGCCACTGATGCCCGAAGTTGCCCTCGGCGACCCCAGCACTTTCGAAGCTAAATTCTTCGGTCTCGGTGCTGACGGTACTGTAGGTGCCAACAAGAACTCGGTAAAGATTATCGGTGACAACACCAACAAATACTGCCAGGCATACTTCGCCTACGACTCGAAGAAGTCGGGCGGCTTCACCTGCTCACACCTGCGTTTCGGCGACAAGCCCATCCGCTCAACCTACCTGGTAAACACGCCTAACTTCGTGGCATGCCACGTACAGGCTTACCTGCGCATGTATGATGTGACACGCGGCCTTCGCGACGGAGGCACATTCCTTCTCAACACAATTTGGGAAGGTGACGAACTTGTCAAGAACCTGCCCAACCACATCAAACGCTACTTCGCCGAGCACAATATCACCGTATATTACATCAACGCAACCAAGATTGCACAGGAAATCGGCCTTGGCAACCGCACCAACACCATTCTCCAGAGCGCATTCTTCCGCATCACCGAAGTCATCCCTGTAGACCTCGCCATAGAGCAGATGAAGAAATTCATCGTCAAGAGCTACGGCAAGAAGGGCCAAGACGTCGTTGACAAGAACAACATGGCCGTTGACCGTGGTGGCGAATACCACAAGCTCGACGTAGACCCCGCATGGGCTACCCTACCCGACGACCCCAAGGTTGACAACCACGACCCCGCCTTCATCAACGATATCGTGCGTCCTATCAACGCCCAGAATGGCGACCTGCTCCACGTGAGCGCGTTTACCGCCAACCCCGACGGCACATGGGAACAGGGCACTGCCGCATACGAAAAACGCGGTGTTGCCGCATTCGTGCCCGAATGGCTCGAAGAAAACTGTATACAGTGTAACAAGTGTGCATACGTATGCCCCCACGCAGCTATCCGCCCCTTCGTGCTCGACGAACACGAAGTCGAAGGCTCGCCCATGGGCGAGGCCGGCACTATCCCTGCCCTCGGCCCGTCGTTCAAGGGTATGCGCTTCATCCAGGCTGTCGACGTGCTCGACTGTCTCGGTTGCGGCAACTGCGTAGACGTATGCCCCGGCAAGAAGGGCGTCAAGGCACTGCAGATGAAACCCCTCGAGAGCCAGCTTGCACACCAGGCCGACTGGACATACTGCATCGACCACGTGGCTTCGAAACAGTCGCTCGTCGACATCAAGCAGAATGTCAAGAACAGCCAGTTCGCACAGCCTCTCTTCGAGTTCTCGGGTGCATGCTCAGGCTGCGGTGAGACACCGTATGTAAAACTCATCAGCCAGCTCTTCGGTGACCACGAGATGGTAGCCAACGCCACAGGTTGCTCGTCAATCTACTCGGGCTCGGTTCCCTCTACCCCCTACACCACCAATGCTGCCGGCCACGGCCCCGCATGGGCTAACTCGCTCTTCGAAGACTTCGCAGAGTTCGGCCTCGGCATGAAGATTGCCACCAAGAAGGTGCGCGAACGTGTGGGCGCGTTCATGCAGCAGATGCTCACTTGCGATTGCTGCAACGACGAGATGAAGGCCCTTGCACAGCAGTGGCTCGACAACTCGATGAACCCTGCCGTAACCCGCGAGGTTGCCGACAAACTCGTGCCTCTCTGCGAGGCATGCAACTGCGCTACCTGCCAGGGCCTGCTCGAGCTGAAAGGCTTTATCGC
>VSPF01000086.1 GCA_009775195.1 Muribaculaceae bacterium
AATTAGGCTTTTCAAATCCAAAAGTTGAATTCTTCCGAAGATTACACTAATTTTGCACTTGCCAGTTGACTCTGCATTTCGGGGCATAATCTCGTGAGATTTTGCCATGTCGTAGAAATTTTGTAATTTAGCAAATTAATAATACAAACTACGATGGAAAATAACAAGCACCGTTATTGCGTGATAATGTGCGGCGGCATCGGTAGCCGTTTCTGGCCCTACAGCCGTGCACGCCTGCCAAAGCAGTTTATAGACTTTCTCGGCACGGGCCGTACCCTGCTGCAGATGAGTTATGACCGTATACGCAACCTGATACCGGCTTCCAATATATTGATAATGACCAACGAGCGCTATGCCGACCTTGTGGCAGAGCAATTGCCCGAAGTTACTGCCGACCAGATACTATTCGAGCCGGCGCGGCGCAATACCGCTCCCTGCATAGCGTGGGCTGCATGGCATATCGTGGCGCGTGACCCCGAGGCTTCGATGATTGTCACCCCTGCCGACCATGTGATTACTCGTGAGAAGCTGTTTGAAGAAAGCGTTTTAGCTGGTTTTGACTTTGTAGACCGCAACAATGCCTTGCTGACATTCGGTATTACTCCCTCGCGCCCCGAGACAGGCTATGGTTATATACAAATCGGAGAGCCGGCAGAGGGCGATATCAGCAAGGTAAAGACTTTTACCGAAAAACCCGACCTCGAACTGGCGAAAGTGTTTGTCGCATCGGGTGAGTTTTTCTGGAACTCGGGCATATTCCTGTGGCGTGCCACGGCCATACGCGAGGCAATACACCGCTATGTTCCCGACATAGCCACTGTTTTCGACAGTGCCGACAAGTCGGTATATCTCGACCCTGAGGCCGAGAAGGCATTTATCGCCAATGCTTTCCCGTCGTGTATGAGCATATCGATAGACTACTCGGTGATGGAAAAGGCCGACAATGTATATGTAGAGACGGTGACCTTCGGCTGGAATGACCTGGGCACGTGGAGCGCGCTTTTCGACCTCTCGCCCAAAAACAGCGAGGAAAATGTGACGCAAAACTGCAATGTGCTGTCGTATAACAGCCGTGGCAATATCTTTGCCGTGCGTGGCGAGAAACTGGTAGTAGTCGACGGGCTCGAAGACTATATTGTCAGCGATGCCGACGGAGTGTTGCTGATATGCCCCAAGGCTCACGAGCAAGAAATCAAACGCATGGTCAATGATGCCAAGCTCAAGTTTGGCGACCGCTTTGAATGAACAGGGAGGCAAAACTGCCTGAAAAAATTAAAAAACTACGTAATTTAGAAAAACAGCATATATGTCGATTGACAAAGTAATATCAACCGCCGTGAGCAAGGCGGTCAAAGAACTCTACGGCATCGACACGCCGTCGGATAGCATAGTGCCCCAGGCGACCCGCAAGGAATTTGAGGGCAATCTTACCGTGATGGTCTTCCCGTGGGTCAAGGCAGCCCGCAAGGCCCCCGAGGCCGTCGGTAACGAGATAGGCAACTGGCTCGTAGCCAACGAGCCGGCCGTGTCGGGCTTCAATGTTGTAAAGGGCTTCCTCAATATTGTGATTACACCCACGTATTGGAATGGTGTCCTTGCCAACATCGCAGCCGACGAGGCTTGGGGTACGAAGCCTGTCACCGACGAGAGTCCGCTGGTGATGGTGGAATATTCTTCTCCCAACACCAATAAGCCCCTCCACCTTGGCCACCTGCGCAACATATTGCTTGGCAGCAGTCTTTCGAAAATCCTCGAGGCATGTGGCAACAAGGTTGTAAAGACCAATATCGTAAACGACCGAGGCATACATATCTGCAAGTCGATGCTTGCATGGCAGCGCTGGTTCGACGGCGCCACGCCCGAGAGCGCGTCAATCAAGGGCGACCACCTTGTCGGTGATTGCTACGTGGCTTTCGACAAGCACTATAAGGCCGAGCTCAAGGCTCTCAAAGAGCAGGGCATGAGCGACGAAGAGGCCGAGGCTGCATCGACGGTCATGGCCGAAGCTCGAGCCATGCTGCGCAAGTGGGAAGATGGCGACCCCGAGGTGCGCGCCCTGTGGGCTAAGATGAACGAGTGGGTATATGCCGGCTTCGATGAGACTTACAAACGTATGGGCGTCGGCTTCGACAAAATCTACTATGAGTCGCAGACCTATCTCGACGGCAAGGCCAAGGTGCTCGAAGGTCTTGAAAAAGGTGTGCTCTATCGTCGCGAGGACGGCTCGGTGTGGGCCGACCTGCGCCAGGATGGCCTCGACGAGAAGTTGCTGCTGCGCAGCGACGGCACATCGGTGTATATGACCCAGGATATCGGTACGGCCAAGCAGCGTTTTGACGACTATCCCATCGACAAGCTGCTTTATGTTGTCGGTAACGAGCATAACTACCACTTCCAGGTTCTTGCCATCATCCTCGACCGCCTCGGTTTCAAGTGGGGCAAAGACCTTGTGCACTTCAGCTACGGCATGGTCGAGCTCCCCGAGGGCAAGATGAAGAGCCGCGAAGGCACAGTAGTAGACGCCGACGACCTCATGGCCGAGATGGTGGCCACCGCCAAAGATGTCGCCACACAGCTCGGCAAGACTGACGGCCTTAGCGAGGCCGAGGTCGACAACATTGCCGAGACCGTAGGCATGGGTGCGCTCAAGTACTTCCTTCTCAAGGTCGACCCTCGCAAGAATATGACCTTCAACCCCAAGGAGTCGATAGACTTCAACGGCAATACGGGGCCTTTCATACAATATACCTACGCCCGCATCCAGTCTGTTCTCCGCAAGGCGGCGGAGGCCGGTTTCGAGCCTGTAGACTACAGCAAGGTCGAGCCTAACGAGCGTGAAATCGCCCTCATACAGCGCCTTGGCGATTTCCCGTCGGTTGTTGCCGAGGCCGGTCGCAGCTATTCGCCGGCCCTGATTGCCAATTATGCCTATGACCTGACTAAGGAGTATAACCAGTTCTACCACGACTGCTCAATCCTCAAGGATGCGCGCGAGGTATGTTCGCTCCGCACAGCCCTGTCGGTTGCCACGGCACGTACAATCCGCACGGCCCTCGGGCTGCTCGGCATCAATGTCGTAGAACGTATGTAAATTTAGAACCAAAATAACTACTACAATGTACAACAACCAGTATCAGGGACAAGACCGATATGGTTTCACTCCCCTCGACGGTGGTCGCAGCCTGGTCAACACAGTAAGCTCGACCATGAAGCGCGTCTATTTCAAGATGACGCTTGCTCTTATCGTGACAGCATTAACCGCTCTTGGCTGCGCCAATAACGGCTTCCTGGAGTTTATGTATGCCAACTCTTGGATGATGTGGGTACTCATCATTGCCGAGTTCGGCCTTGTGTTCGGCATCTCGGCCGGCATCAACAAGATGAGCAGCACCATAGCTACGGCCCTCTTCTATCTCTTTGCCGTGGTCAATGGCTTGATGCTTAGCTCAATCTTCGTGGTCTATAGCCCGACTGCCATTGTCAAGACATTCTTTATCACTGCCGGAACCTTTGGCGCGATGAGTGTATATGGCTATTTCACGAGCCAGGATTTGTCGAAGATTGGGTCGTACCTCTTTATGGCCCTGATTGGCTTGATTATAGCCTCGTTGGTCAACATCTTCCTGCATAGCTCGACTCTCGACTGGATTGTGTCGATAGCCGGCGTGCTGATTTTTATTGGCCTTACGGCATGGGATACCCAGCAAATCAAGGCTATGGCGCAGGCTGCACCACAGGACTCCGTAGGACGTCTGGCAACGCTCGGTGCCCTGTCGCTCTATCTCGACTTTATCAACCTCTTCCTCTACCTGCTCCGTATTTTCGGAAATAGGGATTGATAGGCCATTACGTTTTAAAAGAGTTCCGTTCTATCTAATGGGTCCTCGGAGAGGACATTATTATGGTTAACCCCACGATTATTCGTGGGGAACATTAGAAACGGAAACAAAGAAATCCTCGGAGAGGATGCAATTGATTGGGAACAATCGTTTGCGACCTCTCCGAGGTCATTCTCTGCTTAGGGCATCTCTCCCACCCCACGAATAATCGTGGGGGTAACAACAATTGCGTCGTCTCCGACGACTTGCCGCTTTCGCACGATTTTCATTCTCATAATCACAATAGTTCCCTCGGTGCTACAGTTTTTTCGCGATTATACAGCTTGTTACAAGTCGATACTCCGATTGGCTTTCCCTCTGCTGCTTGGCCAGTTGGGCAATATTGCCGTGAGCTTTGCCGACAATATAATGGTGGGGCATTATTCGACCGATGCCCTCGCCTCGGCCTCGTTTGTCAACAATACCTTCAACGTTGCCATTATGGCAGTACTTGGCTTTACCTATGGACTGACGCCGCTGATAGGTGCGATGTATGTTCGCGGAGACCATGACCGGATAGGCCGCACAGTGCGTCTGGGGCTGGTGGTCAATGCTGTCTTCACGCTCGTCGTGCTGGCATTGATGACGGTATTCTATTTCAATCTCGACAAGTTGGGGCAGCCCGAGCATTTGTTGCCGATTATCAGACCCTACTATCTGACGGTGTTGTCGGGCATAATATTTGTGTCGGTGTTCAATGTG
Source organism: Muribaculaceae bacterium (assembly GCA_009775195.1). GTDB lineage: Bacteria > Bacteroidota > Bacteroidia > Bacteroidales > Muribaculaceae > CAG-873. Next base: position 4,581 of record VSPF01000086.1, read on the forward strand.
CTGTCGCAGTGGAGCTTTGCCATAGGGCGCACGGGCCTGCCGACATGGATAGTGCTGAGTGCCAACGCCCTCAATGTGGTCGGCAATTACGCGCTGATATATGGTCATTGGGGCGCGCCCGAGCTCGGACTGCTCGGGGCAGGGTATAGCACGCTCGGGGCGAGGGTACTGTGCGCCGTTGTGCTGGCACTCTTCTTTTTCCGCGCCCCGTACGCGCGTGATTATCAATACGGATTTTTCCATGGCCGCAGACAGGCAGGCGAGGTCGGCAAGATTATCACCACGGGCTTCCCTGTGTCGATGCAGATGACATTTGAGACGGCGGCATTTTCGGGCGCAGCGATTTTTGCCGGGTGGCTCGGCGCGATATCTCTGGCGGCATTCCAGATAGTTGTTATCAGCGGCATGTTCGGCTTCTGTATCTACTATAGCCTCGGTGCGGCCATGGCAATCGACGTGAGCCATGCTGCAGGCAAGGCCGACAATGCCGGTATGCGCCGCTATGCCTGGGCCGGGTATCACATAATGCTTGTCACCATGGCAATGGTGTGCTGCCTGTTCCTGTTTGCCGGCGATGTGATAATGAGGGCCTTTACCGACGATGCCGAGGTAATAGCGTTGGCGGTGACGCTCTTGGTGCCGATGGCCCTATACCAGGCCGGCGATGCCACGCAGATTACTTTTGCCAATGCCTTGCGCGGTACGTTGAAGGTCATGCCGATGCTCTATATTGCCTTTGTGAGCTATATCGTGGTCGGGTTGCCGGTCACATGGGCCATGGCCTTCCCTTGCGGAATGGGCCTTTATGGTATAGTGCTTAGTTTCTCGGTATGCCTGATGCTGGCGGCTGTGCTCTATTTTATATTCTTCCTCAGGGCTACTCAGCGCAAATTGCGCGGATGATGCAATAGGATTTCCTCGCGCAGGCGTGTATTGTCGAGGTGTAGGTAGATTTCTGTCGTGGCTATGCTCTCGTGGCCGAGCATCTGCTGTATGGCCCTGAGGTTGGCTCCGCCCTCGAGCAGGTGGGTGGCGAATGAATGGCGCAGGGTGTGGGGCGAGATTGTCTTGCGTATTCCGGCTTTCTCGGCCAGGTCGCGCACGATATAGAAAATCATGACTCGCGTCAGGTGCGCGCCACGGCGGTTGTGGAAGAGATAGTCTTCCTCGCCTGGCTTAATTGGTGCACCTATGGCGTCTTGCTGTTTGAGATAATGGCGGATTTGTTCGACAGCCGCGTCGCTCATGGGCACCATGCGTTCCTTGCTACCCTTGCCCGACACGGTAAGGAAACCCTCGTCGAGAAATACTCGTCGGCGCTCGAGAGTGCACAGCTCGCTCACTCGCAGCCCCGAGCCATAGAGGGTCTCGATGATGGCGCGGTTGCGCCAGCCCAACGGGTCGTCATGGTCGCAGGCGGCGACCATGGCGTCGATTTCGTCGATTGTAAGCACTTCGGGCAGGTGGCGCCCGATAGCCGGGGCCTCGAACAAGGCCATGGGGTCGTCGGGGCGCACGTTGTCGATAGTTAGGAAGCGGAAGAATGACTTCAGTCCCGATATGATGCGGGCCTGTGAGCGTGGGGCTATGCCGGCGTCGTGGAGCTCGTAGATGAAATTTTCGAGGTGCTCGCGACTTACCTCTGCCGGCCTGACCTCGCTGCCCAGCCATGCGGCAAAGCGCTCTACGTCGGCAGTGTATGCCTGGCGGGTATTTTCGCTAAGTCCTCGCTCAAGCAACAGGTATGCCTGGTAATGCTTCAATATGACAGGAAAGGAGTCCACGCCCGTTTAAATAGGTAGCAGCACTATTCAACATTCAAAATTCCACATTCAACATTATTTACAGCGTTCCCTGCTCGACGCATCGTGCTATGCGGTCGAGGGTGGCGTCGTCTTTGTTCTTTTTAGGGCTGTAGCTGCTTTTGAGGCTTACGCCGAAGAGCTTGCCGAAGCCTTGCCAGAACGAGGCCCGGAACGACCCTAAGAACGCCTTGACAATATCGTAGCTCGACTGGTGCGTCTCGCGTTGTATGAGCTTGATGAGGACTTTGGCCTGGCGTTTCGAAAAACGTTTCAATACCGGTTTGTATTGCTCGAAGAGGGCCTTTTCCATATTCTTGAGGTATTCTTCGCGCTCTTTTTTGGTGTCGAAAGTCTCGATATACTCGTAGGTTTCGACCAGGGTCTCGGCAATCAGTTTTGCGTAGGGCAGGGTGAGTTTGACGTCGCGCACCGTGCGCCAAAAATATTCTTCCTGTTTCTTGTTTTTGAACTTCATGGGCGGATAGACCGTGAGTTCGCGCAGGAAGACGACTAATACAGTGTCGCCCTCGTCGTCGACGCGCCACGAATAGCCTCGGTAAGGGTTGCGGTGTACCGACGGCGTCGACTCGGCGAGTGCGCGCATTGCGGCCGGGTCGGCGGCTTCCATAGCCCCGACGCCAATCAATAATAATATGAGGGAGATAATGATACGCATAATATAATCATTGCAACAAAAAGAGCATCGGGGACAGTGACGACCGAGATGCTCTTTTGTGACGCATACAGGATTCAAACCTGTAACCTTCTGATCCGTAGTCAGATGCTCTATTCAGTTGAGCTAATGCGCCTTCAATAAACTACTACTAATTATGAAATGAAACCAAAAATTTCGTGACGCATACAGGATTCAAACCTGTAACCTTCTGATCCGTAGTCAGATGCTCTATTCAGTTGAGCTAATGCGCCAAACCTTTGCTGTTTGCGACTGCAAAGTTACGGCATTTTCGCGACACTGCCAAATTTTCCTCGAACTTTTTTCAATAAAAATTGTTGCAAGTGCAATGCATGGGCAATATGGCTCTTGGCAGACTATATGGCATCATTCATCTACTTTTTTACCATTACAATGCAAAAATGTTCGGTAAACCCTATGGAATACCGAACAATTATATCGGGAACTATTTGGTTGTAAGGTGATTGGGATTTCTGAAATTTTGATTGGAGTTATCAGATACAGGTTGAGTGGTCTTTGCCGTGGGTGCGGGTGATGCGGAAGCGGCAACCTTCGTCGAGGAGACATTCGGTGATTTCTTTGAAGCAGTCGGCGATTTGCCGGAAGTCGGGGTTGATGATTTCGCGCCACTCGGCCATGCAGTCAGCGATAAAGCGAGGCAGCTGGGGGTATTTTACTTTGTGTCGGCGGGCCATGGCCCGGGCGTCTTGTTCGTTGACGATTGCTGATGTGGAGCAGTCGTAGCGGTGGTCTTCGTAGTTATGACAGTCGACCGTTATGGCGAGTTCCTCGCGCCAGGTAAATCCGACATAGATGTCCATGACTATCGGTTGGTCTTCGTCGGAGCTCATGATGCTGCAGAAGGTATAGAACTCGTCGCCAAGAAGTTTTCCCATAATCTTATCGTATTTGAGTTGTTTATCAATGTGCCCTTGTCGAGGCTTGTTGCCTTGCCCGACGTGTATCTATTACGTAGATTTTGAGTTTTTACCGCTGCGTCGTTGGCAATTGTTCGAAATTTCGTAATTTTGTAACTAAATAATTCAACTTTCGCAAGCGAAAAGTTGAAGGTTAAAGTTTAAGGGTTAAAGTTTAACGAAATTGACAGCTAAAATATTTGCTGAGATAAAATAGACTAACGACAGCTCATAAACCTTTAACCTTTAAACCTTAAACATTTTAGTGAGCTTGCGAAACTTAAACAATTCGAATCTATGACTGTTGAAGAGAAACTTAATATAGAGGAAAAGGTCGTGGAGATGCTGCGCACGGTCTACGACCCCGAGATACCTGTAGATATATATTCGCTTGGCCTGGTTTATAAAATCGACCTTGCCGACGACGGTGCCCTGACGGTCGACATGACACTCACGGCGCCCAACTGCCCCATGGCCGACTTCATACTCGAGGATGTGCGCCAGAAGCTCGAAAGCATCGAGGGCGTGACGTCGGTGAATGTCAACATCGTCTTTGAACCCGAGTGGACGCAGGACATGATGAGCGAAGAAGCCAAGCTCGAACTCGGCCTCCTATGAGCCGCGACAAGACATATTTTCTGAGCGACCTGCACTTAGGGGCCTCGTATATCGCCGACGGCCATGCGCACCAGCGCCGCGTGGTCGACTTCTTGCGCTCGATTGAGTGCGATGCCAAGGCCGTGTACCTGCTCGGCGACGTACTCGACTACTGGTTCGAATACCGCACGGTGGTGCCGAGGGGCTATGTGCGGTTTTTCGGGCAATTGGCACGCATGGCCGATATGGGCATTGAAATAGTGTGGTTTACCGGCAATCATGACATTTGGCTTTTCGACTATCTTCGCGACGAAATAGGTATGGAGCTTGTCGATGCTGCCGACGGAGGCATAGAGCGCGTGATTGACGGCTCGTTGTTTTTCCTGGGGCATGGCGATAATTTCGGCCGCCAGCCTCGCGGCTACATGATGTTGAGGCGCATATTTCACAGCAGGGCTTTACAGAAGTTGTTTTCGGGCATACATCCGCGCTGGACTATACCCTTTGCCCATGCGTGGAGCAGCCACAGCCGCAAGGGTTCGGAGGGCGGCGACGGTCTGCCGCCGCATGCCATCGAGGCTGTCGAGGCCGAGGCGAGGCGTATCGCCAGCGCCAACGGCGACATGCGTTACGTGATAATCGGACACCTGCACGTGGCCCTCGACGAGGCCGTGGGCGATAAGTGCCGTCTGGTGATACTCGGCAACTGGATTGACCGCTCGACCTATGCCGTTTTCGACGGAAAAACTCTCGTTTTGAAAGAATTTGAGGGCCGGGTGTAATAAATTTAGAAAAACTGCGTCTAACGGTATATGGACAATATACTGACAGCAGAACATATCACAAAAGACTTTACGAACCACCGGGCGCTCGACGACGTGTCAATCGCCGTACCGCGTGGCAAAGTCTACGGTCTGCTCGGGCCCAACGGTGCCGGCAAGACCACGCTAATACGCATCATCAACCACATCACGGCCCCCGACAGCGGCATCGTGACCTTCGACGGCCATCTCCTGACGGCTGCCGACGTGGTAAACATAGGCTATCTGCCCGAAGAGCGCGGACTCTACAAGAAGATGAAGGTGGGCGAACAGGCCCTCTTCTTCGCGCGTCTCAAGGGTCTCGGCCGCAAGGAAGCCGAGGAGTCGCTGAGGCAGTGGTTCGACAGGCTCGACATTGCCGAATGGTGGAATAAGAAAGTCGAGGAGCTGTCGAAGGGCATGGCCCAGAAGGTGCAGTTTATCGTTACCGTGCTGCATAAACCGTCGCTGCTTATTTTCGATGAACCTTTCTCGGGCTTCGACCCCATCAATGCCGGCATACTGAAGCGCGAAATACTGCGCCTGCGCGACGAAGGGGCGACGGTCATTTTCTCGACACACAACATGTCGTCGGTCGAGGAACTTTGCGACGAAATATCGCTGATTAACCGCAGCCACAACATACTCAGCGGTCCCGTGCGCGAAATCCGCGAACGCTTTAGCAACAACCGCTACGAGCTCGGCTTTGTCGGCGCCCCCGACGCTCTCGACGGGTGCGGCTTCGATGTGGAACTGGGCGCCATCAACCCCGACGGCTTTGCCACGGCGACAGTGACGCTCCCCGCAGCCGACGCGGTGCGCCCCTTCCTGGCCGCAGCCAACCAGGCTGTAGAGATAAACTCTTTCCGCCGCCTGCTGCCGTCGATGGACGACATATTCGTATCGGCCGTAGAGGCTTCTAACCAATCTGCACAACAACAAACCAAAGAGCGATGAAATCAGGACTAAGCATAGTAATCTCGCGCGAATACCTTGAGCGCGTAAAACGAAAAAGCTTTATCATCAGCACGCTGCTCGTGCCGGTGCTGATGATTGCGCTGATGTTCGCCCCGGCGCTGATAATGCTCTTCAGCGACAGCGAGAGCAAGACCGTCGCCGTGCTCGACGATAGCGGCGTGGTGGCCCCGCGGCTGCACAGTAACGACGAAATCCGGTTTGTAATCGCCGGCGGCGAGAGCCTCGACAGTGCGCGTGTCAACGACGGTTACGACGCCATACTCGTGATAGGGCAGAATGCTGTCGAAAAGCCCCAGGAGTCGGTGACGCTCTATTCGCATGGTTCGCTGACCATGGCCACCGACCAGTATGTGAGCAGCCAGGTCTGCGACGCCATCGAGGATGTGCGCCTCAAGGCTTATAATATCGAGAACCTCGACCGGATTTTGCGCGAGGTAGAGGTAGACATGTCGATGCCCGTAATCGACATCGACAAGGCCGAGGACACCGCCACGTCGTCGGTACTTTCGTATATCCTGGCCCTGGTGATGGATATGATGCTATATATGTTTATCCTCATCTACGGCCAGATGGTAATGACTTCGATTATAGAGGAGAAGACCAACCGCGTGCTCGAATTGGTCGTGTCGTCGGTGAAGCCGCAGTGGCTGATGCTCGGCAAGATTATCGGCGTGGGCCTGGTAGCCATCACCCAGATACTTATATGGGCCGCAATCATAGGACTTTGCTCTGCATTTGCCATGCCAGTCTTCGCCGCCATGCCCGAGGCTGCCTCCGAGCCCGAGCTTACCGGCGCCCTGGCGCAGCTTACCGATGTCGGCTTTATCGTGTCGCTGGTGGTGTATATGCTGCTGTTCTTTATCGGCGGCTACCTGTTCTACTCGGCCATCTTTGCCGCGATTGGTTCGGCCGTCGACAACATACAGGATGCCTCGCAGCTTACCTCTATAGCCACCATGCCCGTAATCATAGGCATCGTAGCCTCGATGGCCGTAATCAACAATCCGACCTCCGACATGGCCTTCTGGCTGTCAATCGTGCCCTTTACCTCGCCCATGACCATGATGAGCCGCCTGCCCTTCGGGGTGCCGGCGTGGGAGACCATCCTCTCGCTTGTCGTGCTCTACATCAGCTTCATGCTGCTGCTGTGGGTGTGCGCCAAGATTTACCGCGTGGGCATATTTATGTATGGCAAGAAGCCCTCGCTGGCCGAAATCATACGGTGGGCCCGATATAAGTGATGGCGACACGGCGATTTTTGGTTAAAAAATCATAAATCGCCGTCGCCCCATGTATCAATAATTACCATCGTGGCGTTATTTCCTCAGTGAAAGTAGCTTTGGTGGCGTGCAAGCGTGCTTTCTCTCCTCTCTCGATATTTGCGGTAATTTTTTAAAATTTCCGTATATTAAATAATTTTCGTAACTTTGCACGCTAATTGCAACTCAACAGGTACATCATAGAGAATGAGACAACTAAAAATTACCAAGTCGATAACCAACCGCGAAAGCGCGTCGCTCGACAAATACCTCCAGGAAATAGGCCGCGAAGAGCTTATTTCGGTAGAGGAAGAGGTCGAGCTTGCCCAGCGCATACGCCAAGGCGACCAGGTCGCTCTCGAAAAACTCACCCGTGCCAACCTGCGCTTCGTAGTGTCGGTGGCTAAACAATATCAAAACCAGGGCCTGTCGTTGCCCGACCTTATCAACGAGGGTAACTTCGGCCTGATTAAGGCCGCCCGCAAGTTCGACGAGACCCGTGGCTTCAAATTTATATCCTATGCCGTGTGGTGGATTCGCCAGAGCATCCTCCAGGCCCTTGCCGAGCAGAGCCGTATAGTGCGTCTGCCCCTCAACCAGGTAGGTTCGCTCAACAAGATTGGCAAAGCCCTGTCGAAATTCGAGCAGGAGAACGAGCGCCGTCCGTCGCCCGAAGAACTCGCCGAGCGCCTCGATGTGCCCGTAGAGAAGATTGCCGATACCCTCAAGGTCAGCGGCAGGCACATATCGGTCGACGCTCCCTTTGTAGAGGGCGAGGACAACAGCTTGCTCGACGTGCTCACCAACGAGGACAGCCCCTCGGCAGATGCCTCGCTTACACAGGAGTCGCTTTCTAACGAGGTGGAGCGCGCCCTGCGCCAGCTCAACGAGCGCGAACGCGAAATCCTCAAGATGTTCTTCGGCATCGGTTGCCAGGAGATGACCCTCGAGGAAATCGGTGCCAAGTTCGACCTCACGCGCGAACGTGTGCGCCAAATCAAGGAGAAGGCCATCCGCCGCCTCAAAGGCCAGAAGAGCAAACTCCTCAAGAGCTATCTCTGATACTGCAGATTTACAGGCTCCCAACAATAACAACACCAAGGCCCGCGACAAAATCGCGGGCCTTGGCGTGTTTTAGGAATGACGTAAGCTGCGTTATGATGCCGTTACATCGTATCCGTCCGAAAAATGCCGACTTGATTTTTGATTTTCAGGTCGGCTTTAAGTTTTGTAGTTGTAAGGCAGGAGCTGGATTAGTTCCGGCTCA
>VSPF01000087.1 GCA_009775195.1 Muribaculaceae bacterium
ACGACAATTTTTGAATATTCAATTCTCAAAGCGTTTGAATACAATTTAAAACATTGTTAAGCAATAAAATAATATTGAATTTTAAATTTGGGTTTTAAACTCAAATAATTTATTGGTTTCTTTTATCGGCAAAATCTTAAAAATTTTGTATCTTTGCGTTTAAATCAACGGTCAAACTGTAGTGATTTAAGTTGAAGTTTGCGAAACTTAAGTTAAATTATATATGACGCCCGCTTTTCAATGGCTAAGCTCGGGTGTTACTCTTCCCGGGCTTGATTATCAGCAACTTGAGCGATGGCTCGTACAAGTTGCCGCTGCGCACAACCGTATGGTGCGCTCGCTTAATTATATTTTTTGTAATGATGACAAGATACTTGATGTCAATATCCAATTTCTTGACCATCACTATTTTACCGATATTATTACTTTTGATGACTGCGTCGGGCGCTTGTTGAGGGGTGATATTTTTATATCGCTCGACACTGTGGCAAGCAATGCCGACATGCTGGGTAATGATTATATGCGCGAACTTCACAGGGTGATTGTTCATGGCGTGTTGCATCTGTGCGGCATTAATGACAAAGGCCCGGGTGAACGCGAGGTTATGGAGCGTGCCGAAGATGAAGCTCTCGCAATGCTCGACGAGCTTAAAGTTTAATCTGACTATGCGATTTGATTTCGACGTAATAGTGGTGGGTGCCGGCCACGCCGGGTGTGAGGCCGCACATGCCGCCGCAAGGCTGGGGGCAAGGACGCTCCTGGTGACTATGGACATGAACAAGATTGCCCAGATGAGTTGCAACCCTGCCGTGGGGGGCATCGCAAAGGGGCAGATTGTGCGTGAGATTGACGCCTTGGGCGGTATGATGGGCATCGTCACTGACACTACCTCTATACAGTTCCGTATGCTCAATCGTTCGAAGGGGCCGGCTATGTGGAGTCCGCGTTCGCAGGCCGACCGTAATAAGTTCTCGGCAAAGTGGCGCGAAATTCTCGAGCATACCGACGGGCTGTCTATGTGGCAGGGGGCTGTCGACCACCTCTTGTTTGACGATGACGGTTCTCTGGCCGGCGTGCACGTTGCCGACGGCGCGTCGTTTTTTGCCAGGCATGTGGTGCTGACAAACGGTACCTTCCTCAACGGCCTTATGCACATCGGCCGGGTCTCGCTGCCCGGTGGACGCACAGCCGAGCCGGCTGCCCACGGCCTGACCGAGCAGTTGCGCGAAATAGGTTTTCGTGCCGACCGCATGAAGACCGGTACCCCTGTGCGTGTCGATGGTCGCACTATTGATTTCTCTAAGGCCAAGGTGCAGGGGGGCGAGTGTGACTTCCATCATTTTTCATACCTCCCCGAGGTACGCTCTAATCTCAAACAGCGCGATTGCTACATTGTCTACACCAATCCTGAGACTTGTGAAATACTGCGTCGGGGACTGCCCGATTCGCCCCTCTACAACGGGCAAATCCAAAGCATAGGGCCGCGTTATTGTCCCTCTATCGAGACTAAGATTGTCACCTTTGCCGATAAGACCGAGCATCAGCTCTTCCTCGAACCCGAGGGTGAGACCACTGTCGAATTTTATGTCAACGGCTTCTCTTCGTCGATGCCGATGGACATTCAGTTTGCCGCCCTCGCCACCGTCCCGGCCCTTGCCGACGCCCAGATTTACCGCGCCGGATATGCAATCGAATATGACTTTTTCGACCCCACGCAACTGCGTCATACCCTCGAGACACGCCTCGTCCCCGGTCTATATTTCGCCGGCCAAATCAACGGAACCACGGGTTACGAGGAGGCCGCAGGGCAGGGTCTCGTAGCGGGTGCTAATGCTGCCCTTGCGGCTTTGGGGCGCGAACAGTTTACACTTGCCCGTGACCAGGCTTATATAGGCGTACTGATTGACGACCTTGTTACCAAAGGTGTCGACGAGCCTTACCGCATGTTTACCTCGCGTGCAGAATATCGTATATTATTGCGCCAGGACGATGCCGATATGCGCCTTACCCCGCTTGCCTATCACCTCGGCCTTGCCGACAAACGCCGCTACGAACTGATGTCGGAAAAGAAGGAATGGCGCGACAAGATTATCACTCTTGCCGACCGCCTGACTGTACACCCTGCCGAGGTAGAGGAGCTGCTCGTTGCTGCCGGTACTACGCCGCTGCGTCAGGGCACCAAGCTGGCCGACCTCGTGCAACGCCCGCAGCTCGATATTATGATGCTTGCCAGTGTGGTAAAACCACTACAAAAACTCATTTCCGAGCTCCCCGACGACAGGCGCGAGGAAATAGTAGAGGCTGCCGAAATATTGATTAAATATCGTGGCTACATTGCGCGCGAACAGCTCATCGCCGACAAGCTCGGACGCCTCGAAGACGTGCGCCTCCCGGCCGATATCGACTATGCCTCGATTGTGGCCATATCTACCGAGGGGCGACAGAAACTCGAACGGCATAGGCCCGAAACTGTAGGACAGGCTTCGCGAATACCCGGTATTTCGCCAAGCGACGTGAACATATTGTTGCTTCTCATGAACCGATAGCATGTTCCACGTGAAACAATTTTGCTTCAATTTTTAGGAAATCAATAATTTACTTATCATGGAATACATCAAATCAAAAATCCGCGATGTACAAGACTTCCCTTCCAAGGGGGTGTTGTTCAAAGACCTTACTACCGCCTTCAAAGACCCCCGTGCCCTCCATATCATAGGTTGGGACTTGTCGCAGCTCTATCGCGACAAGGGCGTGACCAAGGTAGTAGGCATCGAGAGCCGTGGCTTTATCGGCGGCTCTATCTTGGCTTTCGAACTCGGCGCCGGCTTCGTGCCATGCCGTAAACCGGGCAAGCTGCCTGCCGACACTATCCGCCAGGAGTATGCCAAGGAATATGGCACCGATGTGATAGAAATCCACCGCGACGCTATCGGGCCCGACGACATCGTGGTTATTCACGACGACGTGCTTGCCACCGGCGGTACTATGGCGGCTGCCATAAAGCTAGTAAAGAGTCTCAACCCTAAAAAAATCTATGTGAACTTCATCATCGAGCTTACAGCACTCAATGGCCGCGCGGCACTCCCCGATGATGTTGAGGTAACTTCGCTTATCAGCTATTAAGCATCAACACCACTCCATACATCAAGGCCCGGACAAGCAATTGTCCGGGCCTTGATGTATGCATATTTATAATAAATTTCTTATGTACCTTATGTCCTTTTGTTTCCTCTAATCTGCAACTGCAACGTCCTCCGAGCAACGAGTTAAGTAAGCTTTCGGTCGATGCGGTTGCCGGGGCGCATGTTTAGTGTGAAGGCTGCGCTGCGGCCTGTTGCCTCGCTGCGGTAGTGTATATGGTATCGTTCGGGGGCAAGCCCTGTCACCGTGGCTTGTGCCGAGTTGGTTTCGATGCCCCCGTGACGGCCATAAACAAGCCTCTCGTCGATTGTGACGTCATAGCCTATAAAAGTTACGGCAAGTGAGTATGCGCCGCTCTCACACATGTTTTCGAGGCCGAAACGATATATTGTCATTGACCCATCGTCATTGACTATCGCTACTATTCCCGGCTCGGATGGTGTCGCGCCGCTGAGGAGTTCGCCGGCTATCAGTTGCTGGCGCGCGCTGCCACGGCGCGACGGCATGGCGGCAAGCCCGACAACGGCTGCCGCAAGAAAGACCATTACTACGTAGAATTCTACCGTCTGAAATATCGACAGTGGCATCAGAGCGATTTCTTCCATGCGCGGCGGCGGCGGTGCTGGCGGCGTTCGAAATATTCCCACTGCTTCTGCACCGATTCGTTTCCCTCGAGTTCTACATTGCTCTCGGCAAATTTGTAACCGTTGGCGATATATCGCGGTATGAGGTCATTGAATATTAGGGCGTTCACACCCTTGCTCTGGTACTCTGGTTTGACAGCCACAAGGAGCAGGTCTACCACGTCGGTATGGCCCTTTATGGCTTTGAGCAGATGATACCAGCCGAAGGGGAACAAGCGTCCGTGGCTCTTGCGCAGTGCCTGTGACAGCGACGGCATCGATATGCCGAGAGCTACAAGTGTACCCTCGCTGTCGACTACTAACGACACATCCTCGAGGCGCAGAACGTCGATATACACGTTGATATAGTGCTCGATTTGCCTGTCGGTGAGAGGCACAAAACCATATAGGTCGGCGTAGGCTTCGTTGACAAGCTCGAAAATGGCACGTCCATATTCGCGGCGGATTTTTTTACGCGAGGTATATTTCAATACCTTCAGGCCATATTTGCGGGCCACGATTTCGCCTATGCGCTGATGCTTTTCGGGGATGCCGTCGGGGATGGTGATTCGATATTCTATCCAGTCAGCGTCCTTCACAAATCCGAGTCGCTCCATGTGGCGCACGTAGTAGGGGTAGTTGTAGATTGTGGCCATCGTGCCCATCTCGTCGAACCCTTCAATCAGCATACCTTCGGGGTCCATGTCGGTAAAACCTACCGGCCCCACCATTTCCTTCATACCACGTTCGCGGCCCCATTGGGCGACGGCTTCGAACAGGCTGTCTACAACCTCGTCGCTGTCGATAAAATCCATAAAACCGAAACGCATCTGTTTTTGGCCTGTCTTCTCGTTGGCGGCGCGGTTGATTATAGCCGTGATTGTGCCTACCGGTTCGCCATTGTCGAAAGCCATGAACGACTGTGCTTCGCAGAAATCAAAAGCCGGGTTTCCTTCGGGGCTGAGTGTGGCAATCTGGTCTATGACCAGCGGCGGTACGTAGCAGGCATTGTCGCGGTAGAGGTCGATGGGAAACTGCACATACTGGCTCAGTTGGTCATGGTCGGTAGCTATGGGGTGTACGTAGATTGACATTGGAGTGTGTTTTTAGAGCGTGGCTTCAGGCGGCATAGGGCGGTATGGAGAGATAAGCCATATCACCAGCAGGGTCATCAGGATAAGGAATATAAAAATTATAAGGTTAATCAGTGATGCTTTGCGGCCTTCGAGGGCGAGGTGTACCTGCTGCATGTCGCTGAAGCGTCGGCGAGGGTCTTCATCGGTGCAGCGGCGCACTACGCGGCGCAACACCGGGTCGTTGATTTTGGCGGCTTTCAGGGCTTCGTCGAGCACCTTGCCGTAGTTGTATATGTCGTCGGCCGTTGACTGGTGCGACAGCGACGGCCGCTGTTCGTAGCCTACATCGATAAGCTTGAGATTGCCTATATTTTCGGTAAAGATGATGTTGTCGGGCGTCAGGGCCGGATGTACGATATGCTTCGACTGTATGTAGTCGAGGGCGTTGACGAGCTGGTGGCGCAGTTGCTCTATGTGGGCGCGGGTCACCTTTTTCTCGTCGATTAACTTGCGCAGGCTGTCGCCGTAGACGTCGTCGGTAACTATGCAGCGGCCCACCCCCGGCACATCCTCAAAGTCGTTTATCATCACGATATTGGGGTGCGCCAGGCTGTAGCGTACGTCGAACTCCTGCTCTATCATTGCCTGATATCGCGGGTCATCGGCATATTCGGGCCGAAGGGTTTTCATCATCACCCATTTGCCAAATTTCTTGGCGGTATAGATGTGATAAAACTCTTCGTCCCATTCGGGCAGGTGTTCGATTTCGGTCCACCGTGGATGTTCGTCGCTCATTAGTCTTCTTCGGGGTCGAGATTTATGGGTATTTCGCGGGCGATTGACTGGTCGAGCGAAATCAGGGTCTCGGTGCCGGTCACGCCGGGTATCATTTGTATTTTCTTGTTGAGTAATTCCATAAGATGCTCATTATCACGGGCGTACAGCTTTATGAGCATGGTGTATGGGCCGGTGGTGAAATGGCATTCTACTATTTCGGGTATTTTTTCGAGTTCGGGCACAACGTCGTTGTACATCGCGCCGCGCTCGAGGTTGACGCCTATATAAGTACATGTGGCATAACCCATAATCTTTTGATTGACATGGTAGCCCGAACCGGTGATGACGTTTAGGTCGATAAGTCGTTGTAGACGTTGGTGTATGGCAGCACGTGAGACGCCGCATACCACTGCTACGTCTTTCGAGGGTATGCGGGCATTGTGCATCACAATCTGGAGTATTCGTCGGTCGAGGTTGTCGATTTTTTCACTCATAATTAAGACACATTGATATTTTGTGCAAAATTAGCAAAATTCTACAAATACAGCAAATTTTAACGCAAAATAAATCAAATAATCATTTTAAAGTGTGAAAAACATGCAATATGTCAGAGTTGTTACCCTTTTGCGACTATCGAAATCACTTTTTTGCCTTTGGCGAATTGTGTTTCTAACACAGTATCGGCCTTTATAAGACTGCTGTCTGTCACGGCGTGGCCGTCGACGCGGGTGATGCTGTAGCCGCGTCGCAGTGTGGCCTCGGGCGACAGGGCCTCGAGGAGTTCGCCAAGGGCGTCGAGACGCTGCCTGCGGCGGCTCAGAGTGTTGCGTACGGTGGCAGCTATCAATTGTGCCGTCTGGTGCCCGATGCGTTGGCGCTGGCGTTCGATTACGTTTTGAGCCAATGCTGGCAGCAGGCCGCTGTAGTAGGCCAACTGCTGCTTCTGGGTGCCGATGTTGGTCTTGGCGGCATCGAGTATGGCATTGCCAACGTTGGTGAGCGTTGTATAGGCGTCGCCAACGCGCCCGAGCAGTACTTCGGCTGCCGCCGTTGGGGTTTTGACGCGCGTGTTGGCTACATAGTCGAGCACGGTTATGTCGCGCTCGTGGCCGATGCCGACGATGACGGGCAGGGGGAACGAGGCAACGTTGAGCGCTAATTCGTAGTCGTCGAACCATGCCAAGTCGGCCACTGCCCCGCCGCCGCGTATGATTACCACGCAGTCGAAATCGTCTACCCTCGCCATAATGGCATCGAGAGCCGCGACGACGCTCGACACCGTGTGTTCGCCCTGCATGTTGGCCTCGAAGAGCGAGGTGCTGAAGCGCAGCCGCGCCGGGTTGGCGTGGAGATGCCTTACAAAGTCGCCGTAACCAGCCGCCCCACGGGCCGACACCACGGCTATGCGCCAAGGCACCGACGGCCACGGCAGGCTGCGGTTGAGGTCGTAGACGCCTTCCTCTTTGAGCTTGGCGATGATGGCATTGCGCTTGCGCGCCAGGTCGCCGACGGTATAGTCGGGGTCTATATCGTTTATTACGAGGCTGAAGCCGTAGACGGCATGGAAGTTGACGTTGACGCGCACGAGTATTTTCATATCCGAGCGCAGCCGGCACCCCGTGGCGGCCTCGAAGCGTGCGGCTAATACGGCGTATGTCGACGCCCATACCACGGCGCGTGCCTTGGCGAGTGGCGACCCGCTGTCGTCTTTCTGGAGCAGCTCCATGTAGCAGTGACCGCCGCTGACACGCAGGTCGGATGTTTCGCCCGTTACCCATACGCCGGTCAGGCCCGGGGCCGACAACAAGGCCCGGGAGACACGGCGGTTGAGTTCGAGCAGGCTTAGAGGTTCGGTGGTCATTGTCGCTCGTCGGTTGATGGCAGGGTTTCGACTTTTTCTCTAAACTCTTTCACGCGCACAAGTTTGCGCCCGTCGTAGCGGTATGCCTGCACCGAGTCCATCAGCTTGGCAGCATCGGGGCGTTCGCCGGCCGGCAGGTTGTCGAAACTGTTGTTGTAAATCAGAAACAGTTCTTGCTCCGGGTCGTAGTCTATGCCGACAAAGAATATCGATGGCATCTCGGTCACAGCCACGGCATCGCGGTTCTTTGCCGGTATGAAGTCGGCCATCGCCGGCAGTGTCGCGTCTGGTAGGCGTTGCCAGTCAGAGGCGCGGTAAAATGATATGGCACTGTCTTTGACCGGCGAGGCAACGGTCTCGATAAAGGCCACGATGGTGTCGCCCTTGACAGGGAGTACGGCTACTTGCAAGTCCGACACCATGGTTACTTGCGCCGTTACCTTCATGGGGCTCTCCGAGGTGAGGCGCGCCTTGCCGTTGAGGGTGTTGCCTGTCGCCGTCTCTACGCCGCTGTGATAATAGTCGAGCATATCGAGCTTGTCGTGAGCCGTCAGCAGGGGCACAGCCTCGGCCGGGGCCTGGGCAAAAAACTCCGAGGCCGTGCGGCCGGCACACGGTATGACCGAGGCGACCACGAGCAATAAGCCGGCGATTATTCTCATATTTATTTTCTCTTTTTACGTGGTTTGAAATCCTTGCTGCCTTTCGGTGCCTTCGCGGCCTTGTCCTTGCGCGATGAGGCATGGGCATAGTCTCGTTCGGGGTCGGCAATCTCGCTGTATAGGCGTTTGCCGAAGAACTCGAGTCCCTTGAGGGCTGCAACCACACGCGAGGCGTCGGCTTTGCGCACGTCGAATAGCGAGTACGACGGCAGCAGGTCGATGCGGCCCACGTCGACACGCGGACCCTCTACATTCTTGTTGAGCAGTTCTATCAGGTTTCCGGCAAAGAAGCCGTCGGCCTTTCCGGCATTGACATATATACGCGCCATGCCGCGCTCGGCTGTGCGGCGGTCCTTGTCTTTGTCGCTGCGTGGTGCGCGGTCTTTTTCCTTGCGCTCCTTGGCCGGCTTTTCGTCGATGAAGTCGATGTTGGGCGCGTCTTTGTAGTAGTTGAGCAGTCGGTTGAACTCGAGCGACAATACGCGCTTGAGCAAGTCTTCGGTCGACAGCCACGACAGCTTTTTCATCACGCCTGGCAGGTATTGGTCGATTTCGCCTTCGTTGACCTCTACGCGCTCGAGGCGGTCCGCGAGGTTATAGAGTTGTTTTTCGATGATATGCTGGGGCGTGGGCACTTCCTTTCGCTCGAATTTCTTGCCAATGATGCGCTCTATTTCACGTAGCTTGCCTTTTTCGCGCGAGTGGATGATGGCGATTGACACGCCCGTCTTGCCTGCTCGGCCCGTGCGGCCCGAGCGGTGGGTATAGACCGCCGTATCGTCGGGCAGGCCGTAGTTTATCACATGGGTAAGGTCGTCGACATCGAGGCCGCGCGCTGCAACGTCGGTGGCGACGAGCAGCGACAACACGCGGTCGCGGAATTTCTTCATCACTATGTCGCGCTGCTGCTGGCTCAGGTCGCCGTGGAGGGCGTCGGCGTTATAGCCGTCGCTAATCAGTCGGTCGGCGATTTCCTGGGTGTCGCGGCGCGTGCGGCAGAAGATTATGGCGTAGATGTTGGGGTTGTTGTCGGCAATGCGTTTCAGGGCCAGGTACTTGTCTTTGGCGTTGACCATATAGTAGATATGGCGCACATTCTTGGCTCCCTCGTTGCGCGTGCCTATGACTATTTCTTCGGGGTCGTGCATGAAACGCTTGGCGATTTTGGCGACTTCTGCGGGCATCGTGGCCGAGAACATCAGCATCTTGCGGTCGTCGGGCACGTGGGTCAGAATGTCGACGATTGAGTCGACAAAGCCCATGTTGAGCATCTCGTCGGCCTCGTCGAGCACCACGGTATGCACGTCGTCGAGCTTCACTACGCCGCGACCAATCAGGTCGATGAGTCGGCCCGGTGTGGCCACGATTATCTGTACGCCCTGCTTCAGGGCGCGTATCTGGCTCTCGATGCTGCTACCGCCGTATACGGGCAGCACCTTCACGTCGTCCATATATTTAGAGAAGTCGGCAAGGTCGCCGGCTATTTGGAGGCACAGCTCGCGCGTGGGGGCAAGAATCAGTGCCTGTGGCACATGACGCTCGGCGTCGACGCGCTGTAACACCGGCAGGCCGAATGCCGCCGTCTTGCCTGTTCCCGTCTGGGCAAGCGCAACAAGGTCGCGGTCGCCGTGGAGTAACAGTGGGATTACCTTTTCTTGTACAGGCATCGGGGTTTCAAACCCCATGTCAGCTATGCCGCGTAGCAGGTCGTCGCGTACGCCTAATTCATCAAATGTCATAAATATATTTTACAATTTTATAATCGAACTACAAATATACAACATTTGAAAATATAAATAGTGCAGCCACAAGCAAAAAAAATCGTATCGAGTGGTTATAGTCACCTTCCCTGTTTCTATTATTGAACCTTGCAATTATTTTTTTGTTTATAAAATAAAAAATCGTAACTTTGCAGTGTCATAGGCGCACTGTGGTTGGTGCGATTGTGGCTATCATGCTGTTTTGCACCATTTTTTCTCTCCGCCACTGTGTGTATGTTTCTGCGGCGTGATTTTTTCCCTATTCATTATTCCTACGTTTTCTCATCAGCTCGGGTACATCAGCCCGGCTCCATATATTAAGAATGTACAATAAAGACCGATTAAACGAAATGCCCGACGCCGAGCTCAAGGCGTTGGCTGAAAACCTGGGTCTTAAAAAAATCGACCTTAGCAAAAAAGAAGACTTAGTCTATCGCATCCTCGATTGTCAGGCCGAAAACGGCGCTGCCTCGCGTGTGGCTAAACAGGTGCAGGCCGATGCCGATAAAACGCCCAAAAAGAGAGGCCGCAAGAAAAAAGAGGACAAGGTCGCCGAGACCGTTGCGGCCGCCCCTGCCGTAGAGTCGGCAGAGACGCCGCAGGAGGGTGCCTCCCCCGAACGCAAGCGTCGTGGACGTCCTAAAAAGGTAAAGGCCGACGAACCACAACCGGCTCTCGCCGACATTGTAGAAGATACCACCGAGCATCCTGCCCCCACAGTCGAAAGTGCCCCCGTCACTCCGGCCCTGCTTGAATCACAGGCGGAGCCTGCAATAGAGCATCCTGTAGAAAATAGTGATGCTACCGAGCCCGCACCGCAACCTGCGCAGCCCGAAGAGGCCGACCGTGGCGAAGAACCCGCCGAGCCGCAGCGCTCACGCTTCGCTCCCGGCAACAACTCGGCACTGAGCGAGTTTTTCCCTCGTTCGGAGGGGCGTAAATTCGTGCCGCGCAGCCAGCGCGAACGTCAGGAAGCCGGCGCTATGATAAATACCGAGCCTACCCAGCCCATGCAGCAGGGCAACGGTAAGAAGAGCAAACGCCAGCGCCAGCAAGAACGCATGGAGCGTCGCCAACAGCAACAGATGCAGCAGCCACGCTACGATTTCGACGGTATACTCGAGGCAACAGGCGTACTCGAGATTGTTCCCGAAGGATTCGGCTTCCTGCGCTCGGCAGATTTCAACTACCTCGCCTCGCCCGACGACGTGTATGTGACCATGCCCCAAATCAAGGCTTTCGGCCTGCGTCAGGGTGATGTGGTCGAGGCCACAATCCGTGCTCCGCGCGAGGGCGAAAAATACTTCCCCCTCACCAACGTGCTCCGCGTCAATGGCCGCAGCCTCGAGTTTATCCGCGACCGTGTGGCATTCGAGCATCTCACACCACTATTTCCCGACGAGAAGTTCGACCTTACTTCGGGTCGCTCGTGCACTATGTCGACCCGCGTCGTCGATATGTTCGCCCCCATTGGCAAAGGCCAGCGCGGCCTCATCGTCGCTCCCCCCAAGACCGGTAAGACACTTCTTCTAAAAGATATAGCCAACGCGATTGCCGAGAACCACCCCGAGACCTACATCATGATACTCCTCATCGACGAGCGTCCCGAAGAAGTGACCGACATGCAGCGCAGCGTCAACGCCGAGGTCATCGCCTCGACATTCGACGAGCCTGCCGACCGTCATGTCAAAATCGCCGGCATAGTGCTCGAGAAGGCCAAGCGCATGGTCGAGTGCGGCCACGACGTGGTGATTCTTCTCGACTCCATTACCCGTCTTGCCCGCGCATATAACACCTGTGCCCCGGCATCAGGTAAAATCCTCTCCGGCGGTGTTGATGCAAACGCCCTTCAGAAGCCCAAACGCTTCTTTGGCGCCGCCCGTAACATCGAGGGTGGTGGTTCGCTTACCATCATCGCCACAGCCCTGACCGAGACAAGCTCGAAGATGGACGAAGTAATCTTCGAGGAGTTCAAGGGCACCGGCAACATGGAGCTGCAGCTCGACCGCAAGCTGTCGAACAAGCGCATCTTCCCGGCTGTCGACATCATGGCATCGAGCACGCGCCGCGACGACCTGTTGCTGCGTAGCGAGACCCTCAACCGCATGTGGATTCTCCGCCGCTACCTCAGCGACCGCAACTCGATTGAGGCCATGGAGTTTATCCGCGACCGCATGGAGCGTACCCGCGACAACGACGAGCTCCTCCGCTCGATGGGCGAATAAGATATGTTTTTCGCGTTAACAAATATTAAAATTTCGACAAATATTTTGCCAAGTCGCCTAAAGCCCTTAACTTTGCATCGCAAACGGGGCACTAGCTCATCTGGCTAGAGCGCGACACTGGCAGTGTCGAGGTGAGCGGTTCGAGTCCGCTGTGCTCCACATAAAGCGAACCCAGAGCAAAATCTGAGTTCGCTTTTTTTGTTATATCATTACAAACCACTATATTTGCAACTACAAATATATGTTTTCAAGATGCCAACGCTATTTAGGGTCAAGCCGAAATGTCGGTGCATTAGAAAAAATGCTCGAAGAGCATTACTTTGCCGTAACCCCGGCCTTACGAAGTTGGCCGG
>VSPF01000088.1 GCA_009775195.1 Muribaculaceae bacterium
CTATGGGGGGAGCGAGATTTATCGGGGGATAAAATGAAACCCGGCGGCAAACGGGGGGTTGTCGCCGGGGAGTATGACAAGATGTCAGTTTATGACATGTGTTCGCGGAGCTTTGCCTCGAGAAGGTCGGCCTGCTGGAGGCCTACGGTGCGCCATACGGCCTCGCCGCCCTTGAAGAGTATGAGGGTGGGCACAGAACGGACGTTATACTGCAGGGCCAGGGGGTTGTTCTGGTCGATGTCGACCTTGAGGATGTTGGCCTTGTCGCCGATACGTTGTTTTACTTCCTCGAGGATGGGGGCCTGCATACGGCAGGGTCCGCACCAGGTGGCGAAGAAATCGACAAGCGTGGGCTTGTCATCATTGATGAGTTGGTTGAAGTCGCTCATAACTTTTTATGGTTTAAAGTTTATAGTTTAGGGTTTATAGTTTAAGGGCCTTGGCATGCTTGTGGCCTTTACTTATACCTCGAAGGTGATATTTTCAATCACTACTATAACAAATATCGTGCCGACAATGTTTGGGGCAAAACTTGTGGTATGATTTTCTTATACCGTGGGAAATTTGTAAATTTGCATGTTGAAACATGACTACCATCGACCTTATATTATTGGCCATAATCGGCATAGCGCTTGTGACGGGCTGGCTTCGCGGCCTTGCGCGACAGGTGGGCACGGTTGCGGGCATCATCTTGGGCATCGTGATATGCCGCGTGTTCGGCAGCGGCATCGCCGACTATTTCGTGAGCCGTGGCAGCGAACATGCCTCGGTTGCGCGCGCGTGCGTGTATGCGGTGCTGTTCGTGGCTGTCTACCTTGGGTGCAACCTCTTGGCGAGGCTCATCAGCTCGCTGCTCAAGGCAGTGAAGCTGGGCTTTCTCGACCGGCTGGGAGGTGCGGTGATGCGCACCTTCCTGTGGTTGCTGTTTACCTCGCTGGCCATCAACATATACCTGGGCATCTGCCCGTCGGACCGGCCGCGCTTCGAGCGGGCCGACAAGCCGTGGCGCAACCTGACCGTGCAGTTGGCACCAAAACTTTTGGGCTATCTCGCCAACTGACAAGCTGCCTTATTTGTTATCACTATTGCATAACTGACAAGCAATGAACCAAACTCCCCAACCGCCGTGCGAGGCCGACGTACTGTCGCAGGCCACCTCGGGCGAATATAAATACGGATTTACCTCCGACATCGATACCGACATCATCCCTGCGGGCCTGTCGGAAGATGTGATACGCCTTATTTCGAAGAAAAAAGGCGAGCCGGAATGGCTCCTCGACTTCCGCCTGCAGGCCTACCGCTACTGGCTGACCCTTGAGCCGCCTACATGGGCCCATCTAAAAATACCGGCTATCGACTACCAGGCCATAAGCTACTATGCGGCACCGAAGGACAGCGAGCGGCCCAAGAGCCTCGACGAGGTAGACCCGGCGCTAATCGACACCTTTAACCGCCTGGGCATACCCCTGGAGGAGCAGAAGCAACTGTCGGGCATGGCCGTCGACGCGGTCATGGACTCGGTGTCGGTCCGCACCACGCACCGCGAACGCCTTGCCGAGATGGGCATCATCTTCTGCTCGTTCTCCGAGGCCGTGCGCGAGTATCCCGACCTTGTGCGGAAATATCTTGGCAAGGTGGTGAGCTACCGCGACAACTTCTATGCGGCCCTCAACTCGGCAGTTTTCTCCGACGGGTCGTTTGTCTACATCCCTAAGGGCGTACGCTGCCCGATGGAGCTGTCGACCTACTTCCGCATCAACGCCTCGGGCACGGGCCAGTTCGAGCGCACGCTCATTGTCGCCGACGACGATGCCTACGTGAGCTACCTCGAGGGCTGCACGGCACCGATGCGCGACGAGAACCAGCTGCATGCCGCCATAGTGGAAATCATAGTCGAAGACCGCGCCGAGGTGAAATACTCGACGGTGCAGAACTGGTATGCCGGCGATGCCGAGGGGCGTGGCGGCGTATATAACTTCGTGACCAAGCGCGGTCTATGCCGTGGCGACTATTCGAAGCTGTCGTGGACGCAGGTAGAGACCGGCTCGGCAATCACGTGGAAATACCCGTCGTGCATACTTGCCGGCGAGGGTGCGGTGGGCGAGTTCTACAGCGTGGCCGTGACTAACAAGATGCAGCAGGCCGACACGGGCACCAAGATGATACATATCGGCTCGAACACGCGCAGCACCATAGTGAGCAAGGGCATATCGGCCGGGCACAGCCAGAACAGCTACCGTGGCCTTGTGAAGGTGGCTCCCCAGGCCGAGGGCGTGCGCAACTACACGCAGTGCGACTCGCTGCTGCTGAGCCCGACGTGCGGCGCGCACACCTTCCCCGTAATCGAGGTAGCCAACAGCTCGGCAGTGGTAGAGCACGAGGCCACGACGTCGAAAATTTCAGAAGACCAGATATTTTACTGCAACCAGCGCGGCATACCGACCGAGGAGGCCGTGGGGCTGATAGTGAACGGCTACGCCAAAGAGGTGATGAACAAGCTGCCGATGGAGTTTGCCGTCGAGGCCCAGAAACTGCTCGAAATCACGCTCGAAGGAAGTGTAGGATAGTTAGTAGAGATTAGATTTTAGATATTAGACAATAGATATTAGTTGATATAACGCACCCATGGCTGAAGAATTATTAAAAGTACGCAATCTACATGCCGGCATCGATGGCAAGGAAATACTACGCGGTGTCGACCTTACCATACGCCCGGGCGAAGTACACGCCATAATGGGCCCCAACGGGTCGGGCAAGAGCACCCTGTCGGGCGTGCTTGCCGGTGACCCTCGATATACCGTGACGTCGGGTTCGGCCATATTTCACGGCGTAGACCTGCTGGCCCTGTCGCCCGAAGACCGTTCGCACGAGGGGCTGTTCCTGTCGTTCCAGTACCCGGTTGAAATACCGGGCGTGACGATGGTCAACTTTATGCGCGCCGCCGTCAACGCCAAGCGCAAATACCTCGGCGAAGAGCCCATGAGCGCAGCCGACTTCCTGAAGATGATGCGTCAGAAACGCGCCGTGGTCGAACTCGACAACAAACTTGCGTCGCGCTCGGTCAACGAGGGTTTCTCGGGCGGCGAGAAGAAACGCAACGAAATCTTCCAGATGGCCGTCCTCGAGCCACGCCTGTCAATTCTCGACGAGACCGACTCGGGCCTCGACATCGACGCTCTGCGCATCGTGGCCGGCGGCGTCAACAAACTGCGAACCGACAAGAATGCCACCATAGTCATAACGCACTACCAGCGCCTGCTCGACTATATCAAGCCCGACGTGGTGCACATACTCTACAAGGGCCGCATAGTGCATACCGGCGGCCCCGAGCTCGCCCTCGAGCTCGAAGAGCGCGGCTATGACTGGATTAAACAAGAAGCCGACCAGCTATGAACGCCATCGAAGCCTTAGGACAGTACCTGGTGCTGGTACAAAGTAACCCCGGCCTCTTCAGGGACGACCCGCCGCTGTTGGCACGCCTGCGCCAGGAGGCCCTGGGCAGGCTGCCAGGGGAGATTGAGTCGTACAGGGCCGACAAGACCATCCCTGCCGAATGCCGGCCCGACACGATGTATGCCCCCGACTACGGCATCAACCTTCAGCACCTCGAGATGACGGCCGACGTGGCATCGGCCTTCCGCTGCGGCGTGCCCAACCTGAACTGCTACCTGGCGGTCGTTGTGGGCGACGTGGTGCATTTCACCGACTCGATGCTCAAAGCCCCCGAGGGCCTCGAAGTGTACAGCCTGCGCAATGTGCCCGAGAAATATCTCGACATGGCGGCGTATATCGGCCGTCGCGGCGACAGCCTCAATGCCCTGCTGCTCTCCGACGGCATATATATCCGCGTTGCCGAGGGCTACGAAATCGACAAACCAATACAAATAGTCAACATATTCAACGGCAGCACGCCCATGCTCACGCCGCGCCGCGTGATAGTGGACGCCAGGCCGATGTCGGCTGTCAAGGTCTTGCTCTGCGACCACTCGCAAAGCCCTGACACACCGCACCTTGCCTCGCAAGTGGTAAACGTCAACGCAGCCGAGGGCGCGCATGTCGAAATCTACGATATCGAGGAAGCCGCCCCTGCCACACGCCGCCGCTGGCAGCTCATTGCC
Organism: Muribaculaceae bacterium; assembly: GCA_009775195.1. GTDB lineage: Bacteria > Bacteroidota > Bacteroidia > Bacteroidales > Muribaculaceae > CAG-873. The sequence goes on from VSPF01000088.1 coordinate 4,119, forward strand.
GAGCAGGCATCGAACTCCGAGCTGACGGTGAGCAGCGCATACCTCCACGGCGGAGTCAGCGCCAACGAATATATAATCGACGTCAACGGCGACGGCTGCACCACCAACCTGAGCGGCCTGGCTATATGCACCGGCCAACAGGTTGTATCTAACAAAGTGACCCTGCGCCACCACGGTCAGCACTGCACCAGCCGGCAGCTATTCAAAAACGCCGTCTTCGACCAGGCGCACGGGGCCTTTGGCGGACGTGTCATCGTAGAAGAAGAGGCCTGCCACACCGACGCAGCACAGACCAACCGCAACATACTCGCCTCGCCCGACGCGCGCATGGACGCCTCGCCACAGCTCGAAATCTACTGCGACGAGGTAAAGGCCAGCCACGGCGCCACCACGGGCCAGCTCGACGAGAGGGCACTCTTCTATATGCAGAGCCGTGGCATACCCCGCGACGAGGCCCGGCGCATGCTCACACAGGCATTTATGACCGACGTGATTGACAATATCGGCTACGAGGTGCTGCGCCAGCGCCTGCATGTGCTTGTCGAAAAACGCCTCAACGGCGACGCCGCATCGTGCAGCACATGCGCTACCGCATGTCACTCTAACACTACCGAGCAATGAAACCCGACTTCGAGGCCCTTCGTGCAGACTTTCCAATTCTAAAGCGCAAGGTCAATGGCCATGAGCTAATCTACTTTGACAACGCTGCCACGAGCCAGACACCGCGCGTGGTTGTCGACGCTGTCGACAATGCCTACTACGACCGCCGCGCCAATGTGCACCGTGGCGTACACTCGCTGTCGCAAGAGGCCACAGCGGCCATGGAGGCAACGAGGGAGAGGGTGAGGGCGTTTGTCAACGCCGATTCGACCGACGAGATTATTTTTACCCGTGGCACGACGGAGGCGATTAACCTGGTCGCCTCGAGCTACGGGCAGCTTCTCGAGGCCGGTGACGAGATAATACTCACCATAATGGAGCACCACTCCAACATCGTGCCCTGGCAGCTACTTCAGAACCGCAAAGGCATAGTGATAAAGGTGGTGCCTATTCATGCCGACGGCACGCTCGACCTCGACGTCTACCGCAGCCTCTTCACCGAGCGCACCCGCCTGGTGTCGGTATGCCAGGTGTCGAACGTTCTTGGCACCATCAACCCCATCGCCGAAATGGCGGCGATAGCCCACAGCCACAATGCGTTAATCTGCGTGGACGGGGCGCAGGCTGTTGCCCACGAGCACGTAGATGTCAAGGCACTCGGGGCTGATTTCTATGCCTTTTCGTCGCACAAGATGTACGGGCCCGCCGGTGTGGGCGTGCTCTATGGCCGTCGCGAATTGCTCGAGGCGATGCCCCCGTACCAGGGCGGTGGCGAGATGATAGGCCACGTAAGTTTCAGCGGCACCACGTGGGCCGACCTGCCATATAAATTCGAGGCCGGCACGCCCGACTATATCGGCGCGGCGGCATTCTGCACGGCCATGGACTATATGGACGGCATCGGCATCGACAACATTGCCGCGCACGAACACGAATTGCTCGTGCATGCCACCGACGCCATGCTCGGCATACCGGGGCTGCGCATCTATGGCACGGCTCCCGACAAAGCAGCCGTCATATCGTTCCTTATCGGCGACGCCCACCACTACGACACGGGGGTATTGCTCGACCAACTCGGTATCGCTGTGCGCACAGGTCACCACTGCGCCCAGCCGCTGATGGAGAGCTACGGCATCGAGGGCACAGTGCGCGCCTCGTTCGCCCTCTACAACACCCACGCCGAGGTCGATGCCTTCGTCGCCGCCCTGCGCCGCGTGGCCGCGATGCTGACATGAATACCCGAGGCTGCCTGATATAAGGAAACATAAAGGACATAAAGTCAAAAGTCACAAAAGAAAGGACTCTTTTGTGACTTTTCATTTGTTATAAAACCACGTCGATAACAGCTTGTTGCGCAGTCTATTCTTCTACCAATGTCCAAATTGGGTAATGAAAACCGTCCAAATTTGGTAATTTGACTCGTCAAAAGCTGCTTCCGCCGTGATAATCTGATGGTTAGCATCTCCAATGCCTCACTACCAGACACGAACTTGTCAAATAGGCTAAGTTATCAAAGTTACCCGAAGAGAACGCATTATTAACGTTTTAAGCTGACCTATATCAAAAAATTATTTGGTAATCACGATTATTAATGTTATTTTTGCATCGGAATCCATAATTGGATTTCAGACATAGCTTTTGAGAGAAGCGTATTGCTCTTTCTTGTGTTAGAAAACGTAGGAAATTTTCTGAAGATGCAAGGAGACAAGCGATTCTCACGCCATAGGCGTGGGTTGCTTTTTCCACATCTTCATCTTCTGGTTTCCTACGACCATCTAACAAAGTGTGGCAATTCAGCTCACGCTTCTTCGTTGTTGTATAATGTATTGGGCTGGTACTTCATAAATCATACGATGAATGATTTAAAATTCATATTGGCCACCATTATTATATGCTTGTTTGGATTTGCATCTAATGCAGAGAGAAATATAGTACTGTATAAACGAATTGCCATAGTAGGGCAATCCGGCAAGCGTACAGTGGATGATGACGCTCATTATATTACGTTTAATCGTAACGGTTGTTATCCATCAGATAAAAATGGAAATGCAATTTGTGACGAATTTTTTAGATATGTCAAAGACTCTAATGGGATGCATTGCTATGCAGGGGAATCAAACAATGGTTTTTCGGAATGTTACTTTTCTGAAAATTACAACCGCATAAACATAAAGAAAAACAACGAAACCCATGTCTATATAAGAGAGTGTGGAAATACGACTACTGCTTCGTGGAGAAATACCGAATATAATGGTAATCAAAACCGAAATAATTATGCCCCTGTCATACCGCCAGTCAGTGGATACACAACTCCGTCTCGGGCCAATAGCCCAACAACAAAAACATGCCGATGGTGCAATGGCACCGGTCAGACAAAGGGGCGTATAGTTTATGCTCCTGACTATACCGGAAATGCAGTCCGAGTGTGGTGTGACATATGTGGTTCATCTATGTACCCCCATAGTCATATTGACACTATGTGTAAAGTATGTCATGGAAAAGGATATATCGAATAAAATATAAGGTTATGAAAAAAATTCTATTGTTATTTTTATTCAGCCTGTTTGGATTGGCAGGGTTCAACGTGCAGGCGCAGATAAGACACTATATCTGTGATAGATGGTTTGATTCCAATGGTGTACAACATGCGCTGCCAAAACCTGACCAGCAATACTTTGCATTTATAAACTCAAATGCAATAATATACAAATGCGACAAAAATGGTAATGCGAAGTCTAATGTACTGGCTAGTATTGGGGGGACAGAAGAATGGCATTACAAAGGTAAAAAGGATGGGGTATATATATATGAAAAGCCAGCTCAACATTATGGATTTGGGGTATCATCTACGCCTTCCACTAATCGCTACCTGCTGCTTTCGACTGATTTCGACAAAATTAATTTAGTTTCTGAAGGGTTTACAAATCACACATGGGTCTATGAGCGTAAAGAACCCTCAGAGATTATAAGCGCTCCGACCACGATGTACTGATTGCCTATTATTCAGAATATACATACGAACGAGAAGCCGGCGCGGCCGGGGGCGATGGTGGGGATGAGCGACGAGGTGACTTTGGGGCTCTTCTTGCCGAGGTGCATGGTGCGCGTGTCGCTGCCACGGAAGAGGTTGACGACCTCGTTGACAGGGTCGGCAAGGAAGACCACTATATTTCCTATGATGCGCGAACCGAAAAGGGTATAGTCGTGGCTGACGATGTGGCGTTTGAGCTTGTAGAAGCACTCGCCGATAACGCTGCCGACAAGGGGCGTGACAAAGAGGTCCTGGATTGACGGGCGTTCCATACATGCCTCGATGCCGTATTCCCAACCTATGGTCGATATACAGGCCGAGTAGAGCAGGGACTGGTAGAAATTGAAGCCGCACGAACGTGCCGCCATGAAATAGGCCGCGCCGGCATAGGGGTGAAGCACGTAGTTGAAGATGGGGTTGTCGTGGTCCCACTCGGGTCCGCGCTTGAACACGTTCTTGAACCAGCGGTCGTAAAAGGGGTCTTTCTGTAGCTCGGCCCTGTTCCACGAGGTGGCATCTTCGGGCAGGCACTCCAGCACGAGCAGGGTCGACACGAAGGCCCCGGTGAGCACGGCGGTGTTTATCCACATGCGGTGCCAGTTGGGTGCGCTGCCCGTGAGAGAGTACGGCAGCCCATAGATTGACGGGGGATTGGTCTTAAACTGCACCTGACGGCAAAGGGCCATTGCCGAGGTGTCGATACGGGCTTCGTCGGCACTCAGCGGCTCGGTGACGACCTCGATGTATTCTTCGCTTACGACCTCTTCGGGGAGGAGCGCAGTCTGTGCGTGCGATGGTAGCACCGCTGACAGCATTAGTATGATAGAGATAAGTACGGGTTTCATAATGTCGTGAATCTTGGTTAAGCGCGTTGAAACGTTGTATATTAAAAACAATCAGACCACGATTTTGTCACAACAAAATTAAAAAAGAATTGAAAAAAAGCGAAAAATCAGTTGGCAGTATGGTCTAATTTTGTCGTCATAGACAAAATAATGCGACAATAATGAAAACATTTGTAATCATCGACAATGGCCACGGCATCGACACCCGTGGCAAAAGCAGCCCCGACGGCCGCTATCGCGAATGGCAGCGCACACGCGCCATGACCCGGGCCCTCGCCGCCGAGCTCGGCCGGCGCGGCATCACTTCTACCCTGCTCGTGCCCGAGGACGGCGACACAGCATTGTCGGTACGTTGCCGCAGGGCCAACGAATTATGTAGGGAGCATCGCGAAGCCATATTGGTGTCGCTCCACAGCAATGCCTCGGGCAGCGGCACGCAGTGGGGCACGGCCTCGGGGTGGAGTGCGTGGGTGGCACCGAAGGCATCGGTGGCGGCACGACGGCTTGCTGCGCTACTCACCGGCGAGGCGGCGAAAAAAGGACTGCTCGGCAACCGCGCAACACCGCCATGCGGATATTGGACTGCAAACCTTGCCATATGCCGCGACACGCGCTGCCCGGCGGTCGTGACCGAAAACATGTTTCACGATAATCGTGCCGATGTCGACTTCCTGCTCTCCGAGGCCGGATTGCAGACAATTGTCCGACTTCATGCCGATGCAATCTGCGCCTATTATGACGGGGTCTAAATGCACATTCCTATGCCTGGCGGCCTTTGTGGCAGGATTTGTGAGTGGACGCATGAGCATGCGCGAACGACACAGCTATACCGTAGAGAAGTGGACCGACACCGTGGTCATACGCCAGCCGGAAGTGATGGTTGTGCGCAGTCTCGAGCCTCGAAAAGCACGATTGGCGGTAGTTGCAGAGACTGCCGACACTGCCGACACCGACTCGGCACTCGTATCAGTGCCCATCGAGCAACACGAGTACCACGGCGAGGGCTATCGGGCCTGGGTGAGCGGCTATGCCCTGGCACTCGACAGCATAGCTATCGAGCGAAGCATCACGGTAGTGCAGCCCACACGCGGCCGGCAGAGATGGAGCGTTGGCCTACAGGCCGGTGTGGGCCTGACACCGCACGGTGTGGAGCCGTATATCGGCGTGGGCATCAGTTTCAGATTATACTGAGGAAGGGGCGGCGCGTGGGTAGGCCGAATATCTCGCCGATTTTCTCGCTGCTGAATAGCAACGCGGTCAGAGTCTCTATACTGACCTCGAGATTGGGGCGACGGTCGCATGTATCTGACTTCTCGCACCGACCGTGGGCAATATTATAAACAGCACAGTTGTCGGCAATCAACCCGTCGGAGACCTTGATTGACAACGCGAGGTCGCGGTAGGCTGCGGCAAGAGTTTCGAAAAAGGGCATCGGATTTACAATCCGCGCCATGCCACGGCTGCGCAGATAGTTGCGACTGCCCGACAGTGGCGGCGTGCTGACTACGAAGGGCTTCAACGGTTCGAGGCGGCGCAACTCGGCAAGCACACGCAGTCCCACGGCCTCGTTGTCGGCAAGCAGCATACGCACAGCCACATTGTCGTCGTCGGCGCAGGCAAACAATATTGCCGAGTTCCCGCCATCGGCAGCGGCGAGAATGTGCGAGTCGCCACGTGTCGACATCTCGTCGCGCAGACGTGCGAAATCGCGGTCGTCGTGCACCGTGCCGCAGCCGTTGCGTAGCTCGAGGCCGCGCAAAATCGCGGCAGCCGGTTCTACCAGGTCTCCTTGTCCGCCATCGAAGGCATGCAGGGCCGTGTAGCGGAACTCGTTGGCATAGAACACCGTTGCAAACGAAAAGCGGTCGTAGTAGAAAAAGAGATGCCTGTGCGGCGGAACGATTACGCAGAGGGAGTCCCCCCTGCTTCGCGCCGCCGCCAGGGTTTCGACAATGAGGTGCGAGGCCGCGCCCTTTGCCCTGGATTCGGGGCACGTGGTGACATATTTTATCGCCGAGGCCCCGAGCATCGAGCCGTGGTAGACAAAGCCGTATGGCATAGCCAACAGGGCCGCGACGGGCTTGCCGGAGCCGTCGAGACCGATTTTTATATCATCGTCGTCGAGCTCGGCGGCATCGGTGAGCCATTTGCCATACCCGTCGAGGCGGTGAGCCTGCAAGTAGACATGGTTAAATTGTTCGCGACGTGTCATTCGTTCCAGTAATTACGGACAGGGTATCGCTGCGGACGCATGAGCAGGCGCAGACCGGTAGAAAATGTCCAATAGTTCCACATCCAGTTTATAAACACCACGGCGCGGTTGCGAAAACCGACCAGCGACATAAGGTGAACAAACAGCCATGCCCACCAAGCCAGGCGCCCCGAGAGGTGCGTGCGGCCCATGTCGACCACGGCGCGGTTGCGCCCTATGGTGGCCATGGAGCCTTTGTTGTGATACTTAAAGGGCCTCGGCTCGCGCTCGGGGTGACTCAGATTATGCGCCAAGTTGTCGCCCTGCTGCAGCGCGACCTGTGCGACCTGTGGATGACCGTGCGGATAATCGCCGGTGACCATCAAGGCTATATCGCCAATGGCATATACACCGTCGGCACCTACAAGGCGGTGACACTCGTCGACAGCCCAGCGGTTGCCACGCGCCGGCACTATGTCGGCGCCCGTGATTTCTATTGGCACGCCCGTGACACCGGCCGTCCATATCACTGTGTCTGTCTCGATTGTCGAGCCGTCGGCAAAGGTGGCTATTCGGTCGGCATAGCTCTTCATAGTCTTGCCGAGTTGCACCTCGACACACAGCTGGCGCAGGCCGTCGAGGGCGTCGGCACTCGACTTCGGCCCCATCGAGCGCAGCAGCGCGTCGGTGCCCTCGACAATTACCACGCGCACCTCGTCGGGGTTAATCGCGGGGTATTCACGCTTTATGACGAAACGTTTCATCTCGCCCAGGGCCCCGGCAATCTCTACCCCCGAGGCACCTCCGCCGACCACTACAAAGGTGAGCAGACTGCGCCTGCGGGCAACGTCGTCGCAGAGCGAGGCTCGCTCGAGACGGTCGAGCACCTCGTTGCGGCAGCGTATGGCCTCGGGGGCGCTCTTGATGGTATAGACGTGTTTCTCGAGGTCGGCGATGCCGAAAAAATTGTTTGTAGTGCCGGCTGCAATCACGAGCGAGTCGTAAGTCAGGGTTTCGAACTGGGTCGATACCGTCCGGGCCGCCACATCTATACTTTTTACCGAGCCCATACGGTAAGTCGCGCCACGGAAACGGCGCCCATTGAGCTCGCGCCGCAAGGGGAAGCATATACTGGCCGGCTCGAGGCCGCTCGACGCCACCTGGTAATATAGCGGCGGGAAAGAATGATAATTGTTGCGGTCGATGATTACCACCTCCCACATCTTCTTATCGACATTCCTGGCAAGGTTGAGACCGGCGAAACCGCCGCCTATTATTATGAGTCGTTTCTTGTTCATCGCTGATGAAGGTTGAGTGTTTATATGACGCGACCGGGTAATGACACGCCTGAGCAGATGAAACATAAGTACAAAAATTCAAAAGTGACAGATTTATGTAACTTATGACCTTTTGTCATTTTGTTTCCTCTGACCGGCAAGGTCGCCTACCTTAGCAACAAACGATGCGGCCTTAGAGTTTAAAAGAGCGTTTTGAGAATAAAAATTTGTGGATTGCGGAAATTATCGTAAATTTGCCAAAAAGTGAAACTTATGAAAACACAATCTCACCGAATACTGCTCAACCGCAGCGGCGAGGCGCTGATGGGCCACCAAGGCG
>VSPF01000089.1 GCA_009775195.1 Muribaculaceae bacterium
GCGCTGTTTCTTGCCTACGGTGGTGCGGCTTACTTTTTGTACGAGCTTTCCACGCAGAGCCTCGAGTTCGGGCGAGTGTGCGCATGAGTCGTAGATTTCGCCGTCGGGGGCACGGAAAAGCCCTATTTCGCGCGGCAAGGTGTTGGCACTCCTAAATTGCATCGTGGGCACGTCGGCGGCATATTGCCAGTTGCTCATCCAGCCTATTGCCACGCGGCGGTTATCGGGAGCGTCGCTCCAGGTCACGGTCGCATAGTGGTCTTTGCCATAGTCGAGCCACTTGGTAGCGACCTTGCCGTCTTTGTCGGTGTCGGCATTGAATGTCTTGCCGTCGAAATCACCGACAAAATATTGTGTGCCGCTGCCGCCGAAGGGGCCGTCGGGGTTGATGTTGCACAGCAGCACCCATTTGGTCTCGTCTGTACCCTCGACGGGTAGCTCGAACATGTCGGGGCACTCCCATACGCCGCCCTGGGCTCCGAGCCCCTTGCCGAAGCTGCTTTGCAGTTGCCAGTCCTTCATGTCGGGCGATGTAAAAAACAGCATCTCGTGGTCGAGGGCATGGGCCAGGACAAGGTTCCACTCGCCGGTATGGTCGTTCCAAAACACTTTGGGGTCGCGAGCCTCACTCTCGAGAGTCACTATGGGGTTGCCGGGATAGATGGCGAAAGTGGCCCCGCCGTCGTTGCTCGAGGCGAGACTCTGCATCTGGCTCGTGCCGGCCGAGGTATACATGGCTACCACGGCATCCTTGCCAAATCCGGCGGTGTTTTCGCTGTCGACAGCGCAACTGCCGCTGAACACCGAACCGAGGCCGTTGGGCTTGATTGCCAAAGGCAAGTGCTGCCAGTGTACAAGGTCGGTCGATACCGAGTGGCCCCAGGTCATGTTCTGCCATTTCGAACCATAAGGGTTATATTGATAGTAGAGATGCCATTTCCCGTCTTTATAGAACATTCCGTTGGGGTCGTTCATCCAGCCATAGAGCGGCGTGTGGTGGAAAGCCGGGCGATATTTCTCGCGGTTTGCAGTGTCAAAAGTATCGGTCAGACATATCCCCTTCCAGCAGGCATCGTCCTTGGCCTCGCGCACCGAGCCACGGCTTTGAGGTATTACCACGTCGAATATCACCTCGTGTCCCTGATATGGCGTCAGGTCGAATGGTACGGTATAGTCAGTCTTCGACTTGGCAAGACGCACATATATTGTCTCAGCGATGTTTCCGTCGACAAGCACGTTGATTTTGGCATCGTCCGACGACTCTTGAACCGGCAGCAACACATACTTACTGTCGCCTGTTATTTTAACAAGGGTATTGTTTACTCCGAGATACCTTATATCCACGCCGTCTGCTGCAGAAGCGACCTGGGCCATTGAAAAAGCCCCGAGCATTGCCATGCTCACAAATCGCTGTGTTATTTTTTTCATGTCTTCAATCATAATATTAGTTTCGGTAATGCAAAACTACTACAAAGCTGAAACACAGCCTATAAAAAATCGTGCATAGTATATCAAAAATGTTGTATTGCTCATTTTTTGATACCTAACGCACTTTTTTTCATAGGATTTTGACTAACTTTGCGCAAGCTCTGCAAATCGATACTATGAAAAGAATATTGTCATGTGTGCTTTTGTCGGCTCTATTGCTTACTTTCTTTGGGTGTACAAAAGACAAAGTTTATAAAATAGGTGTTTCGCAATGCAGCCAGGACGACTGGCGCACCAAGATGAACGACGAGATAAATCGTGAAATCATGTTTCACGAAGATGCCGTCGTAGAAATTCGTTCGGCCGACGACAACAACGGCAAGCAAATCGAAGATATAAAGTATTTTGCCGAAAACGGTTTTGACATCCTCATAGTCTCGCCCAACGAGGCAGCAGCACTGACACCGATTATAACCAATGTGTATGAAAGCGGCATGCCGGTGGTGATTTTCGATAGAAATATCAACGGCGAAGCCTACACCGCCCGAATAGGTGTGAACGATGTAGGCCTGGGCAAGTCGGCGGCCCACTACGCCAGGCATATTCTCGGCGAGGGGGCCAAGGCAATCGAGATTTATGGATTGAGGGGCTCCACGCCTGCCGAAGGTCGCCACGAAGGATTTGCAGCCGAGTTCGTGGGCGGTGGCGGCAAACTCTTAGCATCAGAGGCCGGAAACTGGAATCAGGACGAGGCTATGGCCATAACTGATTCGCTGCTGAAGATTTACCCCGATGTCGACCTGATATATGCCCACAACGACCGCATGGCAATCGGCGCATCACAGGTCGCCCGTCGTCACGGACGCGCCGATATAAAAATCATAGGTATTGATGCCGCCCCCGAAATTGGCATACAGGCCGTAGCCGACAGCGTGATTGATGCCACATTCCTCTACCCTACCGAGGGCCACAGGCTCATTCGGACTGCCCTTGCTATCCTGAAAGGCGAGCCCTACAATCGCGAGACAATACTGCCGACATCATCGGCCGTCGACTTGACCAATGCCGACATACTTCTCCTCCAGAACGAGACCTTGAAAGAAGAAACCGGCAAGATGAAGATACTGAAGGCGCGTATTGATGATTACTGGGCCCGTCATTCGTCGCAGACATCGCTGTTCTATGCCAGCGTGGCTATTATCATACTGCTCTTCGGCGTGGCCTTCCTCTTGCTCAGGGCATACTGGCAGCACAGCAGGCATCAGAAAGAACTCATGGCGCAGAACAAGCTGCTCGAGGAGGAACGCGACAAACAGAAGCAGCTCAACGAGCAGCTCAATGACGCCACCCAGTCTAAGCTGATGTTCTTTACAAACGTGTCGCATGATTTGCGCACCCCGCTGACGCTTATAGCCGAGCCGGTGACCCAGCTTGCAGCAGCCAACAACCTTACGCCACAGCAGCATACACTGATAAGGATAGCTGATAAAAATGTGAGGATATTGCAACGCCTTATCAACCAAATACTTGATTTTCGCAAGTACGAAAACGGCAAGCTAAACCTCAGATTGGCCGAGATAGACTTCGACAAGGCCGTCAACGACTGGATGGAGTCGTTCTATGCCATAGCGCGAAAGCGCGATATAAAGCTGACCCTGTCGTCGCCCAACGCCGGAACCACCCTGCCTATTGCTCTTGACTCTGAGAAAATCGAGCGAGTGTTTTTCAACCTGCTCTCTAACGCCTTTAAATATACGCCCGACAATGGTTCGATAGCGGTGTCGTATAGCTGCGATGGAAACATGCTCACCTTCAAGGTGGCCGACACCGGCGAAGGCATAAGCGAACGCGACCTCGGCAATATATTCGACCGCTTCTACCAGGTTGACCGCATACACCCCAAGGGGTCGGGCATCGGCCTGTCGCTGGCAAAGGCGTTCGTGGAGTTGCACGGTGGCACAATCTCGGTTGAGAGCGCCTTGAACAAAGGCTCGGTCTTCACCGTCACGTTGCCCGTGACGCATGTGGCCGACTCCACGGCCGATGCCTCTAAATATATTGACAACCAGGTAGTGACTGCCGAACTCGATGCCATTGCGACCAATATCACAGTCGATGCCGACAAGCCGATTGTACTGATAATCGACGACAACGAGGATATACGCAAGCTCGTGGGCGAACTGCTCAACGACCAATACAACATCATCACCGCGCCAAATGGCAAAGACGGCGTGATGATGGCGGCGCGCTATGTTCCCGACCTCATAATATGCGACGTGATGATGCCCGTTATGGACGGCCTCGAGTGCTGCCGGCGCATCAAGGGCGAGATTTCGACATCGCACATACCTGTGCTGATGCTCACGGCGTGCTCTATGGACGAGCAGAGGGTGCAGGGATACGACAGCGGTGCCGACGGGTATCTGTCGAAGCCATTCAACAGCGCCGTGCTCAAGGCCAGGTGCAGCAGCCTTATCGCCAACCGCAAACGTATAAAAGAGTTGTGGCAGTCGTCGGCAAGCCCACTTACTATAAAGGGCGACGAAGGTGCTGCGGCAAAGAAGCCTCTTGCTCCCGGCGATATCGACAACGATTTCTATAACCGCTTCCTCGAAATATTCAAGGCCGAGATGGGTAACTCCGACCTCAATGTAGACAAGATAGCCTCGATGATGGGCCTGGAGCGGTCGCAGTTCTACCGCAAAATCAAGGCTCTCACCAACTATGCCCCGGTAGAGCTGATGCGCCGCCTGCGGCTGCAGCACGGGCGCACATTGCTCACCACCACGGATAAGACCATAAGCGAGATTGCCTACGAGACAGGCTTCTCCACGCCGGCATATTTTACCAAATGCTACCGCGACGCCTACGGCGAGACCCCGACCGAAGTGCGTGGCAAGCTCGTGAAATGATACTGATACCACGCACCGCTCATGGCAATTCCACCGGCGGTGCGTTTTTGTTTTACCTGCTACTATCAAAAATAATGCATTATCTATAAAAAATCGTGCAAAGCCTGAAAATTGATAGCCCTTACAACATTCTTTATATCCTATACCTCAAGTGATAAGCTAATTTTGCGTCAGAAAAAATTAACCAAAAACTTTAATCACATGAAAAAAACAATTCTCAGTGCGATATTGCTGCTTATCATGGCAATCGTAGCACAGGCACAAAACATCACTGTGCATGGGACTGTGCTGTCAAAGACCGACAGCGAGCCACTGATAGGCGCATCGGTGGTTTGCGAGGCCAACAAGGCTGCTACTACCACCGACATTGATGGCAATTTTACAATGTCGGTACCTGACGGGGCTAAACTCAAAATAACATATGTCGGCTTTAATCCTACCGAGGTAAAGGCTACTCCCGAAATGAAAATTTATATCCAGGAAAATTCAGAGCTTCTCGACGAGGTCGTAGTCGTCGGTTACTCGTCGGAGAAAAAAGCTGATTTGACCGGTTCGGTATCGGTAGTGAAAATGAAAGATGTGGCCGATACCCCGACGGGCAATGTAGTCCAGGCCCTGCAAGGCCGCGTGGCAGGCATGAATATTACCACCGACGGCACTCCAGGCGGCCTCAGCACGGGCACTTCTATCCGTGGTGCATCTTCGTTCCGCAGCGATGCAAACGGCCCACTCTATGTGATTGACGGAGTGATGACCCGCGAAAATCCGGGCACTATTCTCAACAGCAACGACGTGGAGTCTATCCAGGTGCTTAAGGATGCCGCATCAGCATCAATCTACGGTGCCCAGGCTGCAAACGGCGTAATCATCATTACAACCAAGCGCGCCAAAAAGGGCGAGTGCCGCGTGACCTTCGACGCAACCCTCACACTCCAGACCTATCAAAGCGGCCTCAATATGATGAATGCCGACCAGTGGGGCGAGACCTATTGGACAGCATATAAATATGCCTACGGCACCACGCCTACGTCTGAACTATACGGCAACGGGGCCACACCAAAGCTGCAACCTTATACCAACCTCAACGGCGTGGCGGTCAACCCGCAAAATACCGACTGGGAAGATGAAATCCACCGCACCGCACTCATGCAGACATACAGCATAGGATTGTCGAAAGGCAGCGAGAACGGTTCTTCGTCATTCTCGCTCAGCTATCTCGACCACGACGGCATCATAAAAGGCAGTGATTTCCAAAAGGCCAACACACGTTTCAGCTCCGACTACGGCTTTATCAACAACCGCCTGAAAGTCGGCGGCAACCTTACCTTGAACTGGTGGCGCCAGCACAACGCCCCCGGCGGCATAGAGGAAAACGCTATAAAGATGCACCCGGCCCGCACGGTCTACGACGCCGAGGGCAACTACAACGACCAGGTGGCATTCGGCCTCAACGATACGCCCAACCTCGTAAGACTGATTAACGAGGAAGCCGCCAACAAGCATGAATACTGGCGTGTGTTCGGCAATGCCTACCTGTCGGTCGAGCCCGTTAAAAACCTTATCGTCAAAACCAACTTCGGCCTCAACTACCACAATGGTTCCGACAAGAACTTCACCCCGGCCAACCTGCGCGACAAGACAAACAACCTCTATCAATATTCGAGCAAGACTGTCGACTGGGTGTGGACCAATACAGCCCAATACAATATCGACCTGGGCAAAAACTCACTGATGGCCCTTATCGGTATCGAAGCAAAGCGCAACCACTTCGAAGACATGTTCGGCGAAGGCAAGGGTCTTGAAATTGAAGACCCCAACTACCTATACCTCGGCAACGTGACTTCTAACAAGAACACAGGCTCGGGCGCTTCGAACTACTCGATGTTCTCGGTCTTTGGCAAAGTCAACTATTCGTGGGACAACAAATATCTCGCCTCGCTCACCATCCGTCGCGATGCCTCGTCGCGCCTCTCCGACAGTCATAACTACGACTGGTTCCCATCGGTATCGCTGGGCTGGCGCATATCTCAGGAAAAATTCATGGAAGATACGCGCCACTGGCTCAACGACCTCAAAATACGTGGTGCCTACGGTGTCAACGGCAACGACCTTATCGCCAACGACGCTTTCTATGCCAAATACTCTATGGACCTCGACCGTGCGGCATACGCACTCGGCGGCGGAAACACCCTATCGCCCGGAGCACTCCGCTACCGCACTACCAACCCCGACCTCACATGGGAAAAAACGCACCAGACAAACGTCGGTTTCGATGCCGCGCTCCTCAGCAACCGCCTGTACTTTACATTTGACTACTTCTACAAAAAGACCAACGACATGCTCGTAGAGAAGCCCTATATAGCCACAATCGGCGAGGGCGGCTACTGCTGGTACAATGGTGGCTCGATGGTAAATAAAGGCGTGGAAATCACTGCCGAATGGCGTCAGTCGCTATCAAACGGTCTCAGCTACAACATCGGCCTGAACGTTACGGCAATGAAAAACAAAGTGACCGGACTGATGGAAGACATATACTACACCTGGGGTGGCGGCAACGGCATAGACAAGACGATAGTCGGCAACGCCCTCGGTTCGTGGCTCGTGTATAAGACCGACGGCGTATTCCGCACCCAGAAAGAAGTCGATGCCTACAATGCGCAATACAAAGTGGAGTTCGGCCGCCCCGGCATCGGCCGCGTAAGGTATGTCGATGCCAACGGCGACGGCGTAATCAACAACCGCGACCGCGAATGGGTCGGTTCTGACCTGCCCAAAGCACAGTTCGGACTCAACCTCGGTGCCAACTGGAAGGGATTTGACATGAGCCTGTTCTTCAACAGCATCATACGCGATGCGTGGAACAACTCGAAATACTATACCGATTTCTTCCCCCTCTGGACCGGCAACCACGGCACACAGCTTCTCGATGCCGCCAATGCGTATGAAGATTATCTCCGCACAGGTTATTATGCTTCCGACGTTCCGGCACCGACAGTCGACAACTCCAACAGCGAGAACGAGGGGTCGCAATACTACATCGAAGACGGCTCGTTCCTACGCCTCAAGACGCTCACCGTGGGCTATACCATACCTAAAAAAATCCAAGACAAACTCTTCCTTAAAAACGCCCGCATCTATTTCCAGGCGCAAAACGTATTTACCATCACCAAGTATAGCGGCGCCGACCCCGAAGGTCTAGGTTATCCTTATGCCCTTCCTCGTCAATATACATTCGGTATCCAGTTCGGTTTCTAACTCTTTAAATTGACATATCAGATGAAACTAAATATAATAGCAGCAATGACGGTAGCCGCCCTCGGCATCACTTCTTGCAGCGACGACTTCCTCCGCAACGAACCACAGGGCCCCCTGTCGGAGGCTAACATGAACGACCCCAAGGCAGCCGACCTGCTCGTGTCGAGCGCATACGCCACTTTCGGATGCCGCTATGCCGACTCTAACGACCCTCACTTCTACTCCATCACCAACTGGAGCCACGGCGAGGTTCGCGCCGACAATGCCTACAAAGGCGGAGGCGGCGAGACCGACATATGGGAGTTCCACGACATGGAGACTGCAAAACTGCAGCCTAACAACGGACTGCTCGACGGCAAATGGTTCAACGTCTACTGCGGCATCTCGCGCTGCAACTCGACTATCCGCGCCCTGCGAAAGATTGACGAAAGCATCAACAAAGACATTAAGAGCCGTATAGCCGAGGTAAGCGTCATTCGCTCGTTCTGGTATTTCGACCTCGTGCGCCAGTTCAACCGCATCCCCTATATGGACATCGACCTGCCCGAGACCGAATATATCAATGTACGCAATGACGAGTTCACACGCGAACAGCATCTGGCCCGGATTGCATCTGAACTGATGGAAGCTGCCGACAACCTGCCCGACACACAGTCGGAAGCAGGACGCATCAACCGACGCGCCGCCCTCGCCCTGGCTGCGAAGGTAAAACTCTACCAGGCTTACGAGGAAGACCCGCAGACCAATGCCGTAATCAACATCAACAAGGAACTACTTCAGGAAGTTGTTGACATCATCGACCAAATCGACGGCTACGACCTTCTTGCCGACTTCCAACAGCTTGACTTGCTCGAATATGAAAATGGCCCTGAATCGGTATTGGCCGTGCAGTTCTCAAAAGATGACGGCTCAGGCGGTGTAGGTCGCATCAACTGGGGCAACCTCCTCAACTCGATGACAGGCCCCGGCTGCCCCTGGCAGGGCGATGGTTTCTTCCTACCCTCGCAAGACCTTATCAACGCCTACCAGACCGATACAAACGGCCTCCCCGTGTTCGACTACCAGTCACGCCCAGACTATGGCGTGGTCGAGTTTGACACCGACGGCAGCTATCACCTGGCAAATATCGGCGGCAACGTAGACCCGCGTCTCGACTTCGTAACCGGCCGCCCGACCATAAGATACAAGACATACAAAGGCAGTCCCTGCGGCCTATGGGTCAGGAACTCCGACACTTACGGCTACAATAACACCAAACGCTTCTGGCTGTCACCTGAATCACCCGATGCACAGCAAGGGTGGCCTTGGGGCGCGTCGGCCCTCAACTGGCAGCTTATCAGGTATGCCGACCTGCTTCTCTATAAAGCCGAAGCCCTGATAGAAATAGGTGGAAACGGCCTCGAAGAAGCCCGCAACCTCATCAACCGAGTTCGTTCGCGTGCAATGAATAGCGAATATGTCAAGGACTTCAACGACCCGTCGAAAGATGCAGCCAACTACAAAATCGGCCTATATCCCGCCACCGGGTGGACACAGGACTATGCCCGGAAGGCCCTGCGCACAGAGATGCGACTTGAAAAGGCCATGGAGGGTGAGCGATTCTACGACCTCGTGCGCTGGGGCATAGCGAAGGAGACGATGAACAACTACTTTGCGGCCGAACGCGACAACCGAATGTACTATCAAAACGCCTCATTCGAGACCGGCGAAGAATATTTCGCCATTCCCACGGCTCAATATAATTTCTCAGGCGGCAAATACACACAAAATCCCGGCTACCCAGCCTTCTGATTTCAAACATTAAAAATCAAAATCCATAGCCCCGACGATATGCCAGGGCTATGGATTTTTTGGCTTTCCAAAATCGTAAATAGCAGTGCATGTTTTACGATACTTACCAAAATATTCGTTAAATTTTTACATTTGTGTAAAACATTTTTCGTAACTTTGCGTTGTAAATACAAACGCAAAGAATCATGAGCGAAGTAGAACTCCTTTTGGTCAACAGCAGTGATAGCTGTACGATGTACACAATTCAGTTCCTCTCTGACGATAAGAGCGAATTTGAAAAATTCGTTACCAAGTTCAGACAGGATGCTGAACTAAACCCCGACTTTCAGGCTATAATGAGATTTGTTGAACAAATTCTTTCCAACGGCGCTTTGGAGCGGTACTTCCGCAGAGAAGGCAAGATGAACGACTCAGTCGTTGCGTTACCGGTGCTGAAATCAAAACTCCGCTTATATTGTCTGCGGCTTACCGACAAAATTCTCGTCCTCGGCAATGGCGATGTGAAGAACAGCCGGACATACGAAGAAAACGACACGTTGCAAGGCTATGTCATGGACTTGCAGAAATTCGAGCGTTTGCTCAAACAGGAAGTTCGTTCGGGCAATGTGGAGATAACCGAAAAGGAGATTATAACCGATAAAACCTTTGACTTATGAGAACCGCCAACATTTCTTTACAGGAAATATTCAATGAGATTCCTCAAGAGAAACGGGAGGAAACCCGGCTCTCTTTTGCTATCTCTAACAGACTTTTTTCACTTATGCAAGAGAAAGGACTGAATAAAAAGCAGTTTGCCGAGGCTCTCGGTAAACGACCTAACGAGATTACACGTTGGCTTAGCGGTGAGCATAACTTTACCATCTCTACTCTCGCAATGCTTTCCACCTTCTTCGGGAAACCTATTATTACTGTGGGATAAATATAATCCGTCATTCCTATGGAGCAAGATAATTCAACTGCAAATAACGGTCTCGCACTTCGTTACGGGATGTTCATCCCTTTGGCTTTTATGATTGCATCAATAGTTTCCTGTTGCTTCTCATATTCAAATGCTAAACAAAATATCACAGATGATCTTAACGATGCGATGTTTGCGTTAGCCAATGAGAATAGCGAACTATGGACTCGTCCAGACACCATTGCAGCCATACGCCAAATGTACGAGGCCACCCATAAACCACTTATCTATGAAGCCTCCGATGTCAATTTCAGGAACACAACCCTTAAAGATGAGGCTTATTTTACTCTCGCCTTGGTTGATAAGAAGAATATCGCGCCCAAAATCCGTGAGAACAAAATTGCATCGGATTCTATTATGCTTGTGCCGGAATGTGCTACCGATGGACTCGCGATAAAGGTCCAGGGCTTTGCTGACTGCTCTATGGCAACCGTTTTCAGTGCCTCTGACCAGACCCTGCCGGGGATTCTGTTCTCGCTTTCAATTCTCTCTTTAACCGGCATATTTGCATGGAGGAAAAGAACGCCCGTTATGTCTCAAGCTGGAGTTGTTGCCGTTACCGAAATGCCTACCCTCGACGGCATCAAGCTTACACCAATGCAGCGACAATTCGCCCAGATGCTTCTCGATGCCCCGGAAATGAAAGTTGATAAACGGACATTATGCGAGTCCCTTTGGTACAATAAAAGCAATGCCGAGGAATCGCTTTATACCCTTGTAAGGCGTACAAAGGCCGCACTCGCCAAGGCCAATATGGAGATTATATGTAACAGAGGCGACTCATACGAGCTGCGCATAACAAACTGATATACTGCATTGTCAGAATTTGTCAGATAAAAGTCAGACAAATTTTTAGGCTTGTTCGCACCATTATTACTTGCTTTGCAGAAAAATTCGCAATGCATGAAATCTAAAATTCTAATCTCCATCTTAACCGTCTTTCTAATCACCGAAAGTGGTTATGCAAAGAATCAGGAAGCGACCGATAGCCTAACGCACGAGTTGCAAGAGGTTATAATTACCGCTAAACAACCGGCTACAAAATTAGTCGGCTCCACGCTCGTTTCAACTATTCAGGGCACCAACCTTGCAGACCTCGGCACTGCTCTTGATGTGCTTGCACAGTTGCCTATGATTAAGGTTGAGGATAACGCCGTCAGTGTCATAGGTAAGAACAATATCGAAATATATATCGACGGGCGTCCAATGCGCGATGAAGATGAGTTGCAGCAGCTCCTTTCGTCAAATCTCAAGAAAGTTGAATTACTCATGGCACCAGGAGCCGCTTACGAAAGTACCACGGGTGCGGTGCTTAAAATCACGACACGCCGAAATTTTGTGCAAGGGCTGTCGTTTACCGACCAGTTTTTACTTGACCGCCGCCGCAAATGGTCGGTTTTGGATTATCTCGCCCTAAGCTATCGAGTCGGTAATTGGGACTTCTTTGCCAACGGTACGATAAATCACTATAACTCATTAGCAAAGGGATTAACTACCAATACACTTGTTTACGAAGGGAAAGAAACGTTAATAGGGAGTAGCCAACATAATACATACCCTACGACAACAGGCGTTGTCAAGGCAGGATTCAACTATGCCAATGGTCCACAATCGTTTGGAGCATACTACCGTTACAATCCTGAACACGGTGATTTCAAAAACACAGGTAGCGAATGGCTTAACGACAATCCGGCAATCAGCAGTAATATAGACAAACATACAAGAGCACACAGCCACCTCGCTTCTCTTTACTATGAAAACACTTTTGCTGAAAAATTTCTTCTTCACTTTGATGGCGATTTTCGCCGGTCAAATGAAAGCAATACTGTAGCAACTACTTATCCTGCTTCGTCTTTTCCTGCCGTAAACTCGACTGATGAACGGACATCAACCCTTTGGGCTGGAAAATTGTATCTGAATTTTCCTCTTTGGAATGGTGATTTTACAGTGGGGACTCAGGATAGCTATACGCATACTTCTCTTGATTACCGTATGCTTAATGCCTCAGTAAGCGAGTATATTCCGTCTTCCATGACTGATGCAC
>VSPF01000009.1 GCA_009775195.1 Muribaculaceae bacterium
TGAGCGAAAAACGGGACTCGAACCCGCGACCCCGACCTTGGCAAGGTCGTGCTCTACCAACTGAGCTATTTTCGCGTGGTGTCTTTCTCAATTGCGATGCAAAGTTAGACACTTTTTTTGTTATGACCAAATTTTTGAGCAACTTTTTTCAAAGAAAAATTCACTAATTTTTACAATGATTTGGTTGTCAAGCATTAAGCGGTTTACAATTTTTTGCCGGGTCTTTCGAGTATTGCCGACGCGAGGGTGTCGGCGGCATGAATCAGGGGCTGCAGCGGCGTTGCGCGCCCTGCCTGACGATAAAATTTTTCATCGTCACGCGATAAATTCCACGGTCCCATATGCCAGCGGATGGCATAGATTTCGTCATCTTTGAGGTCGAGACCGGACTGGAGGAGCAAGATTACCGATTTCTCGCCATGACCGACGGGGAAATTCTCATCGTGAATTTCGTATTGTTCGAAGTCTTCGTACTGCCCCACCTCGTTGCGGCGTTTCTTTTTGACAAGACGGTAGAAATCGGCCTTACACACATCATGCAGCAGCGCGGCAATGGCTATGCTCTCGGGGGCGAGGTCTTCCTCGAGGTCGGGGCGCAGAGTGAGCATGGCCTGTCGGGCCTCCATTGCCGCATCGTATACGTTGAGTGAATGTTCAAGCAGTCCGCCGGGATAGGCACCATGTCCCTGCGACGAAGCCGGGGCAGTAAAAAAGCCCCAGGCATCGAGGTCTTCGATTACATAGTCAATGTTCTCGCGCCCGGTATCACGCAATAATTTTTCGAACCGCGCGCGTAAGTCTTTTGGGTCTTTGGTTATCATATAATAAATGTATTGTTCGTTATTGAGCAAGCGCCTACAGCACCGGACTCAAGAGTCTCAACACAGATTCGGCCATACGTTTCGGCATCGGCCGGCGATGCCACTGCTCGGGCAGCACTCGCTCACTGTTGGCGATATCGGCCCTGAAAACCTCGAGCATGCGACGGTTGAACTCGGTGCTATAGAAAAAGAGGTTTGCCTCGAAATTATAATCAAAACTGCGGAAGTCGAAGTTTGTAGACCCGATAGTCACAAACTCGTCATCGACAATAATCATCTTCGAGTGCAACATGCCTGCCTTGTACTGATATATCTTAATACCGGCTTTAAGGCACTCGGAAATATAGGAGTTCGAGGCATGGGTAAGCATGACCGAATCGCTGCGTTCAGGCACGAGGAGCCTTACATCTACATGTGCGAGGGCGGCAGACTGCAGGGCCTTGAGCAGTGCCTCGGTAGGCAGGAAATACGGTGTCTGGATATACACTCGCCGTCTTGCATTGGCAATGGCCTTATGCAGCGACAGGGCAATGTTCGACCACTGTGCGGTCGGGCCGGAAGTGAGCATCTGGGCACCTACACTGGCGACGGCTCCGTGATGTGGTTCGCGCAGCAGGGCCGGGTTCTCTACCGCCTTATCTTCTATCAGGCCCCCACCCATAAAATTCCAGTCAACGATAAACGAATACTGCAAAGCCTGTACGACAGGGCCTTCGACACGCACGTGCGTATCGCGCCACGAGGCGAAATTCTTGCCACCGTCGATATAACGGTTGGCGACATTCATACCCCCGAGATATGCCACTGTCTGGTCGATGATACACAGCTTGCGATGGTTTCGCCAGTTTACATGCGTGCCGAACTGAGGGAAAGTAACCTTGAAAAACGGCTGGGCGTCGATGCCGCGTTGGCGCAAGTGCTTGAAAAAGCGCGACCTGACATGAAACGAACCTACATGGTCGTAGATAAGCCTCACCTTCACCCCGGCAGCGGCACGCTCGGCAAGTATGTCCGCAATACGGCGCCCCGTCTCATCGTCTTCAAAGATATAATACTGCATATTAATCGAGTCGCGTGCCTGGCGCAGGTCGCGCTCGAGAGAAACGAACTTATCGGCCCCACGGGTAAAGACCTCTACAGTGTTGCCGGCATAGTATTGCGCACCGGTCAGCGAACGCCCCAGATTAATCTGCTGTACCGACTCGGGCGTAAGTCCGGCACTCTTCGGGTCTGAAAAAGTGCGTCCCTCGCGACGCCTCAGTTTGCGCCGGCTACGCCGCGATATCATACGTGTATTCTTGATGCT
Source organism: Muribaculaceae bacterium (assembly GCA_009775195.1). Classification (GTDB taxonomy): domain Bacteria; phylum Bacteroidota; class Bacteroidia; order Bacteroidales; family Muribaculaceae; genus CAG-873. Next base: position 2,128 of record VSPF01000009.1, read on the forward strand.
GCGGCCGAAGAACATATATAGTATAAGCCCGACAACCGGCAGCAAGAGCAACACCGTCACCCAGGCAAGCGATTTGACCGGGTTTCGGTTTTCTGACAAAATAATTATGATAATGAGCAGTGTCGACAACACGGCAATCAGGGCCAGCACCGAGTAGAGCCAGTCGTGGGCCGAGAATATTGCCGAGAGAGAGTCGAACACTTTATATAAATTTAAAGATTTACAATAATGCCATACCGGCAAATGCCGGTTTATGCACTAAAACCCCGGCAGGCACCGCCAGCGGGGAATATTATATAAGCAGGAGACGACGCAGTCTTTACTCGTCGAAGTTCATTTCGTCGAAGCCTTCGGCGTCGAACTCGTCCTCGTTGAAGCCGTCTTCGCCATAAAACTCCTCGTCGAGGTCGGGAGTCGCGGCGGCAGCCTTGGCATCGATTTTGGCATCGAACTCATCGAGGTCGACCGATTCAGCCGGAGGAGTGCCCATGGCAAGCGTGCACAATGGCTCACGCAGCGACTTGCCCGGTATCATCTCGGTCATCTCGATAAAGAAAGCCCTGTCGGTGATGTAGTCGAAGACATAGAGCAACTTCTGGCCCTCGTCTTCGATAAACTCGTCGAGGGGCGATTCGTCCATGAGATATACCTCCTGGTCATCATCGGTATCCATGTCCTCAAAGGTAATTTCCTTTTCCTTCTCCCAGTTACGGTCGCAAAGGAAGAATGAACTCATCTGCGTAGCGTCGTAGCCCACACTCTTGCAAATGGCCTTCTTAAGGTCGAGGAATGTGGCGGTGGAATCAATCTGGATTTCGCGCTTGAAATTGTCCACCTCGTCAGATACTAACCTAAAATTGAATATCATAATTATATAGAGTAGTTTCAGATTAAAGAGTATGCGGCACCAAGGGCCGTTTCATGTTGCGAAGTTAATAACAAAGAATGTAATCTTGCAAAAAAATCGGCCAAAAATTGTAGCAAAAATGTCAATTTTGTCACTTTTTCGCCTCTGGCACAAATATTGCCCATTAGTTGGCGGCTGCGGCAAACCAAACAGCCGCCCCACTTGTTAGACTAATTGAATAAATATTAACACGTAACATTCAACACACTACTTCATATTATGAATTTCAACAATTTCACCATTAAGTCTCAGGAAGCCATACAAAAGGCTGTGGAGATAACTCGAGGCGCCGGGACACAGGCCATAGAGCCGGTGTGCCTGCTGAAAGGCGTTATCGACGAGGGCGAGACGGTGGTAAATTTCATCTTCCAGAAAATCGGCGCCAACCCGGTGACAGTCACCCGTGCCGTCGATGCCGAGATTGCCGCCCTGCCAAAGGTATCGGGGTCTGAACCCTATCTGAGCCGCACCTCGAACGACGTGTTGCAAAAAGCACTCGATGTGTCCAAGGAAATGGGCGACCAATATGTGACCCTCGAGGCCCTGTTGGTAGCCATATTCGAGGTCAACTCGGCGGCTTCGACCATACTCAAAGATGTCGGCCTTGCCAAGAAAGAGCTCAAGGCTGCCATCGAGGAGCTGCGAAAGGGCAAGAAGGCTACTGACCAAGGCGCGGAAGAAACATATAACGCCCTGTCGAAGTATGCCATAAACCTCAACGAACGTGCCCGTGCAGGCAAGCTCGACCCCGTAATCGGCCGTGACGAAGAAATAAGGCGCGTGCTGCAAATCCTGTCGCGCCGAACCAAGAACAACCCCATGCTCATCGGCGAACCCGGCACGGGCAAGACTGCCATTGCCGAGGGCTTAGCACACCGTATTGTACGCGGCGACGTGCCCGAGAACCTGCGCACCAAACAAATCTATTCGCTCGACATGGGCGCGCTCGTTGCCGGTGCAAAGTACAAGGGCGAATTTGAGGAGCGCCTCAAAGCCATCGTCAACGAGGTAACCCAGGCCGACGGCGAAATCATACTCTTTATCGACGAAATCCACACCCTCGTAGGCGCAGGCAAAGGCGAGGGCGCCATGGACGCCGCCAACATCCTCAAACCGGCCCTTGCCCGTGGCGAACTGCGCAGTATCGGCGCCACCACACTCGACGAATATCAGAAATACTTCGAGAAAGACAAGGCACTCGAGCGTCGTTTCCAGAAAGTGATGGTCAACGAGCCCGACGAAACCAGTGCCATAGCAATATTGCGCGGTCTGAAGGAACGCTACGAAAATCACCACAAGGTGCGCATCCGCGACGAAGCGATTATCGCCGCCGTGCAACTGTCGGAACGCTACATAACCGACCGATTCCTTCCCGACAAGGCCATCGACCTTATCGACGAGGCAGCCTCGAAGCTCAAACTCGAGATTGACTCCGTGCCCCAGGCCCTCGACGACATAACGCGCCAGATAGCCCAGAAAGAAATCGAACGCGAGGCCATAAAACGCGAAGGCCGCGACGAAGAAGTCAAGGCAATAGAACGCAGCATAGCCGAACTACGCGAGGAAGAAAAGGAATTCTCGGCAAAATGGAAAGCCGAGCGCGACCTCATCAGCCGCATACAGCAGAATAAAATCGACATCGAGCAGCTCAACTTCGAAGCCGACAAGGCCGAACGCGAAGGCGACTACGCCCGCGTGGCCGAAATCCGCTACTCGTCAATCGCTGCCAAGCAGAAAGAAATCCAGACCATACAGGAGCAACTATCTGTAATGCAGGGCGAAAAAGCCCTCATCAAAGAGGAAGTCGACGCCGAGGACATCGCCGACGTGGTTTCGCGCTGGACAGGCATACCCGTCAACAAGATGGTGCAGAGCGAAAAAGAAAAACTACTCCACCTCGAAGAAGAGTTGCACAGCCGCGTAGTGGGCCAAGACGAGGCAATAACGGCTATAGCCGACGCCGTTCGCCGCAGCCGTGCGGGCCTCAACGACCCCAAGCGACCTATCGGTTCTTTTATCTTCCTTGGCACGACAGGCGTCGGCAAGACCGAGCTTGCCAAGGCATTGGCCGAATACCTCTTTGACGACGAAAATATGATGACACGTATCGACATGTCGGAGTACCAGGAGAAGCACTCGGTGTCGCGACTTGTCGGCGCGCCTCCGGGATATGTAGGTTACGACGAAGGTGGCCAGCTCACCGAGGCCGTGCGGCGCAAACCCTACTCGGTGGTGCTCTTCGATGAAATCGAAAAGGCACACCCCGACGTGTTCAACATACTGCTGCAGGTTCTCGACGACGGACGCCTGACCGACAACAAGGGCCGCAACGTCAACTTCAAGAACACCATCATCATCATGACCTCGAACATGGGTTCGAATGTCATACGCGAAAATTTCGCCACACTGACACCCGAAAACAAGACCGAGGTCGTAGAGAAGACAAAGACTCAGGTGCTCGACATGCTCAAACAGACCATCCGCCCCGAGTTCTTGAACCGTATCGACGAAATCATCATGTTCACGCCGCTCAACCGCGCTGAAATCGAAGAAATCGTCGGCCTGCAAATCAAGTCAATACAAAAGATGCTTGCCCACTCGTCGGGCATCGAGCTCAAGATTACGCCTGCCGCGCTGAGCTTCCTCGCCGACGAAGGCTACGACCCAGAGTTTGGCGCACGTCCTGTAAAACGCGCAATACACAGGCTGGTGCTCAACCAGTTGTCGAAAGACATACTTGCCCAAAAGGTCGACCGCACCCACCCAATCGTGATTGACGTGAAAGACGGCGACCTCGTATTTACAAATTAAACTATTAGGCCGGGGCATGGCAAATGCCCTGCCCCGGCTTCCTTTCTTCAACCTAATTCACTTATAACCAAAATGAAAAAGTTTATCTATCTCCTCGTAATGTTGGTGCCGGCACTGGCATTGGTATCTTGCCACGACGATGACAACGACATCCCTAATGTAGACTTCAACCTCAGCTTCGAGAACGCAGTAGAGGTCGACGGTTCGCTCTACGTCGTACAGGGCGAAACAATGAAAATAACAGGTATCGACGTACAAAACAACGAGGCCGACAAAGGTGCACTCATCACAGCCGCAACCTATTATTGGGACGGCTACTATATCGGCACCACCGTACAGCCGCCTTTCGGATTCGAATTCGACGTAACCGAGAACGTGCCTGTGGGCAAACACCAGATTGAAATCGAGTGCCCGCTCTTCGCCGTAGACAAATCACCGGCCACGGCTATCGTTTTCATGTATGTCAACGTTGTTGCCTCTGAGGAGGAAATACCCGGTCAGGGAAGCCCCGAGGCACGAGTAACACCGCACATCAACACCTCGACGTCTAAATAAGACTTACCAGGGTCAAAGTTTAAGGCACTTGTGAAACTCACAAGTGCCTTAATTTTAATTCCTAAACCGTATCGTTATTGCGATATGCGCTTGATTAGATTGTAGGCAGGCACGATACCGAGTTCGCCGGCCTTGCTCAGGTCGGCAACGCCGGCGCTGCGGTGGCCATTGCGCAAAGCAATATAACCACGGTTGTAATAAGCCTCGCCGAAATCAGGCTTTAGGTCTATGGCGCGGTTATACGCTTCGGTAGCGTTATCATAATCCTCCATCTCGAAATAGATGTTGCCTAGGTTGAAATAAGCCACAGGGGTACGAGGAGACAGCTCGAGCACCTTTTTATAGTCGGCGGCAATATCGTCGAGGTCTTTACGCACCAGTGCTTGCCGGGCCACGCCTTCGCCCTCGTCGCGACCAAGCAGATAGCGCCCGTAGCGGGCCTGTGCACGCACCAGATAGGCCAGGGCCAAATCGGGGGCGATGTCGATAGCACGGTCGGCATCTTTGAGGGCATTGCCATAGTCTCGGACGGTGATGAAGTCGAGGGCACGGCCTATGTAGTCGACCGGTCGCGGGGTATGGCTGGCAAGGTAGGAATTATAATATTCGACCGACTGGAAGTGCCTTGCGGCCGTGGCTTCGTCAATCGTGGGCACAGCGTTTGTAACCATAAGGACGAAACGCAACGACCGGGTAGCATTGAGGTCGTCGACCTCGCGGATATAATAAGTGTTGCGGCGCAACTCTGTTGGCGAGGTATAGAACGACAGCAGCATCACCGGCTCGATTTCAATATTGAGGTTGCGGTCTTGCACGCGGCCTCGGATGGCACTGTTGTTATATTCCTCGCGGAAATCGGCATTGTCGTCGACCGTCACGAGCGAAGCGAAGCGCCGGCGCGTCATATCGTCGCTCATCTCCTCGGGTGTAGTATCGTCGGCCATCTCGGGCGCAGGCCCCGACGAAGCCTCGGCGGCAGCCTGCTGTGCGGCAGTCGGCATGGCCTTGGCCAATTTTTCGGCATGCTTGTAATCAGATTCGGCCTTCGACAACTGGCCGAGCTGCTTGTAGAGACCGGCACGCATAAAATATGTGCTCGGCAATTCGGGATAAGCCTCGGCCACAAGGGTAATATCGGCTATGGCCGCCTTGACATTACCCTTGTTCGCATGGATTACGGCCCTGTTGTAGAGCGCGCGCATATCGTCGGGTTCGAGTTCGAGCACACGGTTGAAGTCCTCGAGGGCGAGGTCGTTGGCATTGACCTCCATCAACAGCAGGCCACGGTTGAAGAGGGCGGCCATGTTGTAGGGCTCGAGCGTGAGGGCATAGTCATAGTCGGCCATCGCCCCCTTATAGCTGGCGGTCTTGTATCGCAGAAACGCACGGTTGATATAGAGACCTGCGGCACGGGGCTGGAGCCGTATGGCATAGTCGATATCGGCAAGGGCCTTCTCGTAATCGCCCTCAGAGTTTATGGCAATGTCGGCACGCATGATATATGCGTTGAGCGCATTCTTGTTGATTTCGAGTGCCTTGTCAATATCCTCAAGGGCCTTTGCAGTATCGGCGAGAGCCAGGCGCGTGCGTGCACGGCCGAGGTACGCATTTTCAAATCGGGGATAATAACGCAAGATTTCGTCGAAAGCCTCGGCAGCCTCGCCATATTCCTTGAGGTCGTTGAGGGCAAGGGCCTTGTTGAAGAGCAACTGCCTGTTTCGCGGCAACAATTTCAAAGCCTCTGTATAGTCTTCGACGGCAAGTCGGTGACGGCCGGTATTGTGACGTGCCACGCCACGCACCTCCCACGCATCGGTCAAAAACGGATTAAGTTCGATTGCCTTAGAGGCATCCTCCTCGGCACCACGGAAATCCTCGAGATTGAGTTTTGCGATTGCCCTCAAAAAGTATGGCTGCGCCAGGTATGGCTTTGCCTGTATTGCCTGGTTGAAATACTGTATTGACAGCATGTAGTCCTCGAAATAGAGGGCATTCTGACCAATCCGAAGCACCTGGTCGGTGTTGACCTGCGCCGAAGCAAGGACCACCGGCAGCAACGACACAAGGCTAAAAATATATCTCAATAAGCTTCTCATCTATTTGGCATTAGGGAAAAGATGGCGCATGGTCAGCAATACGTCGCGAAAGAAAAGTCTGGTCGGGGTCAACAGCGGCACGAAGCGCGTCGAGTTTGTGGGCGACAACACTCTGAGCTTGCCGGGGTGGCACTTGATTTCAATCAGCGGCGGCATCTCTACGGCGTCACCGTCGAGATGTGCTGCCCCGGTCTCGCGACGCCTGATTACGGCGCTCCGCGTGCGGATGGTATCGACCAGGGCATTCTTGCCAATGAGGCCGGTAAGCATGTCGACGCCAACAAAAGCCTGTGTGAGAACATTGCCGGCATGGACAATGGTGATATCGAGCTCGCCGTCGGTCACCGAGGCTTCGGGCGCGACAAAAGCATTGTTGCCATACTGCGAAGCATTGCACACCACTACCAGGAAGGCTCGGTCGGTGATAACCTGGCCGTTGGCCTCGATAACATATTCCTCGGGCGAGAAACTCATGTACTCATTGATGGTATTCTTGAGATACATCAGTATGCCGCGTCTTTTCTGACGGGCGCACCGCTCGCTCACTGCGGCATCAAAACCGACCCCGAAGGTACAAAAAAACGGTTTGTCGTTAGCCGTGCCATAATCGGCACTGATTACGTTGTTCTTGGCAATTACACGTATCGAACTGTCGATATCGACCGGTATACCCAGATGACGCGCCAGGCCGTTGCCTGAGCCGGTGGGAATGATGGCCAACGCCGTTGCCGAACCGACAAGGCCCGAAGCAACCTCGTTGACAGTACCGTCGCCGCCGACGGCAATGACTACGTCGTAGCTGTCGGCGGCAGCTTCGCGCGCCAGCTCGCGCGCATGACCCGGGTAGCGCGTAGGCGACACGGTATAATTTATACCCAACTTGTCGAGACGCTTGCACACATGAGGCACAATCCGGTGCTTCGACACAGTGCCCGAAGCCGGGTTGACAATCATCATGCAGCGTCCGATTGCGGCCATTATTCCTCGTCTTTTTCAGAGAACTCCATCAAGTATGCCTTGATGAAATCGTCGATATCACCATCCATCACACCACCGACATCCGAGGTCTGGTAGTTTGTACGATGGTCTTTGACACGCCGGTCATCGAATACATAACTGCGAATCTGGCTGCCCCACTCGATTTTTTTCTTACCGGCCTCTACTTTGGCCTGCTCGGCCATGCGGTGTTCGAGCTCTTTGGCATAGAGTATCGACCGCAGTTGTCGCAGGGCGTTTTCCTTATTTTTAGGCTGGTCGCGGGTCTCGGTATTCTCGATGAGTATTTCTTCTTTCTCGCCCGTATATGGGTCGGTAAACTGATAGCGCAGACGCACGCCCGATTCGACCTTGTTGACGTTCTGGCCACCGGCGCCGCCCGAGCGGAACGTATCCCACGACAGCAATGCCGGTTCGACCTTGATTTCAATCGTATCGTCGACCAGGGGGGTCACGAATACAGACGCAAACGAGGTCATGCGCTTACCCTGGGCATTGTAGGGCGACACACGCACCAGGCGGTGCACGCCGTTCTCGCTCTTGAGGAAGCCGTAGGCAAAGTCGCCCTCGATATTGAGTGTGCACGATTTGATGCCGGCCTCGTCGCCTTCGAGAAGGTTGGCAACCGACAGCTTGTAGCCATGAGCCTCGGCCCAGCGCAGATACATGCGCATAAGCATCGAAGCCCAGTCCTGGCTCTCCGTGCCGCCTGCACCGGAATTGATTTTGAGTACCGCGCTCATGATATCGCCCTCGTTGCGCAGCATGTTTCGCAACTCGAGCTCTTCGAGCAATTTCGAGGCACGAGCATAGGCGGCGTCGAGCTCCTCTTCTGTCACAAGTTCCTCTTTGAGGAAGTCGAGGGCAAGTTTCACCTCGTCGACCGCGCCTTCGAGCTCGGTATAGTCAGCAATCCACTTTTGCAGGTCTTTGATTTTCTTCATTTGCCTCTGGGCAGCTTCGGCATTATCCCAAAAGCCGTCGGCCATTGTGCGCAACTGCTCTTCTTCGACAGCTATCTTCTTGCCGTCGATGTCAAAGATACCTCCTCAGCGCAAGCATACGCTCAAAAGTCTCTTTTAATTGTTCCTGTGTTATCATTGTATATGCAATCACATTAAACCAAACGCCCAAAATCGGAGTGCTATGCTCTGATTTTGAGCGAATTGAACGATAGAGCGACAGACGGGGCTCGAACCCGCGACCCTCGGCTTGGGAAGCCAATGCTCTACCAACTGAGCCACTGTCGCATTTTTTACTCTGCAAAAGTACAAATACTTTCTGAAATGACAATTGAAGATTAATAATTTTAGCATTTTTTCACGCGCGGACAAACCATACCGCCATATCAAATCTGACCTTCATCAAAAAAAACAACCGGTGGGCGCCCTGATTGAGGGTACCCACCGGGGTTATGATGAGGTCTTAGTTATCAGCCTTGTACAGCGGCTACGCCGGGCAGAACCTTGCCCTCGATGGCCTCGAGGAGGGCGCCGCCACCGGTCGACACGTACGAAACTTCGTCGGCGAGACCGAATTTGTTGACACAGGCAACAGAGTCACCACCGCCAACGAGCGAGAAGGCACCGTTTTTGGTAGCCTCGACAACAGCGTCGGCAATCGCGCGGCTACCGGCAGTGAAGTTATCGAATTCGAACACGCCTGCGGGGCCGTTCCAAAGGATGGTCTTGCTGCCACGGATTGTGTCGGCGAAGAGTTTGCGTGTTTCGGGGCCTGCATCGAGACCTTCCCAGCCTTCGGGGATAGCCATTACTGAGCATACCTGTGTATTGGCATCGTTAGAGAAGGCATCGGCAGCCACACAGTCGTTGCCGAGAACGAGGTTCACGCCTTTTTCTTTAGCCTTGTTCATGATATCGATAGCGAGGTCGAGCTTGTCTTCTTCGCAAATCGAGTTGCCTACATTGCCACCCATTGCTTTGGCAAATGTATATGTCATGCCGCCGCAGAGGATGAGATTGTCGACCTTGTCCATGAGGTTTTCGATGATGCCGATTTTGGTCGACACTTTCGAGCCACCCATGATAGCGGTGAAGGGACGGTGTATATCTTTGAGGATATTGTCGACGGCCTTTACCTCTTTTTCCATGAGGTAGCCGAGCATCTTGTGGTCGGCGTCGAAGTAGTCGGCAATCACGGCTGTCGAAGCGTGACGGCGGTGAGCTGTGCCGAATGCGTCGTTTACATAGACGTCGGCATACGAAGCGAGTTTCTTAGCGAAGTCTTTCTGACGCTCTTTCATCTCCTTCTTTGCGGCATCGTAGCCGGGGTCGGCTTTGTCAATCCCGACGGGCTTGCCTTCCTCTTCAGGATAGAAGCGGAGGTTTTCGAGAAGGAGAACCTGGCCGGGCTTGAGCGCTGCGGCCATGTCGGCGGCAGCCATGCAGTCGGGGGCGAACTCAACGTCGGCACCAAGAGCCTGTGCAACGGCATCTTTAATCTGCGAGAGCGACATCTTGGGGTTGACCTTGCCTTTGGGCTTGCCCATGTGCGACATAACGATGAGCGAACCGCCGTCGGCAAGCACTTTTTTCAGTGTGGGGAGGGCACCACGGATACGGGTGTCGTCGGTGATGTTGCCATTCTCGTCGAGGGGCACATTGAAGTCTACACGTACGATAGCCTTCTTACCTTTGAAATTGAAATTATCGATAGTCATTTGATGTTGTATGTAGTATGTATCTTAGTATATCAAAAGCAACGTTCCGAAGCCTGGCCGGCATCAGAACAGGGGAAGTGTCGATGTAGACAGCACGTATTTCTGACGGAACTGCGCGTTAGTCATGCAGAACATCAGGATACCCTGTACGAGCATAAGCACGCTCCAAAGACCGCACGTCACGAATGACAGCACGATTGAGATAATGCCGGCCGTAGTCTTGCCCACATAGAAATATTGTATGCCGAGACCGCCCAGGAGTATAGCCAGGAGGGCTGCCACGCCACGGCTTTTGCCTTCGGGACCACAGGGGTCGAAAGCATTGTCTGACGACATGGTCTGATAGGGGGGTTGGTTAGGCTGCTGGTTAGCGGCAGCGAAGTTGTAGCCGCAGCCGGCGCAGAACTGGGCTGCGTCATCGGCACTACGGCCGCATCTGGGACATGTTTTCATTTTATGAGGTTGGTTTGTATTTTATGAGCGCAAAAATAATGATAATTTCACATATCAGCAAATAAAACGGAGTGTATTTTTCACCTCACGCCAGGCCAAGCTCGTTGACTTCGGTCACAATCTGGCTGGCCAGCCTCTCAACCTGGGGGTCGTGGCCGGCGGCCAGCACACGCCCGGCAATTGTCATCGCCTCGGTAGGATGGGCATATACCAGATTGACAGCCAGACGCACGCCGGTATAGCACTTCATGCCGGCGGCAAGCGACAATTCATCAGCAAGCGACATGGCATAAGGCATGTGGCGCAACAGGCGGTGGCACAGGTAGTCGGCGGCCTCGCGGTCGGGCACGGTTTCGACCCAGCGCCTGGCATCGTCGATAGTAAATGTGTCGCGCGGCATGAGCATAGGGGCGGCAAGCACGCTCTCGCGGGTGGTGCTGTTGGCCCACAGGTCCTCGGCGAGTTCGCGCGACGGCCCCGTAGACGATGCTATGTCGACAATCTGCGGCAGATTGAGGCCGAAAATAACACGGTAAGGCGACCCGGCACGTCGGAGCACATCGGCCACGACACCGTTGCGCATGGCAAAAAAACGCCTCTTTATGGCCTGCATAGGGTTGTAGTGCGGTTGTTGTTCTTCCATTCTGCTATATTTTACACTGCAAAGTTAAGGCTTATTCACAAAAAAATTCGCCCCGGCAGTCAAAATATTTGTAGGTATGAGAAATTTTGCTTAATTTTGAAAAAGAAAAACGACGGCCACAGTGCCGCATACCGCCGTGCCAGCGGCTATAACAAAGTTTGAACAGGTGACACAGTCACCTCTTATTCACCAAAATAGAAACTTATATAATTGTTATATATGACTGACAACGACTTCCGCAATTATGCCGTGCACCACCTTGGCATGAACGGCCTTGCCCTTGACCAGTATCGCGCCGCAACCTCGCGTACGGCAAGCCCCATAGCATCGTATATCAACCCTACTATTATAGAGGAGCGCCAGCTCAACGTAGCCCAGATGGATGTGTTCTCGCGCCTTATGATGGACCGCGTCATATTCCTCGGCACCGAGGTCAACGACTACACAGCCAACGTAATCCAGGCCCAGATGCTCTACCTCGACAGCACCGACCCCGGTAAAGACATATCGATTTATATCAACAGCCCCGGCGGTTCGGTCTATGCCGGCCTCGGCATCTACGACACCATGCAGTATGTAGCCTCCGACGTGTCGACCCTCTGCACTGGCATGGCAGCGTCGATGGCCGCCGTATTGCTCGTCAGCGGCGAGAAAGGCAAACGCTTTGCCCTGCGCCACTCGCGTGTGATGATACACCAGCCCATGGGCGGCGCCCAGGGCCAGGCCAGCGACATCGAAATCACCGCGCGCGAAATCAGGAAACTAAAGGACGAACTCTACAACATCATCTCGGAACATTCGGGCCAGCCCTTCGAGAAAGTAGAGCGCGACTCAGACCGCGACTACTGGATGACCTCGCAGGAAGCCCTCGACTACGGGATGATTGACCGCATACTCGTTAAAGCCAAGAAATAATGGCAAAGAAAAGAAACGACGAACTGCACTGCAGTTTTTGTGGCCGCACGGAATCACAAGGAGCCACCATACTCCCCTCGCCCGCCGAAAACGCCGGCATTTGCATCGACTGCCTCGAAACGGCAGCGACCATGCTCGGCATGATGGACGACTCGGACGACAGTGCCGGCGCCGCAAAACGGGCCAGGGCAAAACAACGGCAGTCGCACGGAGTGCCCGAAAAAACGGCAGCTAAGAAAAAAATCCCCACACCGGCAGAAATCAAAGACTTCCTCGACCAATATATCATCGGTCAGGACCAGGCCAAGAAATACCTGTCGGTGGCTGTCTACAACCACTACAAACGCCTCGACCAGCCCGCCGACAAAGACGGCGTAGAAATCGAGAAGAGCAACATAATAATGGTCGGCCCCACCGGCACCGGCAAGACACTGATTGCACGCACTATAGCAAAAATCCTCGACGTGCCATTCACCATCGTCGACGCCACGGTGCTCACACAGGCCGGCTATGTGGGCGAGGATATAGAGAGCCTGCTCACGCGCCTGCTCCAGGTAGCCGACTACGACGTTGCAAGGGCCGAACGCGGCATCGTGTTTATCGACGAAATAGACAAGATTGCCCGTAAGGGCGACAACCCCTCTATTACCCGCGACGTCGGCGGCGAGGGCGTACAGCAGGGTCTGTTGAAGCTCCTGGAAGGCTCGGTGGTCAACGTGCCGCCCCAAGGTGGCCGCAAGCACCCCGAGCAGCCGATGATAGCCGTCGACACCAAGAACATACTCTTTATCTGCGGCGGAGCCTTCGAAGGCATCGAACAGGCGATTGCCCACCGCCTCAACTCGAGCTTTGTCGGTTTTTCGACCGACGGCGAGTCGCGGCGCATAGAGCGCGACAACTTCATGCGCCACGTGGCACCGCAAGACCTGCGCACCTTCGGCCTCATCCCCGAGATTATCGGCCGTCTGCCCATCCTGACCCACCTGTTGCCACTCGACCGCGACGCCCTGCGCCGCATCCTCACCGAGCCCAAAAACGCCATCACGCGCCAATATACCAAACTCATGGCCATGGACGGCGTGAAACTGGAGTGGCAACCCGAAGCCCTCGATTTCATAGTCGACAAGGCAATCGAGTACAAGCTCGGTGCCCGAGGCCTCAGGTCGATAGTCGAAACAATCCTGATGAACGCCATGTTCGACATCCCGACCGACAAACCGAACGAGTTTGTCGTCACGCCGGAGTTCTGCGACCGCCAACTCAAGGAGGCACACTTCGACGCCAGTGCCGTATAACCACATCACCCAGCCACAATAACCCGTAATAAACCACCCACGACATGACCACAGAAGCACTCTCTCTGGCGCAGGCACTGAAGCTGCACTTTGGATTTGACAAATTCAAGGGCAACCAGGAAGCAATAATGCAAAGCCTCCTGTCGGGCCGTGACACCTTTGTGATTATGCCCACAGGCGGCGGCAAGTCGCTGTGCTACCAACTGCCGGCCCTTATGAGCGACGGCACGGCAATCGTCATCTCGCCGCTGATAGCATTGATGAAGAACCAGGTAGACTCGATGCGCAATTTCAGCGAGAACGACAGCATAGCCCACTTCCTCAACTCCTCGCTTGCCAAATCTGCCATCGACCAGGTTAAGTCGGACATTGTGGCCGGGCAGACAAAGCTGCTATACGTAGCACCCGAATCACTCACTAAAGAAGAAAATATAGAATTTCTCAAAACAGTTCGAATTTCCTTCTACGCAGTCGACGAGGCCCACTGTATATCAGAATGGGGACATGATTTCCGGCCGGAATACCGACGCATACGCCCTATTATCAACGAAATAGGTACGCGCCCGGTAATAGCCCTTACGGCAACGGCCACCCCCAAGGTACAGCACGATATACAGAAAAACCTCGCCATGAATGATGCCATGGTCTTCAAATCGTCGTTTAACCGCGAAAACCTCTACTACGAGATACGCCTGAAAACGCCTAACACCGACCGCGACATAATACGCTTTATCAAGCAACGCCCGGGCAAATCGGGCATCATATACTGTCTTTCACGCAAAAAAGTAGAAGAACTTGCCGAGTTGTTGCGCGTCAACAACATCAGGGCACTCCCCTACCACGCCGGCATGGACCCGGCCACGCGCTCGGCCAACCAGGACGCCTTCCTGATGGAACAGGTCGACGTCATAGTTGCCACCATAGCCTTCGGCATGGGCATCGACAAACCCGACGTGCGCTTCGTCATACACTACGACATGCCCAAATCGCTCGAAGGCTACTACCAGGAAACCGGGCGCAGTGGTCGTGACGGCGGCGAGGGCGTATGCCTGACATTCTACTCGCGGAAAGACCTCCAGAAGATGGAAAAGTTTATGCAGGGCAAACCTATCAACGAACAGGAAATCGGCCGTCAGCTCCTCCTCGAGACCGCCGCCTATGCCGAATCGTCGCTTTGCCGCCGCAAAACCCTACTCCACTATTTTGGCGAAAACTTCGAGAAGGATAATTGCGGAAACTGTGACAACTGTCTCAATCCCAAGAAAAAAGTGGAAGCTAAAGATGATTTGTCAGCGGCACTCGAAACAATTGCCGCCCTTAAAGAAAAATTCAAAACCGATTATGTAGTCGACGTTATGCTCGGACGCGCCACCAGCGATGTCCGGTCATACGGCCACGAAGACCTCGAAGTCTTCGGCTGCGCCGGCGGCTCAAGCCCCAAATATATCAATACAGTAATACAACAGGCCATAATCAGCGGTTATATCGAGCGCGGTGTCGAGAACTACGGCATCCTCAAGCTCACCCGCAAGGGAAAACAATTCCTCAAAGAGCCCGTGTCGTTTAAAATCGTCGAAGACGCCGACTATTCCGACGAAATCATAGACGAAGAACCGACCATGAGCAACGGCGCAAGCTGCGCGGCCGACCCCGAACTCTTCTCTATCCTTACCTCTCTGCGCCGTAAAATCGCCACCGGGCTCAACCTGCCCCCATTCGTCATCTTCCAAGACCCGTCGCTCGAAGCCATGGCTACAACCTACCCCATCACAATCGAGGAGCTTGCCAACATATCGGGCGTGGGCATGGGCAAGGCCAAACGCTACGGCGAAGAGTTTGTAAAACTCATCCGCACCTACGTAGAAGAAAACGAAATCGACCGCCCCGAAGACCTGCGCGTGCGCACCGTCGCCAACAAGAGCAAGCTCAAAATAGCCATAATACAGGCCATCGACCGTAAAATCGACCTCAACGAAATCGCCGTGGCAAACGGCATCGACTTCGACCAGCTTCTCGACGAAATCGAGGCAATCGTGCACTCGGGCACACGCATCAACATCAAATATTTCATCGACGACGTAATCGACCCCGACGACCAGGCCGATATATTCGAATACTTCCGCAGCAGCGACACCGGCAACCTCGAAGACGCATACAAAGAACTCGGCGACGACTTCTCGGAAGAAGAAATCCGCCTGGTACGCATAAAATTCCTCTCCGATATGGGGAACTAAAACAACCAAGGAACTGACATGGACACAACCATACTGTCAAAACTATACACCGAGCTCAAGGGACGCCTGCCCGAAACGGTGACCGAACTGCCCTCGTCGGGTTCGAACCGGCGCTACTTCAGGCTCTCATCTGCCACCGGCGACAATTCAGTCATAGGCGTGCTGGGGACATCGGCGCCAGAAAACGAGGCCTTCATCTACATGGCCCGTCATTTTGGCGAGAAAAACATACCCGTGCCCCGTGTGCTCGCCATCAGCGACGACCGAATGGCATACCTGCAGACCGACCTTGGCGACTCGCTACTGTTCAAAGAAATAGAGAAAGGCCGTCAGACCCGTTCTTTTTCGGTGGCCGAGAAAGAGCTCCTGTCGAAGACCATAAGCCGCCTGCCCGACATACAGTTTGCCGGAGCCGACGGCATGGACTTCTCTGTTTGTTACCCGGCTGTAAGTTTTGACGAACGGTCGATAATGTGGGACCTCAACTACTTCAAATATTGCTTCCTCAAGGCTACCGGGCTCGACTTTCTCGAAGACAAACTCGAAGACGATTTCCAGGCCATGGCCAAGGTGCTGATGAAGAGCAACACCGATACATTTATGTACCGCGACTTCCAGAGCCGCAACGTCATGATAGTCGATGGCGAACCGTGGTTTATCGACTTCCAGGGCGGCCGTAAAGGGCCGTTCTACTACGACGTGGCATCGTTTCTCTGGCAGGCCAAAGCCAATATACCCGACGGCCTGCGCAAGGAACTGCTCGAAGTCTACATGGAGTCGCTGCGCAAATACCAGCCTATAACACGCGAGGAATTTATGTCGCGGCTGCGCCACTTCGTGCTGTTCCGCACCCTGCAGGTGCTGGGGGCCTACGGCTTCAGGGGGTATTTTGAGAAAAAGCCCCACTTCATGCAGAGCGTGCCCTATGCAATTGCCAACCTCAGGGCACTGCTCAACGAGCCTTATGCCGAATATCCCTACCTCAACGAACTGCTGCTCAAACTTGTAAACATGAAGCAGTTTACCGACGAGTTAGACCGCAAGAGGCTGACCGTGCGCGTGTTTAGTTTCGCCTACAAGAAAGGCATACCCAACGACGTGACCGGCAATGGCGGCGGCTACGTATTCGACTGCCGCGCCATCAACAATCCCGGCAAATACGAACGCTACAAACCTTTTACGGGTCTTGATGCCAACGTAATAAGATTTTTGGAAGAGGACGGCGAGGTAACGACCTTCCTCGAGCACTGCCACGCGCTCACCGATGCCACCATCGAGAGATATATCGAGCGAGGCTTTACGAACCTTATGATATCATACGGCTGTACCGGCGGTCAACACCGGTCGGTGTACTGCGCCCAGCACACAGCCGAGCATATAGCAAAGAAATTCAACGTAAAAGTCGAACTCATCCACCGGGAACAAAATATCGAACAAACATTTAAGGTAAACGCATGAAAGCAGTAGTCTTTGCTGCCGGCATGGGCACACGTCTGCGGCCCTTTACCGATTCACACCCCAAGGCCCTCGCCCCAATAGGCGACACAACGGCCTTGGGGCTTGTTGTAGACAGGCTCATCGAGGCCGGAGCCGACGGAATAGTGGTAAACGTGCACCACTTTGCCGGGCAAGTGACAGAATGGCTCGGCGCACGGCACTATGCCATACCCATCGAAATCAGCGACGAGAGCGACTTACTGCTCGACACCGGTGGCGCACTGGCAAAAATATACCGCGAAAGCAGAATGATTGCCGAGGCATCGCCCTACGAACCTATAATCGTACACAACGCCGACATATTGACCGATGCCCCAATCGACGGATTGGTAGAAGCCCTTGCCGATGCCGACGTAAGCGTGCTTGTCGACAGCACACGCAAATCGTCGAGAAGGCTGCTTTTCAACTTTGAGCGCCGCATGAAGGGCTGGCTCGACGAAAAGCACAACACCGTGCTGCCGACGTGTATCGACCCGGACCTCTACCGACCGGCATCGTTCGGCGGCGTGCATGCAATGCGCCGCGCAGTATTGGCCGATATTTCAGACTACTGCGGTAACGAGCTACACCCTTTCGGCATAATACCCTACTACATAGACCGTAGTGTCAAACTCACCATCCGAGCCTACGAACCGGCCAGCCTTTACGGTTGGTATGACATCGGCACACCCGAACGACTGGCAACCGCCCAAGAGGCATTTACCCAAGGACTCCTAAAGTTATGAAACCCGACAGACTCACCCACAGCTATACCCTTACAGCCGGCGAGAGCAACGCCGAAGGCTACATGCCGCTGACCCTGCTTGTCGAACGCATCATAGAGGTAGCCACCGAGCATGCCAACAGTCTCGAAATAGGCTACGCAACCCTAATCAAGCAGAATATCGGCTGGGTACTGAGCCGGCTTAGCGTAGAGATGGACTCAATGCCCGAAATCAACGAGAACTACACCCTGACAACGTGGATAGAAAGCTATAACAGGCGTTTCAGCGAACGCAACTTCGTTATCACCGGCGACGGCGGCAAGACATTCGGCTATGCCCGCACCGTCTGGGTAGCCATGGACTTCGCCACACGCACCGTTGCCGACCTCACGTCGCTCGAGCGCGAGTCGTTCCCCACTGCCGAGCTGCCATGCCCTATGGCGAAAACCCCGAGGATAGGGGCACTTCCCGCCGACACAGAGTCGTCGAATTATACATTTAAATATTGCGACCTCGACTTCAACCGCCACGTCAACACCGTGCGCTATGTAGAGCTGCTGATGAACCAGTGGCCCCTCGAGCATTACGACCACTCGTTTGCGAACCGGTTCGACATACTCTTCCACCACGAGTGTCACTTCGGCGAAGAGATAGAACTACGCCGGTCGGGCAGCGACAACCTATCAGATTGCGAAATCATAAACCACGAAGGCATCAAAGCCATCGCGGCACGTTTCACTTGGAAAAAACTATGACAATGACAAAACCGGCAGGAGCCCTCTTTGACCTTGACGGCGTACTAATCGACACCGAGGGCATATATACTGACATCTGGAAAGACATTGAGTCGCATTTCCCCACCGGAATACCGGATTTTGCCCATGTAATCAAGGGCAACACATTGCCCCGCATACTCGACACATATTTCCGCCCCGAAGACCACGCCGAAATCAGGCACATGCTCAAGGAGCGCGAAGACGCCATGGACTACCCTGTCTTCCCCGGCGTGATGAACTTTCTACACTACCTTGCCGACCAGGGCATACCGGCAGCAATCGTCACCAGCAGCGGCGACGTAAAGATGGACTTGATAACAAAACGCGAGCCAGCGTTTATGGCTTGTTTCAAGGCCGTGATAACCGACTCGAAAGTCGAGCACTCCAAGCCCCACCCCGACCCGTATATCAAAGGCGCTCAGGCCCTCGGCGTAGACCCACGGCAGTGCATGGTCTTCGAAGACTCGTATTCGGGTCTCGAGGCAGGGCGTGCGGCAGGGGCCACGGTCGTCGCCCTGGCGACAACCAACCCACGCGACACACTCACAGACAAGGCCGACCTCGTAATCGACAGGCTCGACGAACTTATCGGCGCGCTTGAGGCATAGCCGCATATAAAATTTTGCCATGTGGCAGCGATTGAGTATATTTGCATAAAATTATAATCTTACTAACAATGAAACATATTGAATTAGTAACAAAAGACGTCTTAGGCACTGTAGGACAGGCTGATATCGACGCCCTCAAAGCCGCCGGCGAAGACGGGCTGGCAAAACTCACCAACGGCACCGGTCTCGGCAACGATTTCCTTGGATGGGTCACACTGCCCCAGGACATCCCGGCCTCGCTGCTCGACGACATCAACGCCACGGCAGCATCGCTGCGCGACAACTGCGAAGTCGTAGTGGCTATCGGCATCGGCGGCAGCTACCTCGGTGCGAAAGCCGTGATTGAAGCCATGCAGAGCAACTTTGCAGCCCTCGAGCCTGCAAAAGGATGCCGCGTGGTATTTGCCGGCCAAAATATAGGCGAAGACTATATGGCCGAGTTGCAGGCATATCTCAGCGACAAGAAATTCGGCATCATAGTTATTTCGAAATCAGGCACGACCACAGAACCGGCAATCGCCTTCCGCATACTTCGCGAACAGCTTGAGAAACAACTCGGCCGCGAAGAAGCCGGCAAACGCATCGTCGCCGTTACCGACGCCGCCCGTGGCGCCCTCCGCACACTCGCCACTACCGAAGGATACAAGACATACGTGATTCCTGACAACGTGGGCGGCCGTTTCTCGGTTCTGACCCCCGTAGGCCTGCTGCCCATCGCCGTGGCCGGATACGACATACACGCGCTTGTAGGAGGTGCCGCCGCCATGGCCAAAGCCACCCTCGACGGAAGCTGTGACGCCGCCCTCAGATATGCTATGACACGCAACGCCCTCTATCGCGCAGGCCGCAAAATCGAAATACTCGTCAACTTCAACCCCAAACTCCATTATTTCGGCGAATGGTGGAAACAGCTCTACGGCGAGAGCGAGGGCAAGGACCACAAAGGCATCTACCCTGCCGCTGTCGACTTTACCACCGACCTCCACTCTATGGGCCAGTGGATACAGGACGGCGAACGCACGATTTTCGAGACCGTGCTATCGGTAGAAAAGAGCGACAACGAAGTACGCATACCCTTTGACGAAGCCAACCTCGACGGCCTCAACTACATCGCCGGCAAGCGCATCGACGAAGTAAACAAGATGGCCGAGCTCGGCACCCGTATCGCCCACGTCGACGGCGGCGTGCCCAACATGCTTGTCAAGCTGCCCGAAATCAGCGAGAACGTGCTCGGCCAGCTCATCTACTTCTTCGAGGCTGCCTGCGGCATCAGCGGCTACATACTCGGCGTCAACCCCTTCAACCAGCCCGGTGTAGAGGCTTATAAGAAAAACATGTTTGCCCTGCTCGAAAAGCCGGGCTACGAAGAAGCCACAGCCGCTATCCGCGCCAAACTCGGATGAGGCAGATAAGCGAAGCCATAAAAGCCACAGTCGGACATCCCGGCCCCATCGGGGTGTTCGACTCAGGCTACGGCGGCCTCACCATATTGCGAGAACTCCGCCGCGCACTACCCGATGCCGATTTCATCTATCTCGGCGATAACGCGCGTGCCCCATACGGTACGCGCTCTTTCGATTTGGTCTACCACTTCACCCTCGAGGCTGTGCGCTATCTCTTTGCCCGTGGCTGCCAACTGGTGATACTTGCCTGCAACACGGCCTCGGCCAAGGCCCTGCGCAGCATACAGCAACACGACCTGCCCGGCATCGACCCCTCGCGCCGCGTGCTCGGAGTGATACGCCCAACCGCCGAAATCATAGGCGACTACACGCAAAGCCGCCACGTGGGCCTGTTCGGCACCCCGGGCACGGTAACGTCGCAGTCCTACGACATGGAACTTGTCAAACTGCACCCCGACATCACCTTTACGGCACATGCCTGCCCCATGTGGGTACCACTGGTCGAAAACCTCGAAGCCGACGGCCCCGGGGCCGACTATTTCGTTGAGAAAGAAGTCAATGCGCTTCTCGAGAGCGACCCGGCCATCGACACCATCATACTGGGCTGCACACACTACCCGCTGCTCTACGACAAAATCCGCGCCTATGTGCCCAGAGGCATAGAGATATTACGTCAGGGCGGCATCGTGGCATCGTCGCTGCTCGACTACCTGCGCCGTCACCCCGAAATGGAGCGGCTGATAACACGCGGGGGCACACTCGAGTTATTGACAACCGAGGAAGCCGACAAATTTAGCGGCCTTGCCACCATCTTTATGGGCGAGCCCTCTACGGCGATGCGCGTCAACGACCTGTCGGCACCTCTATAAGATGTTAAATTTTATTCGCACATAGGCTTCTTTGGCGTTAAAAACATATAAATGCGCCTGTTTTGACCACTTTTAAGGCGAAGAGTTTGCCTCGTTGGGGCGAAAAAGTTAATTTTGCATCTTGAAATACCGTTTTACCCAATGACGAAAATCACAGCAATGAGCTTGGCGGCATTTGCGTCCGCTGCAATATTGGCAGGATGCAACTCCGACACAGTGTACCCCTCGGAGGACACGTCGTCGAGCGCCGCAGTATATTCTTTCGGCTTTCAGGCCGACACAAAAGTGCTTACGGGCCTCGACTCGGTCTTTTTCTCGATAGACCTTGAGAAAGGACGTATTTTCAACGCCACGCCCCTGCCATACGGTACGCCGACCACCAAACTCGTACCCGAAATCAAACTTGTCGACGCTGTATCGTCGGTGACGCTCACCGTGAGCCGTGCCGGCCTCGCAGACACCGTATATAACTACGGCACAAACCCCAACGATTCAATCGACTTCTCGAACCCGGTACGCATGGATGTAGTATCGGCCAACGGCCTGACCACAAGGTCGTATACAATCAATGTCAATGTCTACGACGTAAAAAGCGACTCGCTGTCGTGGGCCGAGACAGCACGCCGCGACCTGCCGTCGGCCCTCGACAAACCGGCCAGGCAGAAGACGGCATCCGACGGCAAAGCATACTACTGCCTCACACTCACAGGCAATGCCTGGTCGCTTGCCAAAGCCGACGAGCCCACAGGCAACTGGACGCTATCGACCCCTTCGCTATCAGACAAGGCCGACATAGAGTCGTTTACAGCCGCCGGCGACAAACTATATATCATCGACAACGGCCAGCTTCTGACCTCGGCTGACGGAAACACATGGACTACGACCGGGCGCAGCTTCGACCACCTCTACGGTGCCTACGACGGTAAAGTAATAGGCAGCGTGAAGCGCGACGGCGCATGGGTAAGTATCCTCTACCCCGGCGACAACGAATACGCCATCCCCGAAAACATGCCGGTGAGCAACACATCGCAGTTGCTCCCCCTCGATTTTGCGATGAGCGACAGCAAACAGGTAATGATGATGAGCGGCATCAAGGCCGACGGCAAGCGTACATCGGCCGTATGGGCCTTCGACGGCACGCAGTGGGCGCGTATCACCAACCGCACATTCAGCAAGCAACTGAGCGATATGACCATCATACCGTTCTATACATTCCGCACCGTAAACATCAATACTACCAAGGAATTTGTATGTATCCTGGCCATGGGGGGCACCGACGGCACCGACGTCAACCGCACAGTCTACTCCTCGGTAGACTACGGCATGAGCTGGGTTGAAGGCGGCGACGGTATACAGCTACCGAGCTATATACCGTCGTTCTACGGGGCACAAGCCTTCGTAGCCGAATCGACGCTCACCGTTTCACGCAGCAGCCTGTGGCATGAATACGCAAACTCCCGTGCCACCATGCCGATTACCGAGTGGCAGTGCCCGTATATATACCTCTTCGGCGGCTATAATGCCGAGGGCACATTGTCGCCCTACGTATGGCGCGGCACCATCAACCGCCTCACATTCAAACCGGTGCAATAATGCGTATCCTCCGCCACATATTATGCCACGCCACAGGCCTGCGTCTCGCTACAGCAAGCCTGTGCCTTGCATGTGCGGCGGTGGTGACGGCACAGACCGCACCTTATAAATTTGACTTCGGAGCCGAGCTCGGCATGAGCGGCTATATAGGCGACGCCAACCGCTCGAACATATTCAAGAAGCCGGGCTTCGACGGCGAACTATCGGTACGCTACATCGGCAACGCACGGTGGGCGGTACGCGGAGTGCTGTCGACCTTCGGCCTCAGCGGCGACACGCAGGGCATGGCCGACGTGCTGCCGGGCGAAGCTACCTACAGCTTCACATCGCAAGTCTACGAGCTCAGCGTGCGCGGTGAGTTCAACTTTTTCGCCTACGGCATCGGAGAGACCTACAAACGCCTCAAACGTTGGACACCCTATATAACCGTCGGCATAGGCGGCGCCATGGCGTCGTCGGGCGGCAACACATCGGCGGCATTTACCATACCGATGGGCTTGGGCATAAAGTTCAAACTCCGCGAACGACTCAACCTCGGTGTGGAGTTTACGATGACCAAGGCTTTTAGCGACAAATTCGACGGCCCCGATTTGGCCGATTTAAATCAAATAAAGACAGCGTTTTACAAAAGCACCGACTGGTACTCGCGATTTACGGTCGGCATCTCGTATGAATTTGGCAAACGCTGCGAAACCTGCCACTATGTCGACTAACACAACATATACTCTCGATATGACGCGGATGCCGTCGCATGTCGCCATCATCATGGACGGCAACGGACGGTGGGCCCAAGCCCGTGGTTACGAACGCTCGGCAGGCCATGTCGAGGGTGTCACCACCGTGCGCCGCATCACAGAGGAAGCCTCGGCTCTCGGCATCAAGTATCTGACACTCTATACTTTTTCTACCGAGAACTGGCAGCGCCCCCAGGCCGAGGTCGACGCCCTGATGACGCTCATAGTCACCGCCATAGAGCGCGAGACCCCCGACCTGATAAAGAACAATGTGCGCCTCACCACCATCGGCGACCTCGACCGTATGCCGTTGTTCGCAGCCGAGCGCATGAGGAAGTGCATCGCCGACACCTCGCACTGCACGGGCCTGACCCTGGTGCTTGCGCTGAGCTATTCGTCGCGCTGGGAGATAGTAAAAGCCACACGCGAACTCGCCCGGGCCGCCGCCGAGGGCAAAATCAATGCCGACGACATCGACGAGGCAATGTTTGCCTCGCACCTCGAGACGGCCTCGATGCCCGACCCCGACCTGCTAATCCGCACCGGGGGCGACATGAGGGTGAGTAACTACCTCCTCTACCAGATAGCATATACCGAGCTGATAGTGACCCCGACATACTGGCCCGACTATTCACGCGAAGACTTCCGCAACGACATTGCCGCCTACCAGCACCGACAGCGACGCTTCGGCAAGACAGGCGAACAAGTCGCCGCGACTGAGCAAACAAAATAATATACCGACATATCATCATCACATCATGCGATTAAAGATATTTCTGCTTACATTATTAAGCCTCCTGCTTGTCGGCACCGTGCTGCCGACGCAGGCCCAGACAGCCAACGACACCATCTACAGCCCCCGTGTGCTCTACTCGGCCATGCCGCGCACATACGAGATTGCCGGTATCAGTGTCGAGGGCGCACCCAACTACGACGACTATCTCATCCTGGGCTATGCCGGCCTCAAGATCGGCGACCGCCTGACCATACCCGGCGACGACATCACCAACGCCGTCAAGAGGCTAATGCGCCAGACCCTCTTTGCCCAGGCAAGAATCGAGCTCGAGAAGACCGTAGGCGACAAGGCTTGGCTCAAAATCGTTCTCCGCACACAGCCCCGTATAGCCGATGTCAAATATTCCGGTGCCAAGAAGGGCGAAATCAAAGACTTGCAGGAGCGCCTGCAACTCGTCAAGGGCAACCAGATTACCCAGAATATCGTTAACCGCATCGAAGATATCGTAGAGAAATACTACAAGGACAAAGGCTTTGGCAACGCGACTTGCAACGTGCGTCTGCGCGAAGACCTGTCGAACAAAAACGAGATGTTTGTCGACATCGTAATCGACAAACATGCAAAAGTCAAGGTCCACAAAATATATATCAACGGCAACCAAATCCTCAGCGACCGTGCTATAAAGCGGGCCATGAAGAAGACCAACGAGAACAACGACCTTCTCAAACTCTTCAGCCAGAAAAAATTCGTCGAATCAGATTACGAAGACGACCTTAACCGCATACTTGACAAATATAACGAGAAGGGCTACCGCGACGCGCGCATAACAGCCGACAGCGTGGTACCTTACAACGACAACAGGGTCGACGTATATATCGACGTAGACGAAGGCAAGCAATACTATATCAAAGACATACACTGGGTGGGCAACACCATATTCCCCACCGAGATGCTCGACGACTACCTGGGCATGAAACCCGGCGAGGTGTATAACCAGAAGATGCTGCGCAAACGCCTCAACGAGGACGACGACGCCGTGGCAAACCTCTATATGGACCGTGGCTACCTCTTCTATCAGCTCATACCCATCGAGCGCGATGTAACCGGCGACTCGGTGTCGCTCGAGATGCGCATGATGGAAGGCCCCCAGGCACGTATAAACAACGTGATAATCAACGGCAACGACCGCCTCTATGAAAAGGTAATCCGCCGCGAGCTGCGCGTGCGCCCGGGAGCCTTGTTCAGCAAGAGCGACCTTATGCGCTCGGCACGCGAAATCGCCCAGACAGGCCACTTCAACCCCGAGACGATGGATATACAGCCGCAGCCAAACGAAGAAAACGGTACTGTCGACATCGTCTTCAACCTCGAGTCGAAAGCCAACGACCAGATAGAGTTCTCTCTCGGCTGGGGCCAGACCGGTATCATCGGCAAGCTGCAGTTGAAGTTTACCAACTTCTCAATCAAGAACCTCTTCTACCCCAGCACCTACCGAGGCATCATACCGCAGGGCGAGGGTCAGACATTCTCAATCAGTGCCCAGACCAACGCACGCTACTACCAGTCGTACGCCATATCGTTCCTCGACCCGTGGTTCGGCGGCAAACGCCCCAACTCACTGTCGGTATCGGCCTACTATAGCCGCCAGACGGGTGTCAACAGCTCGTTCTACAACCGCCAGTGGGCATCGTCGTCGATGTGGGGTTCGGGCCTTGGCTACTATCCCGGTTACTCATACAACTACAACGACTATTACCAGAACAGCTACGAGCAGTCGCTCGACCCCAACAAGGTGTTGCAGATGATTGGTGTCAACGTAGGCTTCGGCAAACGCCTCAAATGGCCTGACGACTGGTTTACATTCACAGCCGAACTCGGTTACAACTGGTATTACCTCAAGAACTGGGACTACCTCTACTACATGAATACCGGTACGTCTAATGCCATCGTGCTCGGCCTCACCCTCGCACGTAACTCGATTGACAACCCCATCTACACCCGTAGCGGTTCGCAGTTCTCGCTCAACCTGCAAATCACCCCCCCGGCCCAGCTCTTTACCGGCAAACGTGACTGGCAGAAGCTGTCGGAGCAGAACACCGTGGAATCGAAGAAACAGCTCTACCAGTGGATTGAGTATTGGAAAATCCGCTTTAAATCGCGCACCTACACCCCGCTGTCGACCAACCAGCAGTGGACGCCGGTGCTGATGACACGCTTTGACTTCGGCCTCCTGGGCAGCTACAACAAATATCTCAAGACACCGTTCGAGACATTCTATGTCGGCGGCGACGGCATGTCGGGCTCATATACCTACGCTACCGAGACCATCGCCCTGCGTGGTTACGACAACGGTATCCTCACCCCGTGGCGTCGCGAGGGCTATGCCTACACCCGCATGGGCATGGAAATCCACTTCCCCCTGATGCTGCAGCAGTCTACCACCATCTATGCGCTCGGCTTCCTCGAGGCAGGTAACGCCTGGACCTCGGTCGGCGAGTTCAACCCCTTCTCGCTCAAGCGCAGTGCCGGTGCCGGTGTGCGTATCCAGTTGCCCATGGTCGGCCTGATGGGTATCGACTGGGCATACGGTTTCGACAAGGTCGACGGCATACGCGGCGGTTCGCACTTCCACTTCATCCTCGGCCAGGAATTCTAAATACAGGCAGCGACATAGCAAGGTTTTAAACCTTTTCAAGCCCAAAACGTCTTATAGATATAAGAAACTCAAAAACCACAGCAAAATGAAAAAAACAGCCCTTATCCTCCTCTTTGTCTTCGCCGGCATAGCCGTCGCCTCGGCTCAGAAATTCGCTATGGTAGACATGGAGTATATATTCAAGAACGTGCCTGCCTACGAGATGGCGAACGAGCAGCTCAACCAATTGTCGCAACGCTGGCAGAAAGAAGTCGAAGCCGTCGGCAAAGAGGCCGAGACCATGTATCAGAACTATCTTGCCGACAAGGTATTCCTCACCGACGAACAAATCAAGAAGCGCGAAGAAGAAATCGTGGCCAAGGAGAAATCGGCCACCGAGCTCCGCTATAAATACTTCGGGCCCGAAGGCGAACTCTATCAGAAGCGTCAGACCCTTCTCAAACCGCTACAGGACGACGTCTACAACGCAGTTAAGAAAGTTGCCGAAGAACGCGGCTTCCAGGCCATATTCGACCGTGCATCGGCATCGGACATCGTTTATGCCTCGCCACGTATCGACATTTCAAATGATGTGCTGGCCAAATTAGGTTATTCCAATTAATTTAGTTAATTTTGCAAAAGAGAAATAATATAAACACTAAACAGATATGTTCAAGAAACTAATCCTGGCCCTGGCTCTGGCACTGCCTATGAGCGTGATGGCTCAAAAATTCGGTGTGGTAGACACACAGGCAGTCTTTGCTGGTATGCCCGAATCTACCGAAATGCAAAAAGAAATACAAGACCTTTCAAAACAGTACGAGGACGAGCTCCAGAAACTTCAAGAGCAGGTCAACAAGCTCTATAACGACTACCAGGCTATCCAGGACGACCCCAACACCGCCCAGTCTATCAAAGAGCGCCGTATGCAGGAAATACAGGAAGCCATGCAGAAAGCCGAGCAGTTCCGCAATACCGCGTCACAGGAAATCGAGAAGGCAATCCAAGCCAAGCAGGCCCCCATTCAGGCAAAAATCAACGACGCAGTCAAGGCTGTCGGCACCGAAGGCGGCTATACCCTGATATTGCCCAACGAACCGGGTCTCTTGCTCTATGTCGGCTCAGACGTGACCGATGTCACCAAACAGGTACAGGCAAAAATTGCAAGCGTGAAAACCCCTGCGGCAAAATAAATAGCCAAAACTAAACATAATTATGGCGCTCTGGTCATGGCTTTGCCGCAGAGCGCTATTTTCATTTTTAATCCTTACAAACCATGATAGAACCACTCTACCGCGCCGACGACAGCCGCTACGACAACGGCATGAAGTACACCCGCGCCGGGCGCAGCGGCATATTGCTGCCGCGAGTATCGCTGGGCATGTGGCACAACTTCGGCGAGGTCGACCCGCTGCAGCGCAGCAAAGAAATAATACACTACGCCTTCGACCACGGCGTGACATCGTTTGACCTCGCAAACAATTACGGTCCGGGCTACGGTACTGCCGAGGAAACCTTCGGCTACGTGTTCAACAAGTCGCTGCGCCCCTACCGCGACGAAATGTTCATAGCCAGCAAGGCGGGCTACGACATGTGGCCGGGCCCCTACGGCAACTGGGGTTCGCGCAAATACCTCTTCGCCTCGCTCGACCAGAGCCTGCGGCGCATGGGCCTCGAATATGTCGACGTGTTCTACAGCCACCGCTACGACCCCGAGACCCCTCTCGAAGAAACACTCCAGGCCCTTGTCGACATCGTGAGACGCGGCAAGTCCATATATGCCGGCATCTCGCGCTGGCCGCTCGAGGCAACAAAGTTTGCACTGAAGTATCTGGCCGACCGCGATGTGCCATGCCTGCTGTTCCAAGACCGCTACAATATCTTCGACCGCCATGTAATCGAGTCGGGCGTACTCGAGGCGATTTCCGAGGGCGGCTGCGGCTTCGTGTCGTTCTCGCCCCTTGCACAGGGACTGCTGACAAACAAATACCTCAACGGCATACCCGAGAACTCGCGTGCGGCACGTGGCGGACACCTCAAGGCCGACCAGATTACGCCCGAGGTGGTAGAAAAAATCAAGGCCCTCAACGAGCTTGCCGACAAGCGTGGCGAAAGCCTCGCCCAGATGGCCCTGTCGTGGGTGCTTGCCGACAGCCGCGTGACATCGGTCATCGTAGGCGCCAGCTCGGTGGCCCAACTCGCCGACAGCCTCAGCTCGGTATCGGCCCCGACATTCAGCGACGACGATTTGTCCCTGATTGACAAAATCGCCAAGTAAATAGGAGCAATGCACTCCGCTGATATGCCATAGACGAGGCTGTTCTTTTTAGAAGTTATCTGTCCACACTGTCCACGAATAACAAAGCGTGGACAGTGTGGACAGTGGAGTTAGGAGCATCTATCATATTCCAGATTAGTGCTTGTGGCAATATTTGCGAATGATTTATAGTTAAAATGTTGTTAAATTTGGCAAAAATTTATAAATTTGCAAGGCGAAATGTAAATAAGAAATAATTATAATAAA
>VSPF01000090.1 GCA_009775195.1 Muribaculaceae bacterium
CGCGCACACTATCTCTATCCCATCGGTTTCAACGCTTTCATGCGTACTTCCGACGACGGAACACCTGAAGGCTCTGTAATCTATCAGAACCCCGGTTGGCAGCGTAACGCAAACACCGGTGCTTCGGTTATCGAATGACCCTCCCTGGCGGGTGCTCCGACGAGCACCCGCCCCATTCCACCTCTCTAATTAATAAAACCCTTTAACTTTAATAATTATAGCTATGAAGAAACTTTATCTTCCCATTATCGCTGCTATGCTGGCAATGCCCGCATTCGGCGAAACTCCTGAGAACATGAACCTCACTTTCACCTATGGCCAAAATCAGACTAAACAATTCGCCCTCGCAAAGAAACCCGTGGTGACCGTTGACGGCGACAACTTCGTCATCAAAACCACCGACGCCCAGGAGACTCTTCCTATTGCCGAAGTGAAAACTTTCACTTTCACACAACTCTCGACCGGCATCAATGACGTTGTCAGCTCCGACTATGCTGTGACAGTTTCTGGCGGCATTGTAACTGTCAAGGGCAGCGATGTTGAAAGCGCAACCGTATACTCGACGCTCGGCACGCAGATGCTCACCGTAAAGGCTGTCAACGGCACTGCCGTTCTCGACCTTTCGTCGCTTCGTCACGGCATCTATCTTGTGGCTGTTCCCGGACACGAAACTGTCAAAGTGAAGAAGTAAACATGGATTAGCGGCGCCATACCGCATATTACCAACATTAAAAATGAACGCCATGAAATTATCATATATTTTAGCTGCCGGCGCACTGATGGTGTCGGCTATCGGCCAGGCACAGGTGAACCAGTTCATGAAGGTGTCTACCACCGAAGGCACATATCTATACGATGCTACCGATGCCACAAAAGGAACCGTTGTCGGCAACTTCATCAAAATCAACGGCGCACGCCTCACCACCATCAAGGAACTCAAGGAGATTTCCATGACCGACGAAGCCGACTATCGCTTCGTGAAGCCCGAAAAGACGGGTACCGGCGACGGCTCTACCTGGGAGAACGCCATGGGCATCGTCGAGTTCTGCGCCACCATCTCGGCAAAGCAGGATGTCGATGCTCAGGCCGAACAGGTAAAAGCAGTCGACGGCAAGATTTTCTGCTTCTCCGGCGGTGAATTCCCTATCAATGCAAATGTCAACGCCTATCGCTATGACATCGACAACGCCACCTATGTAAAGCTCGACTTTGCCAATGCCGACAGCCCCGTGCATGTCAATATGATAGGCGGTTTTGACCCAGCTTCTACCGGTAAGGATATCACCAAACGCGATAAGACCAAGTTCGCAACCATTTTCAACGGCAATAACCCCACAGAGGGTGACACTGATATCTCCGACTCCAAAGACTATGCCGGATTTTACCTTCAGGAAAACGTGGTTGTGAACGCCAACTCCATCACATTCAAGTTTTTCTATGGCAATAAGGGCGGTGCTTTCTCTCTCCACGGCAGCGGCGCGCAGGCCCACGCCCAGCTCAATACCCTCGAATGTGCTTTTGTCGACAACCGTGCCAACGACGGCGGTGCTGCCATCAACCAAAGCAACAAGGATGCCGACTGCCACAACTCGTTCAAGTGCGTCAACACTTATTTCTCAGGCAACAAGGCTCCCTGGGGCGCTATTGCCAAACTGCTTAATTCGTCGGCTACCAACTACCTCATCAACTGCGAGGTTACAGGCAACCGAAGCGATAACGGCGGTCTCTTCCGTATGGAGAACAATGCACGCTTCGTCACTCTCGACTGCAACTTCCACGACAACGAGATGCGCGGCAGCGGCGGCAACTATGGCTGTATAGTAGCCACGGTTTGGGGCAATCCCGACCAGGGTTTGGGCAAGTGCGACTACCGTGCCGACGGTTGCCGCTTCGTGGGCAACCACACTCAGACACGCTGCATTGTAAACGGTTCTGCAAAAGATGAAAAACTGTGGTTCAACAACTGCTACTTTGAAAACAATACTGGTGACGACCCGAACCACATACTAATCCGCATCGGTGGTCTGGGCGAGATTGCACTCAACAACTGCACCATCATCGACAACAACAATAGCATGCGCGGAGCCGTAGGTGGCACCTTCAGGGGTCTTATCCTCAACACCACCATTATCGGTAGAGTCAGCAAAGGCTTAATCTACGCCGATGACGGCGCTTATGCAAAGGTTGGCAACTCAATCGTGCTCAGCGAAAACGGCTCAGCCGCTTTGTGGTCGCAGTCCGACCCGAGCAAAAAGGCCACTATCCGTCTGATGGGCAACAATATCATTGGTAGCATCTCCGGCAACACGGTCGACAAAGAGGCTTCTGACCTTATCGACCAGGCTTGGATTGCCGACAAGTTTACCATTAACACCAATGCCGGTCTGCTTGAGTGGGACGGCCAGTGGACAGGTCATCAGAACGCTAACCTCGACGACATTTTCAACGCTTACGACGACCCCACCGGTTACGATGCTCTCGACTTCATCGACTGGGTAAATGAAATGGGCTCGGTGAAAATTGATATCTCAAACGATGAGCTTGAGGAGGTATTCGATGCTACCGGCGCTCTCCGCAATCCCGACTCTATCTGGGCTGGTGCTTATCAGAAATAATTCTTTTTGTGAAATCTGCCCCGGCTTCGTTGTTGAGGGTGGGGCAGATTTCACCTTTTATTCACCTTTTAGGATATAATATGAAATATTTCAATACCATCGCGGCGGTGTCGTTTTGTGTGTTAGCTTCAGGCATAACGACACAGGCAGAGCTTAAGATGAGGGTTGAGACCAAGTCGGGCATATCTCACCACGAGGTTGTCTTGACTACCGGGGGCTCAATCGAAAATGGCCTCCTTTCCGTCAACGGACGCGACCTTGGTCCCGCTAAGGATATAAGCATGATTTCGTTTGTCGAAGATAGCGAATATCTGTTTGTCAAGCCCGAAAAGGCCGGTACAGGCGACGGCTCTTCCTGGGAAAATGCAATGGGTACCATGGAATTTGTAACCCTGCTTTGCAAAGGAGAGGCTGACGCACTCAACGGCAAGACTTTCTGCCTCGCCGGAGGTAACTACAGCCTTTATGATGTCAATCCCGACAATTGCCGCATTACGAAAGATGGATTTAATTACCTGCCACTGAATTTCGAGGGTGCGGACGCTGGCGTGCACATCACATTGGCCGGCGGCTTTGACCCGGCTTCAACCGGCAAAGCGGTCGACAGCTATAATCCCGGGCAGTTCGTAACCGTATTCACCGGCGACAATCCTTCCGAGGGGACACCGGGTTCGGCCGACAATAAAGACGCATGCGGTTTCTATATTGGTGCAAATGCCTGTCTGGATATTTCCGACATCAAATTTACATGCTTTTATGCCAAAAAGGGTAGTACTTTCTACCTCCACGGCCTCACAGGAAAGCATGCCGACCTGAATGTTTACAATTCGGTATTTTCAAAACTCAGTGCAAGTGATGGCGGCGGCGTTCTCATTCATTCCAACCTTGACAATAACGACGATGCTGCCTTCAAGTGTGTTGGCTGTACTTTCGAGGAAATTTCGGCTGAATGGGGCGCTATCATGAAATTGAACTCGCCGCGTGGCATGAACTATCTCATCAATTGTGAGATAAAGAATAACACCAACACCAACGGCGGCCTCTTCCGTATGGAAAACGGCGACCACTTCTTCACCATCGGATGCAACTTCCACAATAACGAAATGAAAGCCAATGGCAACCATGGCTGTATCGTAAGTATGCCATGGAGCACTGTGGCTAATGAATACTACGCCGATGCCTGCCGCTATTTCGATAACCATACCAACACACGCTGCATGTTCTTTGCTTCCGGTCCAAAGCAAAAATGGTGGTTCAACGATTGCTACTTTAATGATAACACTGCCGATGACTGGTGGAGCACTCTTTTCTCGATGGAGGGCGGTGGCGAGATGTGTCTCAACAACTGCACTGTCATCGACAATAACCCTGAACGTTGCGCGGTTCTTGCTAAAGATTGCAGGGGCATAATTTTGAACAGCACCGTTTTGGGCAAAATCCGCGAAGGTATTTTCCAAGTCCGTCATTGTCCCGGCGTCAAAGTGGCTAACTCAATCCTCCTAAGTGAGAACGGGAAACCGGCTTTGTTTATGAATGGAGATAATGAGGCTGATGCCAATATCCGTCTGATGTGCAACAGCATCGTTGGCTCAAAGACGGATGGTAAAGGTACGTGTGTCTGCGATGAAAACAGCCTTTTCGGCCAGACTTGGGTCGACGGCAAGTTCACTGTCAACAAAGAAGCCGGTCTCGCTGAATGGGACGGCAACTGGGAGGGGCATACCAATGTCACTCTCGAAGAACTGTCCGCCATGTTGGCAGATACCGAGGGATATGATGCCACCGCTTTTGTTGAGTGGCTGAAAGAATTAGGCGCAATCAAGGTCGGCGACGACAACAAAATCGAGCAAATGAACGACGCCACGGGCTCGCCCCGTGACCCTGAATCGATTTGGGCAGGTGCTTACCAGAAATAATCTCTATTTACTATCGTGAAATCTGCCATCCCGGTTCGGGGGACAGATTTCACCTTTCACCATCTGCAAGCAATATATGAAACATATCTATACTCTCGCAGCCGCATCGCTGGCGTTTCTTGCTGCAAGCGCGACCGTGCCGCCGAGCTATAAAATGAAGACAGTGACACGGCAGGGCATTAACCATTACGAGGCCAATGAAAACACCAAAGGCACTATCGCCGATGGCCGGGTCAGCATTAACGGCACCGACCTGGGCCGA
The DNA here is from genome assembly GCA_009775195.1 of Muribaculaceae bacterium. GTDB lineage: Bacteria > Bacteroidota > Bacteroidia > Bacteroidales > Muribaculaceae > CAG-873. Next base: position 4,794 of record VSPF01000090.1, read on the forward strand.
GCCGTAGAAATAAGTTCCATCTCGGTGGCCGATGATGCCGACTATATCTTCGTGAAACCGACCTCGTCGGGCTCTGCCGACGGCTCCACATGGGAAAACGCCATGGGTGTGGCGCAGTTCGCCGCGCGTCTGGGCAGTGGCGACGCATCGCTTCTCAACGGTAAGATTTTCTGCCTTTCGGGAGGTGACTACAATCTCTACGGCCTTGCCCCGAGGAGCGAATATGAAACAGCCTCTTATCTGCCGCTGAATTTTCCGGGTGCCGCTTCGGCCGTGAATATCACTATTTCGGGCGGTTTCGACCCCGCCTCCACCGGTAAGTCGGTGGCACGCTTCGCCCCTGCAAAATATCCTACCGTATTCTCCGGCGACAACCCCTCGGCCGGCACTCAGGGCAAACCCGATGCTGCTGACGCTGCCGGCTTCTATATCGGTGCCAACGCCTGCGTCGATATTTCAGACGTGACTTTTACCTGCTTCTACGGCAAGCGCGGAGCGGCGTTCTATCTGCATGGCGCCAATAGTGCCCGGGCCGACCTCAATATCTACAACTCTACTTTCAAAAATATTGCCGCCAGCGACGGCGGTGGTGCAATAAACCTCACCAACAAGGGCGGCGACGAAGATGCGGCCTTCCGATGCGTGGGCTGTACTTTTGAAGACATCGCCGGCGAATGGGGCTCCGTTATGAAAATCACATCCGGCAAGCACCGCAATGCCTTGGTCGACTGCACGGTGCGCAACTGCAAATCGAGCGCCGGCCTTATCCGTATGGAAAACAGCGGCAAGCTCGACGCCACAGGCTGCGTATTTGACGGCAACACCATGACCGCTACTTCTTCAAGCGAATATGGCTCGGTCGTCACAATGGTATGGGGCTCCGGCTCGGGATGCTCGCTGCGTGCCGACGGTTGCCGCTTCACCAATAACCACACAACTACCCGAGGCGTCCTTTGCGCTTCTACAGCCGACGACTGTATTTGGTTGAGCGACTGCTACTTCTCCGGCAACTCCGGCGACGATGAGTACGACGGTGTAATCCGCGCCGGCTCCGGGGCTATGGTTTGTCTGAACAATACTACTATATACAATCCCGCACCTTCTGCAAAAGCCGGTTCCATACAGGGTGACTTCGAGGGCATAATCATGAACAGTACCTTCGTCGGCGACCCTCGTTCGGCACATATACTTTGCGGGTCGAAATCTTACGTCAAAGTGCTCAACTCTATTGTGATGAGCCCCACCGACAAGGCCGCCTTCTCTCGCGGCAGCGCGTCGATGCGCTCTGCCGGATACAATATATGCTCATCGGCCGACCGCCTCTTCTTCTTTGAGGGCTCTGACCGCTATAACCAGCTCTGGGACGACAGCGTGTTCGCTCTCGACGGTGAGGCCGGCGTATTCCGTTGGAGCGGCGACTGGCTTGAACACACTCACGCTACACGCGCTCAACTCGACGAGGCCTTGCGCTCGACGCTAATTTTCGACCCCTCGCGTTTCGTGCGTTGGCTCACCGAAGACCTCGGCGGCCGCCTCAGCTATGATGCGCTCGGCAATCCTCGCGACCCTCAGGCTTTGTGGCCCGGTGCTTTCCAGGGCAATCACTCGGGAAAGACCCTCACCCCCAATCAAGGTCAGTCGGAAATCATCGACATGCTCCGAAGCTGCAATGATGTGCTTCAGATTAACGACAACTGGACAGAGAAGACTCTCAGCGAAGGCGTCACATACACCCACGCTTACATAACTAAGCGTAACGGAGACCCCGACGACATCTACATCGTCAAGGTGGCTCCCGGCGCTCCCGGTGTCGCCGTTACAACCGAGGCTTGGGAACCCGAGAAAATCAACGGGTGGGGATGGGTCCCGGACAACACGCCTTCGGCTTTCTTTGATAAGTTCAATGTCGAGGGCCACCGTATATTGGCCTTGGTAAATGGCGACTTCTTCACCTACGAAGGCGGCAAAGGCCCCATGCACTATCGTGGCAGAGTTCTTTGGGACATATTTAACTACAAGAAGAGCCTCCCTGCTCAAGGAATTGGCTGGGTCGGCATCGACAAGAACGGCATAATGCACTGCGGCCCACGTGCAACTTATAAAGACTACAAGGACGAGCTTGTGGAGTGCACAGGTGCCGGTTACAACATGCTCCACGACGGGGTGATTGGCCCCAATGCAGTTACGGATGCGAACGGTAATGTCCTCGAACAATGTCCGTGGTCCTACCCAAGCAATGTTATCGGCCACCGTGCCGACAACACAATGATTTTCCTCATCTGCGACGGCCGCACCTCGCGTTCGCGCGGCATGGAGTACGAAGATATGGGCAAAATCATGAAGGCTCTCGGATGCACCGATGCCGTGATGATGGACGGCGGTGGCTCGGCCCAGATGCTTATCAACGACCTGACTACCGGCGAGCATGGTATAGTTAACGTTCCCAACGACGGCGAACATCCCGGCATGGAACGCAAGCTGTGCAACTACTGGTCGATAGTTTTGACAAATAAATGATTATTCAGACAAGGTAATTAAGATTGGGAACGGCAGGAAATCATCGGATGTCCGCGTGGTTTCCTGCCTTATTTTATTAACAGACTATGAAAACCAAATTATTATTGCAGGCCGCCATGGCAGCGGCAATCTTTGTGTTCCAGGCGTGCGGCTCGGACGAGCCCGACGAACCGGCTCCCGTACCCGGAACAGACGAACCAACCCAAACCATCGATGTGAGGGTCATGTCGTGCAATATCCGTGTTTGTCCCACTTACGACTCGTATTTCGACGGCGACAATAACTGGCGCTACCGCAAGGAAGAGTTAATCAAAGTCATCAAGGACCAGACACCCGATATAATCGGTATGCAGGAAGTGCTTTACAACCAGCTCAACGACGTAAAGCCAGCTTTTGACGATGATTATATCGCTTTCGGCGTTGGTGGCGATGACGGCGATACCAATGGCTGTTTCAACGAGCTGTTCGTAAGCCGTAAACGCTTCGACATCATCGACAACGGATACTTCTGGCTCAGCGATACACCTGACAAACCCTCGACAGGATGGGGTGCTTACGACTATCGCACCGCTGTGTGGGCTAAACTGAAAGATAAAGAAACCGATAAAATTTTGCTCGCAGTGAATACGCACCTCGACCATCAGAGTGCCGATGCTCGTGTCAAAGGGGCTATTCTCGTACTTGATAGCATACAAAGCATGATAAACGAGGGTAATGTGGTTCTCACCGGCGACTTCAACAGCTCCAAGTCAGACCTTGCGATACAAACCATCACGACCAATATGTTCGGCAGCTTCCATCTCACTGATAGCCGCACTATTGCAGAAGCTAAAGAAGGCCCCGAATGGACTTATCATGGCTGGGGAAGCCTCATCGCCTCCAACGAATGCACGCTCATCGACTTCGTTTTCGTCGGCGGCAATATTGGCTGCGCTAAACACACTCATCTCGATACGACTTATGGCGACGGACGCTATCCGACCGACCATCTGCCGGTAGTGGCCGACCTCACCGTAAAATAATAATCGCCTCACGGACGCCCAAGTATAAAAGAAGCAAGTAAGTATCTGCTAAATCTTGCATGTATGGCTGGGTGGCGTTAAGGGCAGGCTTGAATTATTACGAGGGAAGTAGGTCGAGAGTTTTACTCGAGGCCGAGTTTCTTGGCGGCTTCTATGGCGAAGGTATCGGCGCACGAAGGGTAGCCGGCATCGCGGATGGCGGTTTCGCGGGCGCGGATATCGAGTACGGCGTTCTGCTGTTCCATTGAGTTTTCGGGTAGCGCGGCGGCGTGTTCGCCCATAGCGCGGCCTGCAGCAGCGGCGACTTCGAGTTCCGTATCGTTGGCATCGGGAGTCGCATCGCCGCACGAAGCCATGGCCATGGCCGCTAAGATTATTATCGCATATTTCATAGCAGTATTATACCGAGCCTTGCGCATGCCTCGGCATCGGCAAGCGCATTGTGGTGATTGTCAAGAGGAATACCGAAAAACTCGCAAAGCATATCGAGCGATTTAGAGGGGCACATGCCTCGCGGTATTGATTTTCGTGCGGCTTTGAGGGTGCATAAAAATTCGTCGGGTTCGTCGAGGCCGTACATGCGGCAAGCGGCACGTATGCATCCGCTATCGAATTGGGCGTTATGAGCCACCAGCGGCAACCCTTCGAGCCACTCCTGCCAGTCAGACCAAACGTCGCCAAAAGTCGGGGCATCCCACGTGTCTTCTTCTGTGAGGCCGTGTACGGCAGTGTTGTAGCGCGAATACCATTCGGGCTCGGGACACACCAGTGAGTAGTGGCTGTCGATAATTATACCGTCCTTGACCTTGACCGCGCCGATTGAGCATATGCTTGTGCGTTCGCGGTTGGCGGTTTCTACGTCGATAGCTATAAAATTATCCATTTATCGTGTCAGATGCTTTACGTGCAACATCCTCCATGAGCCATCGCGGCGTGGATGTTGCACCGCATATACCAATCGATGCTGCCCCGTCGAGCCACGCCGCATCGATTTGCGACGGGTCGGCGACCAGGTGTGTGCGAGGATTTACCTGTAGGCATTGCTGGTAGAGGATTTTGCCGTTGCTGCTCTTGGCCCCGGCGACAAACAAGATTACGTCTTTGCTTGCGGCGAAATCGCGCAGGTGGCCGACGCGGTTTGCCACTTGGCGGCAGATTGTGTCGTAAGACTCGAAATGCGTGCCCGGTGCGAGACGTCGCTTTATCTCGGCGATGATTTCGCTGAAGCCTTCGAGCGACTTGGTTGTCTGCGAATATAGGGCGATATCCTTGGTGAAATCGACTTTGTCAAGCCCCGCTATATCTTCTACGACTATGGCGTTGCCCTCGGTCTGACCAACGAGACCGTTTACCTCGGCATGGCCGGCCTTACCGTAGATTACAATCTGTGTGCGGTTGCCGTCGGCATCATATTTTGCCTTGATGCGCTGTTGCAGTTTCAGGACTACCGGGCATGTGGCATCTATTATTTCGATGCCCATGCGTTCGGCAGTGTGATATGTCGACGGTGGTTCGCCATGTGCGCGTAGCAATACCTTGACCCCGCGCAGGTGTTCGAGTTGGTCGTGGGTGATAGTTTCAAGCCCCTTGCGGCACAGCCGGTCGACCTCGGCCGAATTGTGCACGATATCGCCGAGGCAGTATAGCGGCGAACCGTTCGCCAGTTCCTCTTCAGCCTTGCGTATGGCTGTGACCACGCCGAAGCAGAAGCCTGATTCGCTGTCAATCTCTACCGTCGTCATTTGGCGTTTGTCACTCTCTCGAACTGGTCGAGGAGCCATGCGTCCTGTTCCTCGATGGTCATGTTGGAATTATCAATAGCAATAGCGTCGTCGGCGCGTCGTAGGGGGCTTTCGGCACGTGTGGTGTCAATGTGGTCGCGGTGTACTACATTGGCAAGCACTTCTTCGAATGTCACCGCCGAGCCTTTATCAATCATTTCTTTAAAGCGTCGACGGGCACGAGTCTCGGCTGAGGCGTCGACATATATTTTGAGTTCTGCATCCGGGAAGACGACGGTGCCTATGTCGCGGCCGTCCATCACTATGCCGCGTTTGCGGCCCATCTCCTTCTGCATGGCCACCAGCGCGTGGCGCACGGCGGGCAGCGCGGCAACGGGCGACACCACGTTCGACACGCGCAGACGGCGTATTTCGGCCTCTACGTCCACGCCGTTGAGCATGGTATGCTGCGTGCCGTCGGGCTGCGGTTCGAAATCGACATGTATGTGGGGTAGGGCAGCCTCGAGGGCAGCGGCGTCAGGTTGTCCGTCGGGTCCGATAAAGCCGGCCTCGAGTGCGAAGAGGGTTACGGCGCGGTACATTGCTCCTGAGTCGATATAGCGGTAACCTATGGCCGATGCCAGGCGACGTGCCATGGTGCTTTTGCCCGACGATGAAAATCCGTCGATGGCTATGATGATAGGATTCTTTTCCATTATTGTATCAAGTCGCTGAAATTATACGACAGGTTGAACATGAAAGTAGTGGCTCCGGTATGGGGCTGTGCGAAAGCCAGCGATATGCCGAAACTCTTGACACGGATACCGCCGCCAAGCGAAAAACCGGATAGGAAATTGCGGTTATAGGTACTCATGTCAGTTCGTGTCTTGTAATTGTAGCCTAATGATATATAGTAGTTAGGGTTCGATATCAGGTCTATGCCGAATACGAGGTGGCGGAATAGGTTCGACATAAATTTGTCTTTGACCTCGGGTTGCGACATGTCGGAGCCGTCGCCGGCATCGGTATAGGGCAGATGCCATTTGGTGAGGTTCCACGCCGTAATCGAGAAACGCAGTGGGAAGGTGCCGAACGACTGCGACCAGCCGAGCCTCACGTCGAAGGGCAGACGGTCGTAAGTGTCGTTGAAACGTTTTACCTGACCGCCGAGGTTTGCAACGACGAGCGAAAGCGACAGGTCACGGTCGGGGTCGTAATAGTTGATGCCCAAATCGGTTGCGAGGGCAAAGGCCGAGTACTCTGCGTAGGAGCTGTAGAGTCCCTTTAGGGTAATGCCGCCACGTAATCTATCGGTGATATCGTGGGCATACATGCCGCTGAACGACAGGTCTTTTGGCGAGAACGAGCCTATAATTGTACCGTCGTCGGTGGCCTCTTTCATCGAGCCGTAGCCGAAATACTGTATTGCAGCCGACCAGCCCGCTCTTTCGCCTGCGCTGTGCGTATATCGCGCACCGGCGAAATTAGAACCGCCAATGTAGTGCATGTAATTCATTCCCAGCATGTTGCTCATCTCAGGGCCTAAAAGTGCCGGATTTTGGTCGACAGTTGAAATATCGTCATCAACAAGGCTGATGTTAATTCCGCCTAAACCATAGATTTTTGCCGACGAGGTGACGTTGAGAAAATTATATGCAGTGCTTCCGTTTTGCGCCGTAGCGCATACGGAAACACCGGCAGTAAACAGTATATATATCAGTTGGCGAAATTTCATCTTGTAGCCGTTTTTACCTTATAATAACGTAAAAACGGGCCTGCTATTGTGTTTAGCGTTGTGGTTCGTATTTCTTGTTGATGAGGTCGGGGTCGTTGAAATAGTCGATTCTCATGGCATGGCGCACACGGTCGAGGGTGTCGGCGGCGGTGGCGCGCGCTTCCTCGCTGCCCTTGCGCAACATTTCGTATACGGCAGGGATATCTTGCTCGTATTGCTTACGGCGTTCGCGGATGGGGGCAAGAGTCTCTTCAAGCACATTGAGCAGCAACTTTTTGACAGTGCCGTCGCCTACACCGCCACGGGTGTAGTGGTCTTTGAGGGCCTGGAGGCTGTCGTAGTCGGGCAGATAGCGGCGCACGTGCTCGTCATTGGCGAAGGCGTCGAGGTAGATGAACGGGCAGTTCCCCTCGAGGTGGCCCGGGTCTTCGATATTGAGGTGGAGAGGGTCGGTATACATGCTGTTGACCTTCTTTTTGACCTCTTTGGGGGTATCGGAGAGATATATGC
>VSPF01000091.1 GCA_009775195.1 Muribaculaceae bacterium
CGCCTACATCATCATGCCCTCTTACGACAAATGGGATAAGTGAACTCGCAAAGTCGGTAAAAAATTATTTTTGCAAATTACAAATTTTTCACTAACTTTGTGACTGGCATAAAGGGGTGCCCCCTGGCGGGGCTGAGATTAAACCCTAAGAACTTGATGCGGATAATACCGACGCAAGGAATAAATATGAATATCACAGTAAACCGTAAACCACACACATTCGACGGCGCCGAGATAAGCCTTGTCTCGGTGTTGGAGTCGTGCGCCATCCCGACAAAAGGGATAGCCGTCGCTCTCAACAACCACGTCGTGCGAAAATCAGACTGGCAGACAACCATGCTCCACGACGGAGATTCTATCACTGTCATTCAAGCTGTGTGTGGTGGATAAGGACTTCAAACTCATAGTCGTTACACCGGAGAATATCGTAGATTTCGAATCGGTGCTCATAATGTTGATGCTCGACAACGGTATCGACAGGGTACACTTGCGCCATCCCGGTGCGACCGCCGACGAAATTGCCGACCTAATTTTTGGCATTCCCCAACGCCTTTATCACCGTCTCTCGCTACACGACCATCACGAATTACTGCGGAAATTCCCCTCGATTTGGCCGCACGTCAACAGCCGCAATCCGCTTACCGAGGGTGTAAAGCACTATACCCGCTCATGTCATGATTTCGACGAAGCCAATGACGACAAGGATGCAGATTATTGTTTCGTCAGCCCGATATTCGACAGCGTTTCAAAAATCGGTTACAAATCCAGGTTCGGCATCGAGAGGTTGCGGCAGGCATCAGAGCATGGCCTAATATCAAGCCAAATGATAGCCCTCGGAGGCGTAGACCCCGACAAATTTCCGCTCCTGCGCGAACTTGGATTCGGGGGAGCAGCAATGCTCGGATATATGTGGGCCGACAACGATTTTGCAAATATTATTAAACGAATAAATGCTGCAGTTCATAACTCACACTAACACAAAATACAACGACATAGTCGAGGGTGCGCGTCTGGCCCTCGAGGGCGGATGCCGCTGGATACAGCTACGCATGAAAGAGGCAAGCCCCAACATGATAGTTGACAAAGGAATCGCCCTGCGCAAACTATGCGACCTCTACGGGGCGAAGCTCATCATCGACGACCATGTCGAACTCGTCGATACCATCTGTGCCGACGGCGTGCACTTAGGCAAAAACGACATGCCCGTCGGCGAGGCCCGCAAGCTCCTTGGCAACGACAAGATAATCGGTGCCACGGCCAATACCTTCGACGACATTGCAAAAGCCGTCGCCGCAGGGGCCGACTACATCGGCCTCGGGCCGTTCCGCTTTACACAGACCAAAGAAAAATTATCGCCCACGCTCGGCATCGAGGGCTATCGCAACATCATGGCCCGATGTGCCGCTGCCGGCATCAATATTCCCGTCGTGGCCATCGGAGGCATCACCGTCAATGACATGCCACAACTCGCGACTACCGGCATAGCCGGCGTAGCCATCTCGGGTGCCATCCTCAACGCCCCCGACCCGGTATCTGAAACTAATAAATTCATCAAAATTATGGACGACAAACTGATAATCGGCGGAAAGGAATTTGCTTCGCGACTTTTCGTCGGCACGGGCAAATTCAGCTCCAATGAAATCATGAGAGAAGCCATCATTGCCTCGGGAACGAATATGGTCACCGTGGCCATGAAACGCATAGACATGGAGAACCCCGAAGACGACATGTTGCGCCATATCGCCGGACGAGACATTCAACTGCTCCCCAACACCTCGGGCGTGCGCGATGCACGCGAGGCCGTGCTTGCAGCCCAGCTTGCACGCGAGGCTTTCGAGACAGACTTTATAAAACTCGAAATCCATCCCGACCCCAAATATCTGCTTCCCGACCCCGTAGAGACACTAAAAGCAACCGAGGAGCTCGCCCGTCTCGGCTTCAAGGTTCTGCCCTACATACAGGCCGACCCCGTGCTGTGCAAGAGGCTCGAAGAAGTCGGCACAGCCGCAGTCATGCCCCTTGCAGCACCTATCGGGACAAACAAGGGCCTGGTGACACGCGACCTGCTCGAAATCATCATAGCCGAGAGCAACGTGCCCGTCGTTGTCGATGCCGGCCTCGGCGCCCCGTCGCATGCTGCCGCAGCCATGGAAATGGGTGCCGACGCAGTGCTGGTCAACACCGCCATAGCAATCGCCGGCGACCCCGTGGCAATGGCACATGCCTTCGCCATAGCCACTGCTGCCGGACGCGAGGCTTACAAAGCCGGTCTGGCATGCACATCGGTTTCGGCTGTCGCAAGCAGCCCGCTTACATCGTTCTTAGACCTCTAAACCATGTTCTCGGAAGAATTAAAACAATATGACTGGGACGCGACCACGGCGCAAATCAACGCAATGACCGCCGCCGACGTGCGTCGTGCACTCAGTTCGCCCAATCCCGGCATCGAGGGCTTCATGGCCCTCATATCGCCTGCGGCAGCTCCTTTCCTCGAACAAATGGCTGCCAAGAGCCAGGCCCTCACTCTCGAACGTTTCGGCAAGACGATTTCGATGTACATACCCATGTATATCACCAACTCGTGCACCAACGCCTGCGTATATTGCGGCTTCAACCGTCACAACAAATTCAAGCGCGTGGTGCTCAAACCCGACGAAATCGAAAACGAGTGTAAGGCCATCAAGAAACTCGGGCCGTTCGAGAACCTGCTGATTGTTACCGGTGAAAACCCCGTCGTGGCCGGTGTCGAATATCTGTCTAACGCCCTCAAGGTCTGCCGCAAATACTTCAGCAACCTCTCTATCGAGGTGATGCCGCTGCCCACCGAGGGCTATGCCCGACTTGTCGAGGACGGCCTCAACGGCGTGGTATGCTTCCAGGAGACATATCACCGCGACAAATACAAGACCTATCATCCGGCCGGACAAAAGTCTGATTTTGAATGGCGTGTCAACGGTTTCGACCGCATGGGCACCGCCGGTGTACACAAAATCGGCATGGGCATACTCATCGGCCTCGAAGACTGGCGCACCGACGTGACCATGATGGCCCGTCACCTGCTATACCTCCGCAAAAAATACTGGAAGACGCGCTATAGCGTCAACTTCCCGCGTATGCGTGCCTCGGCAAGCGGCTACCAGCCCAATGTGATTATGACCGACCGCGAGCTGGCGCAGCTCACATTCGCCTTCCGCATCTTCGACCACGATGTAGATATCTCGGTCTCGACACGCGAACTGCCCGACTTCCGCAACCATATCTGCGCCCTCGGTGCCACATCGATGAGTGCCGGGTCAAAAACCGAGCCCGGCGGCTACTATACTTACCCACAGGCTCTCGAGCAATTCGCCGTAAGCGACGAGCGCACGCCCGCCGAAGTGACCGAGGCTATCCGTCGCGCCGGCAGGGAAGTTGTATGGAAAGACTGGGACAAAGTTTTCGACATTGTATGACCACCCTTTCAGACCGTTATAGCCGCCAGATGATGCTCGCCGAAATAGGCCCCGAAGGCCAACGGCGCATCATGGCTTCGTCGGTGCTCGCCATCGGCCTCGGGGGCCTCGGCTGCCCGGCGACGCTCTATCTCGCCGGTGCCGGGGTCGGGTGCCTCGGCCTCGCCGACCACGACGTGGTAAGCGTCAGCAACCTGCATCGACAGTTACTCTACTGCGACAGCGAGGTCGGCACACCGAAAACCGAGGCCGCACGTCGCAGACTGAGCGCAGCCTCGCCGTCAACGCTATTCAACATATATCCGCACGGCATAAATCGCGACAACGCCGCCGATATTATAAGCCAATACGACCTGGTGCTCGACTGCTGCGACAACTATGCCACGCGCTACCTTGTCGACGACACATGTGCTGCGCTCGGCAAGACCTGGATATTTGCCTCGCTGAGCGGATATCGCGGCATGGTCTCTGTCTTCTCGCCGGAATCGCCCATGCGCTACGGCGACCTCTTTGCCGACCGCGAGGAGCTTTCCGCCCAATCCGCTGCAAGTGGCGGCGTAATAGGCCCTACGGCCGGCGTCATAGGCTCGGTCCAGGCTGCCGAGGCTGTCAAAATCTTGGCCGGCAACAAATCGGCTCTCGACGGGCGCCTGCTTTCCGTCGACCTTTTAAATATGGATTTCAATACTATAGATTTATAATATGTGGACTAATTTCGACCAGTACGCATCGCTCTACGACGCCTGGTTCTTAGAAAACGAAAACGTACTCCTCTCCGAACTGCGACTCGTCGCCATGACCCTCGCCGATGCCGGACGCATACTGTCGGTAGGCTGCGGCAGCGGCTTGTTCGAGAAGCTTCTTGACAAGGAATTCGGCATAAAAATCACCAACGGCATCGAACCTTCGAAAGAGATGGCTGCCATTGCCACCGCACGCGGCATCGACGTGACCATCTGCAGCGCCGAAGACGCCGACTTTGGCAAGCAGGATTACGACACCATACTATTCAACGGCACACCGAGCTATATCGACGACCTCGACTCGGTTGTACGCAAGGCATACGATGCTCTCCCCGTCGGTGGCCGCATCGTCCTCATCGACGTGCCTAAAGAGAGTTCCTACGGGCTGCTCTACAATCTCGCCATGACTCTCGGCACATGGGACCACCCCCTGCTCGAAGGTTGCAAACCTCGCGACCCATACCCCATACAGCTTGTCAAGGCAGCCCATTGGCGCACGACAGCCTCGAAGTTAGAAATCGTCAAGGCATGCGGCTTCAAGGACATCACCACCGCGCAGACCCTTACAACACATCCACTTGTGTCGGATGCCGCCGCCGAGATGCCTCAGCAAGGTTGCGACAAGGGCGACTACGTGGCAGTAATAGCCTATAAATAAATGAAATGGTCTGAATACACATGGGCACAGGCCGAGGGCATCTATAATGCCATACTCGAGCATCCGTTCGTAATAGAGCTGGCCGACGGCTCGTTACCTCGCGAGAAATTCCTATTCTACCTCGGCCAGGATGCGCGCTACCTCGAAAGCTACTTCCGCGTACTCGCCCACATAGCATCACGACTCGGAAACAAGGCTCATGCCGAAACCTTTATACGCTTCGCAAGCGACGGGATTGCGGTCGAGAAGGCCCTGCACCAATCCTTCCTCAAGGGTATGACATTGCCCGCGAAATCGCCCACATGCGCCCTATATACGGCCACCGAAATGTCTACGGCCTACGAGAGCGTGGCCGTAGAAGCAGCCTCTATTCTCCCTTGCTTCTGGGTATATCGAAACGTAGGACGCCACATCCTCAGAACATGCCGCGACATCGGGCACAACCCTTACGCGCAATGGATTGAGACTTACGCCGACGAATATTTCGACAAGGCCACCGACGAGGCCATTGAAATATGCGACCAACTTGCCCAGAGTGTTTCGGAGAACGAAAGGCTCCGCATGACCGATATTTTCTTAACCTGCACCCGTCTCGAATGGATGTTCTGGGACAGTGCCTACCACCTCGAAAAATGGAAAATATGACCAATACATACCGCCGCGCCCTCACCATCGCCGGCAGCGACCCAAGCGGCGGCGCAGGCATACAGGCCGACCTCAAGACATTCTCTGCCCTCGGCTGCTATGGCATGAGCGCGATTGTAGCAGTTGTCGACGAGAACACCGTCGGAGTGACTGGCGTTCACCCCGTGCCGGTCGACTTTGTAACCGGACAAATACATTCGTGCCTCGACGATATCGGTGCCGACGCCATAAAAATCGGTATGCTCCACTCGGCCGAGCTGATAAGGTCTGTGCGCGAGACCCTCGACCAATACCCCGAAATCAAGAATATCGTACTCGACCCGGTGATGGTTGCCACCTCGGGCGACCCTCTCCTCGAGGCCGATGCTGTTGCCACCCTCCGCGAAGTCCTCATACCCCGTGCACGTGTAATAACCCCGAATATCCCCGAGGCTGAAATCTTGGCCGGTTGTAAAATCAACAGCCAGGACGAACTGCCACAGTTTGCAAAACGACTGTCTGAAAGCTGTGGCGGTGTGTCGGTATTGTTAAAGGCCGGGCACCTCCACGACGACGAGCTGATTGACATCTTCTATAACGCCGAAACGGGCCAGACTCTGCCGCTCAAATCAAGGCGTTTAGCAACCGCCAACACCCACGGCACGGGCTGCACTCTATCCTCGGCCTTCGCAGCATACCTTGCCAAAGGTTTCGGCCTCGACGAGGCTGCCAAGGCTGCCAAAGACTACATCGCAGCCGCCATCGAGGCCGGCTCACGCTACAAAATAGGCCACGGTCACGGCCCTGTGCACCACTTCCACAACTGGTGGTAAGAATCAAGCCTCGTCTTGGACGACGCTTCAAGACGAGGCATCACTACCGGTTTCCCCTCGGCTCTAAGGCATTACAGTTCTTAGCATCTGAATATTTTACATGCATCCGCGTTCGTGAAAACAAACACCACAACATATAAATCAATGGGAGAACGACAAGTCCACCTATCCAGTACACTGCCAACACATTAAAAATGATATTGGTAAAATATCGAATGGCTTCGGGAATATAATCCATTATAAGTGCATACACCATTACAAGTGCCACAGCCCCAAGCCATGACCATAGGGCAAATTTACGAAAAGTATTACGCTTACGTTGCGACTCCCAACACCGGCGGCATATCTTTACCGAATATACCCGGTTAGTATCAAGGTAGAGCGAATTTGTTCCGTCCATCCCGACATATTTCGAGTCGATTAGCTCCTTGTCCTCTCTTACCTGATACGCCTCATGCGAGGGACGGCGTCGGCAATAGGGGCATGTAAAATTTTCTTGGTTCATGATTTCTAAGGCATTGCATAGTTATGTTCGTAAAGTTAGATATTATAAAAGTGTGATGCGTTGCCCGGATGTTTAAATTACGTTAAAACGACCTAAAAAGCGAGTGGAATTGCGTAATTTTGCATAGTGAACTCGAATAATTACATAATCAGCATAAGCAAGGAAGCTGTCGCCGGTATGCCCACCATGTGCTATCCAGGCGCCATCACGGTTGTCGACAGTGCCGCCGTCGCCCATCAGGCTATAAGGGTATTGTCGAAAGAACGCGCAGTAGGCTTTGACACCGAGACAAGGCCGTCGTTCAAAAAAGGTCGCGTTCACAATGCCGCACTGATGCAGATTTCGACCGACGAACGTTGCTTTCTCTTCAGGCTCAACAAAATAGGCATTTGCGCCGAGTTGAAGTCGTTTCTCGAAAACCCCGACATACTCAAAATCGGGCTTTCGGTACACGATGATTTCAACGTGCTGCGCCGCACCACGCCGCTCGAGCCGCAAGGATTCGTAGACCTGCAGCACCTTGTCAGAAAATACGACATTACCGACATCTCGCTGCAAAAAATCTACGCCATAGTATTCGGCGAACGCATCTCAAAGGCCCAGCGGCTTACCAACTGGGAAGCCGACACCCTGACGGCACCGCAGCAGGCCTACGCGGCCCTCGACGCCTGGGCTTGCCTCCGGCTCTACAAATATTTCGAAAACGGGAGTTTCGACCCCTTGGCCTCGCCATACAGGCACCTACAGGAACCGCTAATCCCACACCAGGCAAACAAATGATGAAACCTAAGCGTTCTACCCTCGTACCATTGATTTTAGCTATATATCTTGCCGTCATGGCAACTATTGGCTATGGTCAGTACTCTACCGGGCAAATGTCGGCTACATACTATTTCGGCGTTATCATTATTACTGTTGTGGTGATTATCCTGCTCCATTTCAACCTCAAACGCCGCGAACGGTTGCGTCGCGAACGCGAAGACGACATGAACAATCAAAACAAAACACTATAAAATGGCACACAAAGCTCTACTTATCATCCTCGACGGATGGGGCATCGGCAAGCACGACCATGCCAATGCCATCTACAGCACACCCACACCCTACTGGGACTACCTGCTCAAGACAGACCCCCACAGCGAACTCCAGGCCAGCGGCGAATACGTAGGCCTGCCCGACGGTCAGATGGGCAACAGCGAGGTAGGCCACCTCAATATCGGTGCCGGACGCATCGTATACCAGGACCTGGTGAAAATCAACAAGGCCATCGCCACAGGCAGCATCCTCGACAACAAAGAGGTCAAGAACGCATTCGAGTACTGCGCCAAGACCGGCCAGGCCATGCACTTCATGGGCCTCACGTCTACCGGCGGCGTGCACTCTTCGCTCGAGCATATATTCGCTTTGTGCGACATCGCAAAACGCTATGACCTCAAGAAGGTCTACCTCCACTGCTTTATGGACGGCCGCGACACCGACCCGCACAGCGGCATCGACTTCATCCGCATGGTCGAGGAGCACTGCGCACAGTCGGCCGGCGTAATCGCGTCGATTGTCGGCCGCTTCTATGCGATGGACCGCGACCACCGCTGGAACCGTATCAAAGAGGCTTACGACCTGCTCATCGACGGCAAGGGCGAACAGGCCACCGACATGGTCGCCGCCATGCAACAGAGCTACGACAACGACGTTACCGACGAATTTATCAAGCCGATTAACAACTCGACCGTCGACGGCACCATCAAGCCCGACGACTGCGTAATCTTCTTCAACTACCGCAACGACCGCGCCAAGGAGCTCACCGAAGTACTCACGCAGCACGACATGCCCGAAGAAGGCATGCACACGGTGCCCGGCCTGCAGTACTACTGCATGACCCCCTACGACTCGTCGTTCAAGGGCGTGCATATCCTCTTCGACAAGGAAGACGTCAGCAACACCCTGGCCGAATACCTCAGCAACCAGGGCAAGAAACAGCTCCACATTGCCGAGACCGAGAAGTATGCCCACGTGACATTCTTCTTCAACGGCGGCCGCGAGGCACCCTTCCCCGGCGAAGACCGTATACTCGTGCCCTCGCCCAAGGTTGCGACCTACGACCTGCAGCCCGAGATGAGCGCCCCCGAGGTGAAGGACAAACTCGTAGAGGCCATCGACTCAGAGAAATACGACTTTATCGTCGTCAACTATGCCAACGGCGACATGGTAGGCCACACCGGCATCTATCCCGCAATACAGAAGGCCGTCGAGACCCTCGACAACTGCCTCCACGACACCGTAGAGGCCGCCAAGAAGCACGACTACGAGGTGATTATAATCGCCGACCACGGCAATGCCGACAACGCAGTCAACCCCGACGGCACACCCAACACGGCCCACTCGCTCAACCCCGTACCATTCGTCTATGTCACCGAGGACAAAAAGGCAACGACCGACAACGGCATCCTCGCCGACGTAGCCCCCTCGCTGCTCCACATCATGGGCCTCAAGCAGCCCGCCGAAATGACCGGCAAAGACCTCATCAAAGGTTAAAGTTCCTATATCGAGGGCCAAAACATGTTCTATAACACATGTTTTGGCCCAACTTATATCTACAAATATTTGTATATCTGTAGGCAAACAACTATCTTTGCTGTCAGAAATATAAAAAATTACATAACATCTAACTCTAAACATGGACAATAATCAGGAACTTCTCGCCCAGGTTACAGCCAAAGCAAACACTTGGCTGGGCGACGGCTATGATGAGGAAACCAAAGCCGAGGTACGCCGCATGCTCGACGCCGACGACAAAACCGAGCTCATCGAGTCATTCTACAAAGACCTCGAATTTGGCACAGGCGGCCTTCGCGGCATCATGGGTGCCGGCAGCAACCGCATGAACATCTATACCGTCGGCGCTGCAACCCAGGGCCTGGCAAACTACCTCAAAGAGGCATTCCCCGACATGCCCCAAATCAGTGTCGTCGTAGGCCACGACGTGCGCAACAACTCGCGCAAATTCGCCGAAATCGTTGCCGCAATCTTCTCGGCCAACGGCATCAAGGTATATCTCTTCGACAGCTTCCGCCCCACCCCCGAACTTTCGTTCGCAATACGCGAACTCGGCTGCCAGAGCGGCGTCAACATCACCGCCTCGCACAACCCCAAGGAATATAACGGTTACAAGGCTTACTGGAGCGACGGTGCCCAGATTATCGCACCCCACGACGTCAACATCATCGACCACGTAAACCGCATCAAGAGCGCGAAAGAAATCAAGTTCGAGGGCAACAACGACCTTATCGAGATTATCGGCGACGCTATAGACCAGAAATTCCTCACCGCCATCAAGGGCCTGTCGCTCGACCCCGAGGTCATCAAGCGTCACGCCGACCTCAAGATTGTCTACACCCCGATTCACGGCACAGGCGTAAAACTCGTGCCCGACTCGCTGCGCAACTACGGCTTCACCAACATCATCCACGTACCCGAGCAGGATATCCCCAGCGGCGACTTCCCCACCGTCGACTCGCCCAACCCCGAGAACCCCTCGGCCATGGCCATGGCTATCGCAAAGGCCAAAGAAGTGGATGCCGACCTCGTGGTGGCTTCTGACCCCGACGCCGACCGCATCGGATGCGTAATCCGCGACAACAACGGCGAATACCAGCTCATCAACGGCAACCAGATTGTGATGATTCTGCTCAACTACATCATGCTGCGCAACCGCGAGCTCGGCCGCCTCAAGGGCAACGAATATGTCGTCAAGACCATCGTTACCACAGAGACAATCAAGGCCATTGCCGAGAACCAGAACATCAAGATGTTCGACTGCTATACCGGTTTCAAATGGATTGCCGCAGTCATCCGCGACCTCGAGGGCACCGCACGCTATATCGGCGGCGGCGAAGAGAGCTACGGCTTCCTTGCCGAAGACTTCTGCCGCGACAAAGACTCGGTGTCGGCAATCTCGCTTATGGCCGAAATCTGCGCCTGGGCAAAAGACCGTGGCCTCGACTTCAACCAGATGCTCCAGGAAATCTACCTCAAGAACGGCTACAGCCACGAAGAGGGTGTAAGCGTCGTTCGTCCCGGCAAGACCGGCGCCGAGGAAATACAGCAGATGATGATTAACTTCCGCGCCAACCCTCCCAAGGAAATCGACGGCAGCCCCGTTGTGCTCATCAAGGACTACGGCGACCTCAACTGCACCGACACACGCACAAACACCATCACGAAGATGGACTTCCCCACCACTTCGAACGTGCTCCAGTACTTCACCGAAGACGGCACCAAGGTATCAATCCGTCCCTCGGGCACAGAGCCTAAAATCAAGTTCTACATCGAGGTACACGACAAGATGGCCGACCTTGCCGACTACGACCGCTGCAACCGCGATGCCGTAGCCAAAGTCGCCCGCGTCAAAAAGCACCTCGGCATCTGATAGATTCCCACACTAAAACATGGAAGGTGTGTCAAAAGGATAATTCATAAGAGTCCTCGGAGACGATGTCATGGTTCCCCACGATTATTAGTGGGGTAATCAACGATACAATACAACAGCAATCCTCGGAGAGGATGCAACCGACTGATAATATGCCGTTTGCAACCTCTCCGATAATTTTTATAACTACTTTCTTTTTGCAAAAGTGCTTTCACTTTGTTATATTTGCAAATAAAATCGTAGTCTATGGAAGTATTAGGTCAAATAATAGGAATTGCAATCGTGATTTTCGGTGTCGTGATGTGTATTGTGGCTTTCTGCTACGGATGTAATTATGACTTAGACGGGCCTATTTTTAAGACCGACATCAAAATCACCTTTAAAGAAGAAGTCGACGAAGACGAGGAGAAGCACTAAACAAACCGTGCTCCCAACCATAAGCATTCCGACAAAACTATGCTAAGACTAATCAAACGCGCCATATACTTGATAGCAATGACAATGTGTATCTCGCAAGCCTCGGGCTGCAACAACAACGATATCCCCTCTGTTTCCGCTCCCGAATTTGAGCAGCAAATCAAGGTCGACTCCGTGCAACTCCTCGATGTTCGCACTCCTGAGGAATACGCCGAAGGCCACATAGCCGGGGCCGTAAACATCGACGTACAATCCGACGACTTCCAACCGACAGCCCGACAAGAACTATCGAAAGACTCCACCATACTCGTCTACTGCCGTAGCGGACGCCGCTCATTAGACGCCGCCGAAATACTCGCGCGCCTCGGCTACCGCGTCGTCAACCTCAAAGGCGGCATCCTCGACTGGCAAGCCTCCGGACTCCCGGTCACGACAACCACCGACAAAGAGTAAGAGGGTGTATCAAAATGATAAGTCGTCGGAGACGACGCCTTTGTGGTTAACCCCACCATCATTGGT
>VSPF01000092.1 GCA_009775195.1 Muribaculaceae bacterium
TTCGCAACGGGACATAAAGACGAAGCCCTCTCGACTTTTGAGAAAGCACATGCCATCTACCCCGACGATGCTATAATCTTGCTCAACATTGCCTATATCAATCTGCAATCAGGCAATAAAGAAAAAGCGATAACTATTTACAAGCAAGTAGCCGAAAATCCCAAAAGCGATGACGACAGCAGGCAGTTTGCAAAAGACACTCTAAATCAATTATTAGAAAATCCCTAAGATAAATAAGAGACCCCAATTTCATGGCAAAAAAAATCGGATGTCTCACGACATCCGAAAATCTTTAACCTTAAATCTAATACCATGAAAAAACACAGTGCAAAATCAGTAATTATGACTAAGAAACATACGGGGAGTCGAGATAGTTCAAGGGCAATGCACACTTTAACATATATTAACATGACATATCCGCCAAATTTTAGTAATTTAGTGCCCAGAAAGATTGCCGCACATGCCTTTTAGCCTGTCAGAGGCGTTTTTTACACGCATGCCGGCAACGAAAAAATATTATGAGAAACAAAATATTAGTAATCGACGACGAGGAGTCGGTATGTGAAATTCTCAAGTTCAACCTTGAGAAAGAAGGTTACGAAGTAGACTGCGCTTATAGCGCCGAGGAAGCCCTCGACATGGACCTTGAAAGCTATTCGCTCTTCATGGTCGATATCATGATGGGGGGCCTGTCGGGCTTTGATTTCGCCACAAGGCTTCGCAATGTCACATCGACCGAAGAAAAGCCCATACTCTTCTGCTCGGCACTATCCGACGAAGACTATGTGGTAAAGGGTCTCAACATCGGAGCCGACGACTACGTGACAAAACCATTTGTAATAGGCGAAGTTCTGGCCCGAGTCAGAGCCATACTGCGCCGCATGGGGCAGTTGCAGCACCGCAGCGCGGCCGATATCGAGGCCCAGCAGTCGATATATGAGAGCGACGTGACTTTCAAAGGACTGCGCATAGACCGCAACGACAAAGAAGTATATATCGACAACGAGCTTGTGACACTGACGCGCACAGAGTTCGACATACTCCTCTTCTTCCTCACCCACCGCAACCGCATATATTCACGCGAAGAACTGATAAAGAACGTGTGGGGCGACGACGTGGTAGTAACCGGCCGTACCATCGACACCAATATAACGCGCCTGCGTAAGAAATTAGGCGATTACGACAAGTATATCGTCACACGCCAGGGTTTTGGCTATGGCTTCAAAGAGAAGAATTAGTTATCAGTGGCAATTATTCATCCCGCTTGTTGCCACGCTGTGGATTATCATCGCGGGCATGACCTTCTGGCAGTTCTATAACGAACGCGAATACCGCAAGGCCCAGATAAGCGAGCAGCTCTCGCTGGTGGCCTCACGCATTGTGGCCGCTAACGAAAGGGACTTCGATGCGACACCGTTTATGGATTTTGCCACAAATTACTACCGCGAAAATCCGCTCTACGACCTTTTGCGCATCACAGTGTACAAGGACGGCCGCATGATACGGTGCTATGGCGAGCCCATCGCGCTTACCGACTCGGAACAAGCCCTCGAACAGGGCGTGACCAATGTGCCGGGCGCAAAGCCCGAACCGGCCAGCAGCCCCGATGCCGGCAAGTACTTTTATTACAGCGTAAAGAAAAGCGACGACGGCAGGGTGACGGTATATACCGTGCTGCCATTCGACAACGATATCCTCAACGCCTCGCTACCGTCTACTCGGATATTCTGGGTAATGTTCGTGATAGCATTAATTGTCACAATTCTTGCCTATTATTCGACACGGTATTTCGGCCGCAACATATCGAACCTTCGCACCGTAGCCGAACGCGCCTCGACAGACCCGAACTTCATACCGGCCATGGACTACCCCCACGACGAGTTGGGCGACATCTCGCGCCAAATTATCAGCATGTATAACCAACGGTCACAGGCTATGCAACGCCAGAAGAAGGAACATGCCGTGGCGCTGCACGCGATAGAGGAAAAAGCCAAGTCGAAGCGCCAGCTCACCAACAACATCAACCACGAGCTCCGCACCCCCATAGGCGTAATCAAGGGTTATATCGACACCATCCTCGAAAACCCCGACATGGACGAAGCGTCGCGCACCCACTTCCTGCGCAAGGCATCGGAGCATGTAGACCGCCTGGTGAACCTCATCGCCGACGTATCGGCCATAACCAGGCTCGAAGAAGGCGGCGAACTAATCAGCACCGAGGAACTTGACTTCCACGACATAGCCTACACCATAGCCAACGACCTCGAAGAGTCAGGGGCCCTGGGCAAGATGACATTCCGCTACGACATACCTCTCGACTGCAAGATTATGGGCAACTATAACCTGCTGTCGGGCATGATATTGAATTTGGCCAAGAACTCAGGCACTTACTCAAAAGGCACATACTGCGAACTGGTCCTTACGGGCGAAGACGAGAAATTCTACCATTTCGAGTTCCGCGACGACGGCGTAGGCGTGGGCGAGGAGCACATACCGCACCTGTTCGACCGTTTCTACCGCGTCGACTCGGGCCGCACGCGCAAGGCCGGAGGCACGGGTCTCGGCCTGCCCATCGTGCAAAACACCATACTGGCACACGGCGGTACTATCGAGGTATGCAACGGCGAACTGGGGGGACTGTGTTTCAAATTCTCTCTGCCAAAGGTACGCACACGCCAATAAGGGCGACTCCCCATCATATAAAGGCGGGGATATACACATAGTTTTTTAGGGTTTTAGACATGGAACAACATTATCTGACAGACAAAGAAATAAAGACAGCGCTGAGCGACTACCGCAGGCTTGTGACGGCCTTCGACAGGCAAGTCGCGCCAGACGATATCGACGGCATCAAGGCAGCCATAAAACAACACGCATCGGCCGACAGCGTGGCGCGCGACCGCTTCGGTCTGCACCCCCTGGTATCGGCCCTCGACACGGCAGTGTGCATCTGCGACAGCTTCGGTGCCGACCGCAACATGTGCCTTGCCGTGATACTGTCGGCAATAAGCACCGACGCCAGCGAGACCACGCTTGCCCAGAAATGGGGCGACGACATAGCCAAGATGGTACGCGGCCTCGACAAGGTGCGCACGCTCTATAGCCGCAGCCCGTCGGTCGAGAGCGAGAACTTCCGCAAACTGCTGCTGACCTTTGCCGAGGATATCCGCGTGATTATCATCATGATTGTCGACCGTCTGCGGCTGATGCGCGCCATCAACCACCACCCTGCCGAGAAACTCGTACACGACACAGCCAACGAGGTCAACTACCTCTACGCGCCATTGGCGCACCGACTCGGCCTCTACGCCATCAAGTCGGAGCTCGAGGACATGTCGCTCAAATACAGCAACCGAGAAATCTACACCCAGATAGCGCACGAACTAAACCAGACCAAGGCCAAGCGCGACGCCTATATCGCCGACTTCATACGCCCGGTGAAAGAGAAACTCGAGGCCGAAGGTCTGAAATTCTCAATCAAGGGGCGTACCAAGTCGATATACTCGATTTGGAACAAGATGAAGAAGCAGCACAACACGGTGGAGGATATCTTCGACCTGTTTGCCATCCGCATCATCATCGACTGTCCGCCCGAGCGCGAGAAGCCCGAGTGCTGGCTGGCATACTCGGTCGTTACCGACATGTACCGCCCCAATCCGATGAGGCTCAAAGACTGGCTGAGCATACCCAAGAGCAACGGCTACGAGTCGCTCCACATCACCGTCTACGGCCCCGAGGAGCGGTGGGTAGAGGTGCAAATCCGCACCAGGCGCATGGACACCATAGCCGAGAAGGGTCTTGCCGCACACTGGAAGTACAAGGGCATAAAGAGCGAGGGGTCGCTCGACACGTGGATGAACAACGTGCGCGACATCCTCGAAGCCGGGCAGCACAGCCCCATGGAGCTGATGCGCAACTTCAAGATGGACGTCTATTCGCACGAGGTGTTTGTCTTTACGCCTCGCGGCGACCTCTACAAGCTGCCGCAGGGCGCGACGCTGCTCGACTTCGCCTTCAACATACACACACGCATAGGCGTGCAGTGCGTGGGCGGCAAGGTAAACGGCCGCAACCGCAAGCTCAACTACAAACTCGAGAGCGGCGACACGGTCGAAATCCTCACATCGCCGCAACAGGAACCGAGCCGCGACTGGCTCAACATCGTAGTCACCACCAAGGCGCGCAACAAAATCCGCGCCGTGCTCAAGGAGAACGCCAACAAGTCGGCCGAGATAGGCAAGGAGCTGCTGCAGCGCCGTTTCAAGAACCGCAAGCTCGACTACGACGAGGCCATAATATCGAAGACCGTAACCCGCATGGGCTACAAGGACGCTATAGCCTTTTTCAGCGCCATAGGCAGCGACGAAATCGAAATCAACGACGTGGCCGACACCTATGCCGAAATATTGGGCCGCAGCAGCAAGGCCGAAGACCTTGCCGAACGCATATCGGCCAGCCAGTATGTGCTCCAACCCAAGGAAGAAGACGAGGCCAAAGACGACGCCGGCAACGACGTGATAGTCATCGGCGACAACATCAAGGGTATCACCTACAAGCTGGCGCGGTGCTGCAACCCCATCTACGGCGACGACGTGTTCGGCTTTATCTCGGCCGAGGGAGTGATAAAAATACACCGCTGCGACTGCCCCAACGCCTCGCACATACGGCAGAAATACGGCTACAGGCTCATCCGTACCCGCTGGAGCGGCCGTGCAGGGGCTGAGTTTGCCGCAACGCTCAGGGTCGTGGGCAAAGACGACATAGGCATAGTAACCAACATCACCTCTATAATAAATAAAGAAAAATCCGTATCTTTGCGTGGAATTTCGATTGACTCTAACGACGGCCTCTTTGCCGGCGTCATCACCGTGGGCATATCCGACACGGCGGCACTCAATCAACTAATCAAGAAAATACAAACTGTGAAAGGTGTAAAAAATGTTCAACGCAACAAGTAAAACACTCGCAGCCATAGCATTGGCAGGCATGATGCTCACATCGTGCGGCGACAAGGACAAAGACGGCGCCACGCAGCTCTACAACGAGGGCGCGGCCGCCGTAGAGGCGCACAACTATGCCGGGGCCTTAGTGATACTCGACACGCTCAACGCTCGTTACCCCAAGCAGTTTGAGATACGCAAGGCCGCCATGCGCGTGCGTGCCTCGGCGATGGAAGGCATGGCCCTCGACAGCATAAGCGCCGGCGACCGCGTACTTGCCGAAGCGACCGTAAGGCTCGACGCCCTGCGCCCGCACTTCCGCCACGTAGACAGTTCGGTAGGACTCGACGGCTACTTCCTGCCCGAAGGCGTCTCCGACAAGGTAATGACCGCCACCGGCATACAGGCACGTGTGACCGACAAGGGATACTTCTACATCGTTGCCAACGTGCAGGGTCGTGCCATCGGCCTCAACAGCATCGAACTGTGCCAGGGAGGCGACTGCATATCATCGTCGCAAATCTCGCCGGCACGGATTGTGAAAGTCGAAGGCTCGGAATCGGCAAGTTTCAACCCCGAAGACCTCGAGGGCATAGGCGCGTGGCTCGAGAGCCACCCCGGGGCCGACAAAGTGGTGTTGGCCGGCAGCAAGGGCAAGGTGCCCGTGAAGATGAACGCCAAACTGCGCCAGGAGCTTCTCGACTGCTATCACTTCAGCGAAGCCCTGCAGGCCCAGCGCAGCGCGTCGATTAAGCGCGAAAAATACGAACGCATGCTTGCCACGGCCCGCGACCAGCTTGCCAACATGCCCTCAACCGAACAAGAGCAACAATGAGCAGCACATACCTTGTGACAGGAGCCGCCGGGTTTATCGGGTCGAACTTCCTCGACATACTTGTCGCCGACCAGGAGGACAAGCGCGTGGTGGTGCTCGACAAACTCACATATTGCGGCAACATCATGTCAATACGCCACCTGATAGACTCGGGACGTATCGAGTTTGTAAAAGGCGACATAGCCGACAGGGAGTTGGTAGCAAGCCTCTTAGACCGCTACAAGCCACAGTACGTGATAAACTTTGCCGCCGAATCGCATGTAGACCGCAGTGTCGACGACCCGACTCCCTTTATCAAATCGAATTTCGAAGGGGTATTCAACCTCCTGGAGTGCTGCCGCCGCCAACGCTCGGCGCAGCTTGCCTCGAAGGCTGAGCCGACATTGAAAAAATATGTGCAAATCAGCACCGACGAGGTTTATGGCGACCTCGAGGTGTGCGCGCCACGGCCCGGGCACAAAGACGAGGCCGCGCAACTCGGGCGCACCTACGAAATGTACGGCGAGGATGCCTTCACCGAGAGCTATCCACTGAAAGGCTCGTCGCCCTACTCTGCCTCGAAGGCCTCGGCCGACCTGCTCACGCTGTCGTACTACCGTAGTTTCGGCCTGCCCGTCACTATCACGCGATGCAGCAACAACTACGGCCCACGCCAATTCCCCGAGAAATTGATACCGTTGGTAATCAACAACATACTCCATGGCAAGGTCCTTCCTGTCTACGGCCAGGGCACCAACGTGCGCGACTGGATACATGTCGACGACCATGCGCGCGGCATACTTGCCGCCGCACGCCACGGAAAGCCCGGCGAGGTATATAACTTCGGCGGATATAGCGAGAAACAAAACATCGACATAGTAAAATCGCTGATAGCCATTGTAAAAGACGCTGCCGCCAAGATGCCGTCGGTCGCTGCCGCGTACCCTGCGGCCCTCGATGCTTCCGACAGCCTCATCACCTATGTCACCGACCGCCCGGGCCACGACCGCCGCTATGCCATCGACGCGCTCAAGGCCATGACCACCCTCGGCTGGCGCCCGCTGATGCGATTTGACGAGGGCCTCGCGTCGACCGTGCGCTGGTATCTCGAAAACTTAGACTGGGTAAAGAGCATCGTCGACGGCGACTACCGCGACTACTACGAACACATGTACGCCAACCGTTGATTATGAAAGGAATAATTCTCGCCGGAGGTTCCGGTTCAAGGCTCTACCCCATTACCCTGGGCGTGTCGAAGCAGCTTGTGCCTGTCTACGACAAACCCATGATTTATTACCCCCTGACGGTGCTGATGCTTGCCGGCATCCGCGAGATACTCCTTATATCCACGCCGGCCGACCTGCCACAGTTCAAACGCCTCTTGGGCGACGGGCAGCAGCTCGGCATAAGCATGAGTTATGCCGAGCAGGCGCGACCCGAAGGGCTTGCCCAGGCCCTGACCATAGGCCGCGACTTTATCGGCGACGAGCCTGTGGCTCTCGTATTGGGCGACAATATCTTTTACGGCCAAGGCTTTAGCGCGATGCTCCACAAGGCTGCGCGCGATGCCGCCGGTGGCCGTGCGACAATATTCGGCTACCACGTGAGCGACCCAAAGCGCTACGGAGTGGTAGAGCTTGACGACAACGGGCGCCCGGTACACATCGAGGAGAAGCCGCAATCGCCACGCAGCGACCTGGCAGTGGTCGGCCTCTACTTCTATCCGCGAGGCTCGGCCGACGTTGCCGCCGGGGTAAAGCCGTCAGCACGAGGCGAACTCGAAATAACGTCGGTAAACGAGCACTACCTCCGCGCCGGTCAGCTCGAAGTACAGGCTTTCGGCCGAGGCTTCGCGTGGCTCGACACCGGCACCATCGACTCGCTCATGGAGGCTTCGGCCTTTATCGAAGCCATAGAAAAACGCCAGGGCTTACTAATCGCGTCGCCCGAAGAAGTGGCCTACCGTCGCGGATTTATTGACGCCGCGCGTCTGCGCGAACTCGCAAAGCCCCTCTTATCGACACACTACGGACAGTATCTCAATCGTTTGGCAGATGAAAAAGCTTGAAGACGCCCGCATAATACGGCTACCGCGCATCTACGACCCTCGCGGCAACCTCACCTTCGTGCAAAACGGTGACCAATACCTGCCGTTCGAGGTCGAACGTGTCTACTGGACTTACGACGTGCCCGCCGGCGAACAGCGCGGCGGACACTCGCACCACGTGGGCAAGGAACTACTCGTTGCCATCTCGGGCAGCTTCAATGTCAACCTCTACGACGGCGAGACCACGCAGACTTTTACGCTCAACCGCCCCTTCGAAGGGCTGTACATACCGGCCGGATACTGGCGCACGCTCGACAATTTCGCGTCGGGGTCGGTGTGCATGGTGCTGACTTCGACACCATATAGCGAGGACGATTACGTGAGGGATTTCGAAGAATTCGAGAAACTTGCAGCGGATGAGTAAGTTAAAATACCCCTTCCTCGACCTCGGCACCGTCAGTGCCGCATACGCCGACGGCCTCAAGGCCGCCGCCTGCCGTGTCATAGACTCGGGCAGGTATGTCGGAGGCGGCGAGTGCGAAGCGTTCGAGAAGCAGCTTGCACGACATACCGGCACCAAATACGCCGTAGGGGTGAGCAACGGCCTCGACGCCCTCAGATTGATACTCCGAGCCTACATGGCTTTGGGAAAACTTGCCAAAGGCGACGAGGTAATCGTGCCGGCAAACACGTATATAGCCACGGTACTGGCCATTACCGATGCCGGATTGACCCCGGTCTTTGTCGACGCCGACCTATCGACGCTCAATATCGACACGTCGCTGATTGAAAGAGCCGTGACACCGCGCACCCGTGCCATCATGACGGTGCACCTCTACGGTCGTCCGGCATACGACGATGTAATGGCCTCCGTTGCCCGTCGGCACGGCCTGCTGATTATCGAGGATAATGCCCAGGCCATAGGCGCCGACGTAGACGGCACCAAGACCGGCGCCCTCGGCGATGCCGCAGCCTTCAGCTTCTACCCGACAAAAAATGTCGGTGCCATAGGCGACGCTGGGGCTGTGACGACCAACGACAACGCCCTGGCCGATGCCGTGCGTGCCCTGGCGAACTACGGCTCCGACACGCGCTACCATAATATATACCAGGGCTTCAACTGCCGGTTAGACCCTATACAGGCGGCATTTCTGCGTCTGAAACTCGACGACATCGACACCGAGACCAGGCACCGACGCGCACTTGCCGCCATCTACGATGCCGAAATCGGCAACGCACTCGTTGGCAAGCCTCGGCTCGCCACTCCCGACAACTGCGTATGGCACCAGTATGTAGTCCGCGTTGGAAATCGCGACAAGTTCCGCGCATATCTGACGGCCAACGGCGTTGGCAGCGACGTACATTATGCAGTGCCGCCCTATCTCCAACCATGTTATATGCAATATTCGCACTTGCATTTCCCCGTCACCGAGCAGCTTGCCGCAGAGGTCGTGAGCCTGCCCATATCACGGTGCACCGGTGCTGACGACGCACGTGCCATTGCAGCAATAATCAACGCATACACCGATGACTGACGCCACAGACTGCCCATCGCTCAAAATAATGTACCACACCTTCGGCTGCAAGCTCAATTTCGCCGAGACAGCGTCGGTGGCCGAGCAGTTTGCCGCCCGGGGGCATATTCGTGTCGCCGAGGGCGGCGTGCCCGACATAATCGTCATAAACTCGTGCAGCGTGACAGCCGAGGCCGACCGCAAGTGCCGCAGCACAATCAGGTCGCTCAACCGCCGCTACCCGGCAGCGGCAGTGGTCGTTACGGGCTGCTATGCCCAGCTCAAGCCCGAGGAAGTCGCCGCGCAGCCAGGCGTGAGGGCCGTGGTGGGCGTGAACGACAAGCTCGACATACCGCGCATAGCCGAAGAGGCGTGGCTGAGCGGCTCGATGTCTCCGCAATTTCCCGAGGCCAAAGACTTGCGAGAGTTCATGCCCTCATGTTCGCGCGGTGACCGCACACGCTTCTTCCTCAAGGTGCAGGACGGGTGCGACTACTGGTGCACCTACTGCACCATCCCCAAGGCCCGCGGGCGTTCGCGCTCGGGGTCTATCGACGATATACTCGCACAGGCCCGTGCGGCAGCGGCCGCAGGCGGCCGTGAAATAGTCATAACCGGTGTCAACATAGGCGACTTCGGCCACGGCCGCAGCGACAACTTCTACGACCTGTGCCGCGCCCTCGACGAGGTCGACGGCATCGAGCGATACCGCATATCGTCAATCGAGCCCAACCTTCTGACCGACGAAATCATAGACTTCGTGGCCGGGTCGAAACGCTTTATGCCGCATTTCCACATACCATTGCAGTGCGGCAGCGACGCGGTGTTGGCCCTTATGCGGCGGCGCTACGACACGGCCCTGTTCGCCCACAAGGTAGAGCGCATACGCCGCACCATGCCCGACGCCTTTATCGGCGTAGACCTCATCGTAGGGGCACGAGGCGAAACGCAGCAGCGTTTCGAAGAATCGAAAGCCTTCGTCGAAAGCCTCGACATCAGCCACTTGCACGTATTCCCCTACTCCGAGCGGCCCGGCACACGCGCCCTCGACCTCGCCGACCCTGTCGACCAGGCCGAGAAGCACCGACGCGCCGAGCAGATGCTCGCCGTCAGCGCCGCCAAACACCGCGACTTCGCCGGACGATTTATAGGAACAGTGCGCCCCGTGCTTGTAGAGCACTCGCACGCCGGGCAGCCACTCGGCGGATTTACAGACAATTACCTGCGCATACGCGCCGACATCGACCCGTCGTTCGACAATCGCGTAATCAATATGAAGCTGCTCCGCCTGCTCGACGACGGCGAAACAATCGAAGCCAAGCCGTAGAGCCATGAAAGAGAAGCGGTCTGCAAAAATACTGATAGCCATTCTCTCGGCGTTCGCACATCTGCCGTTAAGGGTGATGTACGTACTCGCCGACATTGCCTTTGTTTTAGTTTATTATGTGGCGCGATACCGCCGCAGGGTCGTTGACGACAATCTTGCGCAATGCTTTCCCGACATGGACCAAAAGGCCCGTGCAGCAATCAGGCGGCAGTTCTACCGCAACTTCTGCGACACCTTTGTCGAGGCCGTCAAACTCTTGCATATCAGCGATAAAGAGATTTGCCAACGTATGCAATTTGAAAACACAGCCCTGATTGACGAACTGTTGTCGCAAGGCAAGAGCGTGGCAGTCTACTTTTCGCACTGCGGCAACTGGGAGTGGGCACCGTCGGTCACGCTACACACCACTCATCACCAAGGCGTTGAATATTGCCAGGTCTACCGGCCCTTACGCAACCACGCCTTCGACGCGCTGATGCTGCGCATACGTTCGCGCTTCGGGTCACTGTCGTTCGCCAAAGCCACAGTGTTCCGCGACCTTGTACACCTCAAGCGCGACAACGTGCTCACAGTCACCGGCTTTATGAGCGACCAGAAGCCGAGCCACAACGACCCGACGGTAGTCACGATGTTTCTCAACCGCCCCACGGCCTTTATCAGCGGCACCGAGACCCTTGCACGCCGCATGGGTCTGGCCGCTATTTACTGGGATATGGAGAAAACCGCCCGGGGCCACTACCGCATAACCTGCCGCCTGCTCGACGACGGCACCCACGCCGGCGAACCGGGCACACTGACAAGAAATTATGCCGCCATGCTGCAGGATACCATCACGCGCAACCCGGCGATATGGCTATGGACACACAAAAGATGGAAAATACCCGTAACGATGCCGGCACAATGAAGCCGGTGGCAATAATCATACTCAACTGGAACGGCCGCGAGCTGCTCGAGCGCTTCCTGCCCTCGGTGGTCGAATACAGCGACACGCGCATATCGCGCGTAATCGTGGCCGACAACGGCAGCGACGACGACTCGGTAGAAATGCTCAAAGAAAAGTTCCCGACTGTCGAAATACTGCCATTCGACACCAACTACGGCTTTGCCGAGGGCTACAACCGAGCCGTTGCCGCCGTAGAGAGCGAATATACGCTCCTTCTCAACTCTGACGCGGCCGCTACCCCCGGATGGGACGTGACGCTCTATGATTTTATGGAAGAGCACCCCGACGCGGGTGCCTGCCAGCCCAAGCTGCTATCATACGACCACCCCGACACCTTTGAATATGCCGGCGGATGCGGCGGATATATCGACTGCAACGGCTATCCCTACTGCCGTGGGCGAATATTCAGCACCTGCGAAACCGACAGCGGCCAATACGACAGCGTCGCCGCCATACACTGGGCCACAGGGGCGGCAATGATGGTCAGCCTCAGCATATACCTCTAGTGCGGCGGCCTCGAAACCGATTTCTTCGC
>VSPF01000093.1 GCA_009775195.1 Muribaculaceae bacterium
ACTTTATACAGGAGTAATTTTTGTAAAAGATGAGTTTAAAAAAATTATTGAAGAAAATGGACTAACAGGATTTTCTTTTGAGGAAGTGGGGGAGTATCAATGACAAGAGAAGAGTTGGAGAAAATGTTTATAGCTTTAGGATTGCCTGAAGGTGCAGCAAAATATTATGCAGAGCTAGAGCAGCAGGATAAGAAGTTAGGCTGGCAGCATATTATTTTGTGTATGCATTAGTTTTCCCCAAATTATTTTGTGGAAAAAGGATTTTTAAATATAAAAAGTTAAAACAAAACATAATATTATATATTTATGCATAATATTAAAAGTTTCTCACGCAAAGTTACGCATTATTACCCAAACCGACTTGCACCTTTACGGTATAAATTTGCAACATTCCGTAAAAAGCAAGATAAAAAAACTCGATGATATTGCATTAATCGCAATTCATCGAGTTTTATAATTAGCGTATTTATTCCGACTTTATACCCTCGAGCTGGGCGAGGGCGCGGGTGGCGAGAGCGGTTTTTTTCGCAGTGTGTTCTTTTACCATCGCCACGAAGGGGTCGGCGTCGTAGCTGCCGCGCACGCTGGTGAAGTCGTCGTCGGCACTGGCTGCCGGGTCGTCAATACCGAAGCCGGTGCGCGACTTGAGGCTGTATTCCTTGCGGGCATCCTCGAGGAGCATGTCGTTGAGCGAGGTCACGCTCTCGAGCCAGCGACCGATAATCTTGCGAACATCGTCGGCTGTAATGTCCTCGACAGGCTTGCCGTACCACGACTCCATGATGTCGGCAACCCATGTCCACTCCATGTCGTAATACTGCGCGTGCAGGTCGTGCCAACGCTGTTCGAGTTGGTCGATAGACTCGATGTCGCCGGCGGTAATGGCGTCGCAGATGGCGTCGACCTCGCTCTTGGGAGCGAAGAGGCCGCACACGTCGACCCACTGCCCTGCCCCGGCAGCGGCTGTCGGCTTAAGTCGGCGGCTCAGGTCGTCCTCGTCGACAACAGGCGTCAGTCCGAGACGGCTGATAACAGTATTACCCATAAACTTATCGAGGGCCATACCGTAGAGTTTGCGACCCTTGCGCAGGGCGTGGGCCTCGATGGTCATGGTCTGGAACGAGAAGCGCTCGGCTGTGAGGCCGGCGGTGCGCTCGAGCTGGTCGAGCAGCTCTATGCCGCCGAGCATCTTGCCCGCAGTATAGGGGCTGAGTAGGTTGAAGTTGATGCTGTCGAGCAGGTGGCCGCTCTTGCGCTTGTCGCGGCGAGGCCACTTCTGAGCATCGCGAATCGTGCCCACGCTGCGTATATTGATACCAGGCACCAGGAAAGACTCGCCTCGGTTCTCAATCAGGTATGAGAACGGCAGGCGCGAACTGTCGGGGTGATTGACATGGCGCCCCATCACGAGCGAGAAGGCGCCAATCTTTGCCGGCCACAATATATATGAGTCGCTCGTGGTCTTGGAGCCACGCTCTACCACGCCCTGGTGAATCGGGCCGAGCTTATACATGTGGTTGCTCTGGTTAGACCCCGACCCGGCGTTGAGGAACGAGAACATGCCGGCAATCAGGAGGCTCGACTTGTGCATGGTCACCGTATAGGGGCCGGCGAAAATTGCCGCCGCCTCGCCGTTCTCGCACGCGCAGTTGGCAAAGAACAGCGAGTCGTGGGCCGAGAAGAGGTGTGTAAGGTGCGTAGCCTGGCCGATGAAGCAATGGTGGATTACCGCTCCGTCGTCGACACAGGCACCGGCAGCAAACACGAAACCCTCGGCGATGACGTCGCGGCCAACCTTTACGGGGTCGCTCTTCGACGATGTAATGGTGCCGTCGGCAAGGCGCGTGGCACCGTCGACTACGGCATAATCGCCAATCATAACATCGGTAATCTCGCCCGTATTTATTACCCGCGCACCCACGCCGACACGGCCACGCCGACCGTAGAGGCTGCCGGCATGAACCTTAATCATCGTCACGAGGCGTTCTACCATCTCGCGGCGGTTGCGGTACATGGCGATGAGATATGCAGTGTGGGCCGACATGCACTCGTAAATCGGCACCTCGCGACCGCCGGTCTCGTTGAGCACCGACACCTCGGTACCGATGCCGAAGGTGCTTTTGAGCGTACCTTCGAGGCGGTCTACATTCTCGATTATGGCCCCGTCGGCTATATCGTAGTTTGCAATATAGTTTGCCACGCTGTTGATATACACGTCTTTGCCGACACTCACATTGTGCAGGGTGACATTACTTATACCCCTGCGACGCTCTATACCGCACGGCAGATAAAAGCTGCCCGAGGCCGCATCGATACTAACTTCGCCCGAAAACACGACATTGCGGACACGCGAGGGGTCGAAGCCCTCTGCCACGGTCACTCCCGGCCAATTACCACTACATCCATTTGCCTCGAGGGCCTGGATTTCTTCTTTTGTCAGACTTCTAAATGACATAATGTTGAATTATGATAACGTTTTTCAGCACAAAATTACGCAAAAAGCACGAATTATGAAAAAACATAGTTATATTTGCATAATAAAACCAGTCATCACCATGAAGATACTCTCCTTGATTCTCTTATTTACACTCGCCGGCGCGTATGCCCATGGGGCCACACTCCCCGACAATGTCCGCGTGACCGACGAAGTAACAAACTACCGGCTGACAGCCCGCGACGGCAAGCCCTGGCAGGTAAAGGTTGAAAAGACGCAGACTTTCGAAGCCCTGCGCAGCGACGACGACGCCATCGCCATGACATTCTACGACGACAACACAAGCATCGACAAGGCATCGGCACCCGGGTCGAAGCCTATATACCGCCAGTGGATTGACGACGACATCTTTTACGACGACCAACGCATCTGCGCCCTGCCTTTAGAGCTGAAAAAAGGCAAGCCGGTCAAGGCCGAGTTTAAGAGCACCATCAAAGTACCCGAGCAGTTCAGCAAAATACCCTTAGGTTGCAGTGAGTTTACCGTCAAATCGGCTACCAACGTCACCATACCGGCCGAACTTGCAGCCACTATTACCATAGAGCCTCGCAATCTAAGCGGCAACATGCACTTTTCCAAGGCAGTAAGCCCCAAGGGCGATGTGACCTATACAGTCGATGCCCGCGACATAGAGCCGCTTCGGAGCGAGAAATACGGCACTCTCCTCGTCGCCATGCCATGCCTGCTGGTAAAAGGCATGTTTGGCAGCGTCGGTGATTTATATTCACATCTACGTAGTTTTCTGCCCGACTATACGGCAGTATCACCCGAAGTCAGCGAACTTGCGCGCAAAGTGACACAAGGCGCACCCGACACTATAGCCAAAATCGACAGCATCGCCGCATGGGTGCGCAGAAACATACGCTACGTCGCCATAGAGCACGGCGACTATGCCTTCAGCCCGGCACCCCCGGCGCAGGTGCTTGCATGCCGCTACGGCGACTGCAAAGGGTCGGCATCGCTCATCAAGGGCATGATGCGGGCCGTCGGAATTGATGGCCGCATGGTGTGGATTGGCACCTCGGGTCACTCCGACCTCACATGGGAAGAGCATACGGCACGGTCGACAGGCAACCACATGATTGCCGCTGCCCTTGTGGGCGACAGCATAATATACGTCGACGGCACCGTCGGCCACGTACCGGCAGGGTATATCGCCGCCGGCATACGCGGACAGCAGGCCCTCATCGAGGATGGCGAAGG
Organism: Muribaculaceae bacterium; assembly: GCA_009775195.1. Lineage (GTDB taxonomy): Bacteria > Bacteroidota > Bacteroidia > Bacteroidales > Muribaculaceae > CAG-873. The sequence goes on from VSPF01000093.1 coordinate 3,698, forward strand.
CTACCTGCTGCGCATAGTGCCTACACCGGCAGCCGACTCAAGACATTCTATCGAAATCAAGGCCGCCTTCGACGGGCACGCACTTTACGGAAAACTTAGCCACACGTTCTCGGGCGACTATCTGGCGTTTGCCGACAATGTCTATGACAGCACCCCGCTCGACCGTCGCGACAAGGTACTACGCCATGTCGCCTCATATGGCCGTAGCAATATGAAGACCGACAAAGTGACGAAAGACAAGGATGTAATAACTGCCGATTTTATCGACATGTCGGCATCGCAGCCCGTCGGCACGAGCCTATACGTCAAATTGTCACCGGTATGGACCATGTTTTGCGAACCATTCGATACCGACAAACGGCGCACAGCGGCCAAATTCGGATACTTGGAAAATACCGATACCGACATCACCCTCTCACTTCACGACGGCATGGCCGTAAAATCTGTTCCCCGGCCCTTTACCGCCGACAACGAATGGTTTGAGGCGTCAATAGACTACACCATCAGCGACGGCGAGGTCAAATGCCACAGCCGTCTGCGCATGAAACAGCAGTATGTGCCCGTCGACAGGGTAAAGGAATGGAACGACACTTTAAAATCAATAATTAGGGCATCAGACTCGCGAATGGTGCTCGAAAAAATCAAATAATCATGAAATCCAGATTTATCATCACACTGGTGGCACTGAGCCTCGCCTGCGGCCTACAGGCAATGCCGGTGGCAAAAATCAACCAGCGCGGAGCCAAGGCGGCCTGGGACATGGCATCGCCCGTATTCAATCCCAAGACCCCTATCCCCGACAGCATGGCGCAGTCTAACTCCGCCGTCATCATCGCCCACTACAACGGTCTTAGCGCCGTACACGAATACACCCCCTCGATTGTGAAAGAGCAGCGCGCCGACTACGGTAGCAACATCACCCGTGCCCGCGAGATAGAGCGCGTCATGATAAAGCTGCTCGACAAAGACGCAGTCAAGAGGCATGCCAATTTCGAGTTCGGTAAAAAAGACGAACAATGGCTCGGCAACATCAAACTCGCCGAAATAGAGGAAGGCTTCGGGGTGCGCGTCTACAAGCCCGACGGCACCATGCACGAGGTAGACCTGTCGCAGGCACTGCCGATAGCCGACGGTAAGAAAGGCAACAAGAAACGCTGCAACCGCATCGCAATCCCCGACCTCGAGGTTGGCGACGTACTCGATTATTTCTACTATACCGAGGAAATGTGCGACGAGTTAGACATATCGGTCCGCGCAGTCGCCTTTGCCGCCCGCTACCCGATGCTCAACTGCATTGTGGAGTGTTCGGTCGACCCAACACTCACGTTGGAGATGAGGGCAAACAACGGCGCACCAGTACCGGTCGCACACCTTGAGGACGGTCAGAACAAGTTCAGGCTGTACACTGTCAATCTAGGCGCGGTACCGTCGACAAAATATATCAACGCGGCCAGGCAGTTGCCTTTCCTTGAGATGCGCATACTCAACAACAACTCACAGCCGCGCTATTCGACCGAGAGAGCGAACATGATAGGCGGTTACGCTATATCGTCCGACGCATTTTTAGGCCGACAGGTTTCGGGCATAACGTTCAAACCCAAGAGTGCCCGCAAGGGAGGCGTATATGTTCTTCCATCACAAACATACTACCAGGATATCGCCTACTTCCTGCGCGCCTACAACTATAAGTCAGGCATACCTGGTCGCGCAGCCTCGATGACCAAGGCCTACCGCAAGGCCACACCCGATGCCGGGGCGCGCCAATTGTCCGACTACACCTACGTGGCCGTGATGTACCTATCGCTTATCGATGACGAGAGATTTTCGCCAACGGGACTGTCGTTCATGCTCCGTGATGCCGCCGACAAGGCGAAGTTCACCATCCCCTCGGGTATAGGATTTATCAAATCAAGCCACGACATACCTTTGTCGATGATTACATCGTGGCGGTCGCCCGACTATGTAGCCATGATTGGCGACCGGCCATACAACCCGGGGGCAGTCCTCTCGTGCGCCCCCGGCGAATGGCCGCTGTCCTACCAGGCCGAAGAAGGAGGTTGCTACCGTAAAATTCCAGAAGATGCGATGACAAGCCCCGAGATGTTCACCATCCCCCCGACCAAGCCAAACGCAAACACCCGCATCGACGAGATGACCCTGACCCTCGACTCCGCCACAGGCAAGGCAACATTGACCGGCTCCATTTCGGCTGTCGGCGGCCACAAACAAATCCTTGCCTCGCGGTTCAACGACCGCCACTCATGGCTCAACGAAGCCGAAGACTACCTCGGCATAGCCGACGAAGACCGTTACAAGGACACAGCATACGACCCCGAGGCGGCCCATGAAGAGCTATACGAGGCGATGAAAGACGAGCTTGCCAAGTCGACCGGTCTTACACCCTCCAAAGTTGACACTGTAACAATCACCTCGCGCGGCGTGATGCCCGGGGCAAAATCATTTGCCTGCGACTACCGCGCCACATTCGACGACATAACAGCCGACGCCGACAACGAAACCGTAGTCAATATCGGCAAACTCTTCGCAGATACCGAGCGGATAAGCGGTGCCGAAAGAAACCGAAACTTCGACGCTGTGGCCTCATTTCCCAACAACTACATCCGACGGCTCCGTCTGAGACTGCCGGAGGGCCATTCTGTAAGCCAGGAAGCGTTGGCGGCACTGGAACGGTCTGTCAGCAACAATACCGGGTCGTTTACAGTCAGTGCCACCGCCGACAACGACATAGTTTCTATCGACGTTAGCCAGCAGATGCGCGATTACATTATCCCGGCCGCGCAGTGGCAGCAGTTCCTCGACCTCACCGATGCCGCAGCCTACTTTGCCGGAGCAGTTTTGATTATCAACAAGGAGAAATGACGCAGACAGCTACCACGCATATTGCCCAACTGAAGCGGCTGCTCAAAATCGAGTATGAGGCCGAGAAAGAAGCCCTGACACGCATCGCCGACCGCACCGAGGTGAGCAGGCTTGTCGACAGGGGCATGGCATGGTGGCCGATAACGCATGGCAATGTTTATTTCAACTCGCTCAACCAGCGCATAATCGAGGTCTACCGCAGTGCCGACACCGACCCCGATACCGAGCACGAGTTTGACTACGGCCGTTCGGTAGTCTTCTTCACTACCTCGGGGACTGCCGGCGACACGCCGCGCCGACTATTCGGCGGCACGGTGAGCTATGTCGACGGCAACCGCATGGCTGTCGCCATCGCCGACACGACCGACACATCACTTCTCGACTCCGACGGCCGACGGGCAGGGGTCATGCTGTCGTTCGACGAGACTACCTACCGCGTGATGTTTGAAACGCTCGACGTCCTTGCCTCGGCAAAAGGACGCCTCGGCGAACTGCGCGACAACATCTATTCCGACCGGCCCCTCGGCGAACTGTCTCTCACGCCCATGGCTTTCCCCTATCTCAATGCCTCGCAGCAAAGAGGAGTAAACAAGGTGTTGTCGGCCCGCGACGTGGCCATAGTCCACGGGCCGCCGGGCACAGGCAAGACCACGACACTGGTCGAGGCCATCTACGAGACCCTGCGACGCGAAAGCCAGGTCATGGTATGCGCACAAAGCAACAAGGCCGTCGACTGGATATGCGAAAAACTTGTCGACCGTGGCATCAACGTGCTGCGCATCGGCAACCCCTCGCGTGTCGACGACAAGATGCTGGCCTCGACCTACGAACGCCGCTTCGAGGCGCACCCCGACTATCCCGAGCTCTGGAGCATACGCCAGGCCATGCGCAGCCTGCACCAGGCACGGCATCGAGGCAGCGACCAGTGGCATCAGAAAATCGAACGCCTCAAAGACCGCGCAATCGGCCTCGAGTTGCGCATCAACAATGATATCTTCGGCTCGGTGCAGGTCATAGCCTCGACACTCGTGGGGAGTGCCTCGCGGCAGCTTACGGGTATGCGCTTCAGCACTGTCTTTATCGACGAGGCGGCGCAGGCCCTCGAAGCTGCCTGTTGGATACCCATGCGCCGCGCCGGGCGCATAATCCTGGCCGGCGACCACTGCCAGCTGCCACCGACAGTCAAGAGTTTCGAGGCCATGAAGGGCGGCCTGGGGCGCTCGCTGATGGAAACGATAATCGAGCGTCACCCCGAGTGCGTGACCCTGCTGACGATGCAATACCGTATGCACAGCGACATCATGCGTTTTTCGAGCGAGTATTTCTATGGCGGACAGCTTACAGCGGCCCCCGAGGTGCGCGACCGTGGCATCCTCGACCTCGACATACCCGTAGAGTGGGTCGACACATCGGCAATCGACAGCGAGGCCACCGACGATATGGCAGACTTCCGCGAGGCAGTGGCAGGCGAGAATTATGGGCGCATCAACCGTGCCGAGGCCCGGCTGACAATCGACACCCTGACGGCATATATCGAGCGTATAGGCCGCCAGCGGATTATCGACGAGCGTATCGACATAGGCATCATCTCGCCCTACCGCGCCCAGGTGCGCTATCTTCGCTACCTTGTCAAGCATCAGCCGTGGGCCAAACAATTGCGCGGGCTTGTGTCGGTCAATACCGTCGACGGCTTCCAAGGCCAGGAGCGCGACGTAATCGTAATCTCGCTCGTCCGCAGCAACGACAAGGGCGACATAGGCTTTCTCCGCGACCTGCGGCGCACCAACGTGGCCATGACACGCGCACGCATGAAACTCCTCATCATCGGCGACAGCACCACCCTCCGCGCCGCCCACCCCTTCTACCGCAGACTATACAGGTATATTGAAGCGTTGAAAGGATAAAGAGTACCCCCCAATTAAAAAGAGCCAAAGACCAGCCGGTCATTGGCTCATTTTTAGGGCTCAAGTCGAAATCATGGTGCATTAGAAAAAAATGCTCGAAGAGCATTACTTTGTTGTAACCCCGGCCTTACGAAGTTGGCCGGGGTACGGAACTCTCCTCTGGCGATTAGTGTCGAAGACACTTCCCAATCGATGTATAAATCTGGCAGGCACGGGAAAGGCCTTCGACCTTTATGTTAGGCTTTCGTCTACATCCCCACCCAACTGCGTAAGGGGGTCATAAAGTAACAGTCTTCGACTTTTTTCTCCGTCTGCATTTATAATCTTGATGCACCGACATTTCGACTTGTGTCATTTTTAGTTTTGATTGCGCAATTAGTTTATTTCACAAGTTCAACTTTGCCATTGACGATATAGTAGCCGGCGGGAAGTTGGCGTAGGCCGGAGCGCGTGAAGACTTCGACCCTGATACCCTGAAGATTGTAGACTTCTAATGTGTCATTTTCATTAATAATGTCGATGATACCGGAGGTGCCTTCTACGATAAACTTACAAGTATATGTTTTATCGTCCCATACAGCGGTGACTGTAGCCGTTCCACTTGACTTTGCCGTTACAAGGCCTGTCTGCGACACCTCTGCGACTGCCGGATTTGAACTCGACCATTCAACTTTTGCATCGGCTTTTACATTGAGCTGCATAGTATCGTTGATACCGAGCGTGGCCGACATTTTCACGTCGGGAGTTTCAGCCTGGCCTACCGAGATTATAAAGTAGCAGGAGAGGTCGTCCTTGGTAGCAGTAATCACCGCCACTCCTTGCGAAATTCCTGTAACCACACCTCCTACTGATACTTCGGCAACATTATCATCAGAACTCGACCATGTCACTATATTGGCAGCCCTGGAATCGAAAGAGACTTCGAGTTGGATTGATTGCGTAATATCCAATATGAGAGGGTCATAATTTATAGAATAATATTGGTCATCCACAACAACAGTACATTTAGCAGTGATATCAGCGTAAGTTGCCGTTATGACCGCAACACCGTTATTGATTGTTGAGACTTTGCCATCTTGTGAAACGATGGCTACACTTTCGTCGGATGATGTCCATGCAATTGATGAACTTGAGGCTTCTTGGATTATATAGGTGTTAAGTTGGAATTCTTTATCTTTTTCGAGGAATAGACATGATTCGCTTAATGCGAGTTCAGCCAAAGGAGTGACCGGAAGCTGGTCAACAACATTTTTAAACGGGCTCCAAAGGTTACTATCAACATATCTCTCCCTCGAGCCCACAGGTATATTAAGAGTGGCTGATTCGTATGTCGTCTGTGTAAAAATATAAGCATCCCCTTCTGGTGGATTAGACGCATAGCACGAAATCTCTGTCAAGGCGTCGCAAAGAGCAAATGCGCCATCGCCGATTGATTTTACCGAATTAGGGATTGTTATTGAAGACAATTTGAAACATCGCAAGAAAGCATTGGTCGGTATTACAGTCATGGCATTGGAAAGAGTAACTTCCTTAAGCACCCTGCAATTCTCAAAAGTAGACTTTCCAATAGATTTAACCGAGTTTGGAATGGTCATTGTAGATAATCCCGTACAATCCGAAAAAGCAGCCTCTCCAATAGTTAACACAGAGTTTGGAAGAGTAACTTCCTTTAGTGCCCTGCAATATTCAAAAGCAGACTTTCCAATCAATTTCACCGAGTTAGGAATGGTCAAATCTGTCAATGCCACGCACCCCAAGAATGTAGATTCCTCAATAGTTGTTATCCTGTTGGGAATAGCTATAGTACTTAATGCCGTGCAACGCTCAAAAGCAGACTTTCCAATCGTCGTTACAGAATTAGGAATAGCCACAGAAGTTAAACCTGTACAACCATAGAACGCACAATCTATAATCGAAGTCACTGTATTTGGTACCTCATATAAACCGGAATATTGTGCAGGTACACCAACCAAGGTGGTAATATCTTTGCTAAATAGAACTCCATTTATCGAGCAGTATGCAGGATTACTTTCCTCAACAATGATTTCATTTAGATTAGTACACCTGCTAAATACACCTCCTTCTAACAATGTTACGGAACTTGGGATAGTCACGGATGTCAGTCCGCGACAGCCAGAGAAGGCTAAAGATTCAATTGTCTTTACTGAGTTAGGTATAACTAATGATGTTAAATCCGAACAATCGTAAAATGCGGATTCACCAATCGAAATTACGGAATTTGGGATGGTCAATGAACTCAAATGAATACACCCTTTGAAAACCGACTTTTGAATTGACATTATAGAATTAGAAATAACTACGGAAGTCAGGTTGCTGCAATTTGATAAGGCTCCTTCGCCAATCGATGTCACCGAATCAGCGATAACCATAGATGTCAACCCATCACAACTTCCAAACGCACCTTCTCCAATTGATATTACAGAGTTAGGTATTGTTATAGAGACTAAGCCGTTACAGTCATAGAATGTTGCATCTTCAATCGCAGTTAAATAATTGGGGAAAATAAACGAAGTCAAACCACTACAACCTATAAATGCCTTTGACCCAATTTTTCTTACTGAATTTGGGATGGATATCGACTTCAATCCACTACAATACGCAAACGCACTTTCTCCAATCGATATTACAGAATTAGGTATAGAAACAGAGGTCAAACTGCTACATCTATGAAGAACTCCCTCCGCAATATGTGTTGTTCCATCTGCAAATATTGCAGAAGTCAGATTTTCGCAACCAAAGAAAACCTGTGAACCGACTGATGCCAAAGAGTTAGAAATTGTAATCGAGGTTAAATTGTGACAATTACAAAAGGTGTTACGACCTATCGTTGTTACCGAATTCGGGATTGTGACAGTTGTCAATCCACTTCTCTCAAAGGCTCCATCTCCTATTATAGACACAGTGTTAGGTATAGATACCGTAGTCAGTTCGCCTTGGCCAAAGAAAGAATACGCTTCTATCTCCACAACAGTATACGCATCATTGCCATTATAGACAGTTTCGGGTATTACAAGGGCACCGGAGTAATGAGTCGTCTCCGTGATTTTAGCCGTTTTGCACGTTTTTGCGTCCTCGTCGAGGACGGTGTAGTTCACGCCCTGATAAGTGAAATCGGCTTCTACAGCATAGAGGCTGATTGTGGCCGACAACACCATGAATAAAAGTAATAGTTTTTTCATATTAAGATTTGTTTAATATTTTATTTACAACCAAGACCTAATAGAAAAAACTGCTGCATTGGAGACTGTTATGCACGGATACAAAAAACGTGGACTAACTCAGCCTATCTGAACTTGAGGTCTTCCACAACCTTTTCTACCAAATATACGAGTAAAGCCCACGCCTATGGCGTGAGCATCCTTGCTTTACTCTTGGTAGAATTTGAAAATGTGGAAGTTTCAAGTTCAAGATATTAGCAAAAATGCTTTTCCTAATATGTCGTGATAACGTTTGTTATTTAATTCATTGGCATTATGAAATGATATTTATG
>VSPF01000094.1 GCA_009775195.1 Muribaculaceae bacterium
TTATAATCTGAATTATTAACGCCTGTTATCGAATAAATGTTCGACACTTCTTCATCTTAGTTAAAGAATATTAGTTTAATAAATGTTCTTGAATTATTATCTGCCGCTGATGTGTCTATTTTGGCTGTTATACGGCGAGGGCGAAAATGCCACATATAAGTATTACTATTACTTATATGTGGCTAACATTATATATAGCGAGGGCAGCTATGTGTTCTATCGCGATGGCAAATACTACTTTATGTGGTCGGAAAACGATACCCGTAGCCCCGAGTACCGTGTGCGTTATGCAATGAGTGATTCGCCTGTCAAACTCGACAATCCGATTAGTGGGACAATTGTGCTACGCAAAGACCCCGACAAGCAAATCTACGGCACGGGCCACCATGCCGTAATCAACAAGCCGGGCACCGACGAGTGGTATATAGTTTATCATCGTTTCGAACGCCCCGACGGCCTTAAACACGGCTGGGACGCCGGCTACTACCGCGAAGTCTGCATCGACAGAATGTACTTCAACCCCGACGGCACAATCAAAGCGGTAAAACCAACTTTGTAAAGCAATAAAATTGAGAAAAACACTCCCCCTTCACTGTTGTGCAAACATCGTGAAGGGGGAGTGTTATGTCTAAAATATACGGTTTATTCGATTATTAATCAGATAACAAAAGTTGACACCCCTTGGTTCGTTTTCTAAGATTCCACCAAATGTCAACGCGAAAGCTATGGGCGATTTGGGAGAGCCAAACCACATAATGCCAGTTAGAATCACTCCATGGCTACATTCTACTTTCGTGATATTATCTTTCATCTCTAATCCAAGCGAGGTAAAGAAATTATGCCATTGCGTTAAAGTTCTTGAAAAGTCAAGAACTGATGAAGTTACAGGCATAAGGCGTTGATAGGCCTTCTCTGGTTCAATAAACAAGTCGAAGGTCTTGTCACGAATAAATTGAGTTAGCTCCATATTGCATCGTTCGTCATAGAGCGTGTAGTTATCACCATCACGAACAGCGTTGGGATTGTGAAGGATTGAAGTGCCCCATGGTTGAGAAAGGGGCAAATTTATCAGCTCTTGCTCCAAAGCTGCAAGGATGTCAGGGGTGGTATTTGATGAATTGGTGTTTGCAGTCTTGTCATAGTAGAGTGGTAGCCGGGTACCACAATTGCCGCAAAACCTGGCATCTGCCACATTGTCGGCATTACAATTCGGACATTTCATTTTTATTGTCTTTTGAAATAGATTTAGTATAATAAAGTTTGCACTTTCTATATGTTTTATAAATTTCATAACAGCCGTCTATATTCATGGCGATGTGTATATAGACGGCTATTTGTTAGGTCGTTATGTGTTTACTCCCACTCGATTGTGGCTGGGGGTTTTGAGGAGATGTCGTAGCATACGCGGTTGACGCCGCGAACTTTGTTTATGATTTCGTTGCTTACCTTGGACAGGAACTCGTATGGAAGGTGTGCCCAGTCGGCGGTCATGGCGTCGGTCGACGTTACGGCGCGGAGGGCAACGGCGTTCTCATACGTGCGCTCGTCGCCCATGACACCCACGCTCTGCACCGGCAGCAAGATTGCGCCGGCCTGCCATACCTTGTCGTAGAGGTCCCAGTCGCGCAGGCCCTGGATAAAGATATGGTCGGCCTGCTGAAGAACACGCACCTTTTCGGGGGTAATGTCGCCGAGTATGCGCACTGCCAGGCCGGGGCCCGGGAACGGGTGGCGTTTAATCAGGTGTTCGGGCATGCCTAAGGCGCGGCCAACGGCGCGTACCTCGTCTTTGAAGAGCAGACGCAGCGGTTCGCACAGTTTCAGCTTCATGCGCTCGGGCAGGCCGCCGACGTTGTGGTGGCTCTTGATGGTCGTGCCCGTAATCGACAGCGACTCTATGCAGTCGGGATAGATGGTGCCTTGGGCAAGCCACTTTACATCTTCGATTTTAGATGCCTCCTCGTCGAAGACCTTGATGAAGTCGGCACCGATAATCTTGCGTTTTTTCTCTGGTTCGGTGACGCCGGCCAGGTCGGCAAAGAAACGGGCCGACGCATCGATGCCGCGCACGTTGAGGCCGAGGCACTCATAGTCGCGCAGAACCGACTTAAACTCGTCGTAGCGCAGCATGCCGTGGTCTACGAAAATACAAGTGAGCCTGTCGCCGATTGCCTTGTTGAGCAGCACGGCGGCCACTGACGAGTCTACACCGCCGCTAAGGCCGAGCACAACCTTGTCGTCGCCGAGTTGTTCGCGCAGCTCGCGCACGGTGCTTTCGATAAAGCTCTCGGCACTCCACGAGCAGTCGGCACCGCAGATGCCTACTGCAAAATTGCGCAGCAGCGTCATGCCACATTCGCTGTGATATACCTCGGGGTGGAACTGCACGCCATATACCCTGCGGCCGTCGTCAGTCATATAGGCAGCGAAGTGCACCTCGGGTGTCGATGCCACACAACGGCAGTGGTCGGGAAGTTTGGTGATGGTGTCGCCGTGGCTCATCCATACTTGTGCGCCCGGCTCTATGCCGTCGAAGAGGGGGCAGTCGCGCGATATGTCCTCGAGGTGGGCGCGGCCATATTCGCGGCTCGATACCGGTTCTACCTTGCCGCCGTATTCATATGCCATGAGCTGTGCGCCATAGCAGATGCCGAGCACGGGCACCGCTGCCATGATAGGCTCCAGGTCGATGTGGAAAGAGTCCTCGGCATAGACGCTCAGCGGGCTGCCCGATAGTATGACGCCTATGATACCCTCGGCTTTCTCGCGGCCATAAGGATACTTGTTGTAAGGGATGATTTCGCTGTAGATGCCCAGCTCGCGTATGCGGCGACCTATGAGCTGGGTGGTCTGTGACCCGAAATCAAGGATGACAATCTTTTGCTGCATGTACTTATTTGGTGTTAATTGTGTTTTCTAATTCTATCGTCGCCAGAACGACGGGGTGAGCAATACCAGCACTGTGAAAATCTCGAGACGCCCGATAAGCATCAGGGTCGAGAGTATCCACTTGGCGGCGTCGGGCAATATGTCGTAGCTGTTGCCATAGCCTGTGATACCGGCTCCGAGACCGGTGTTAGACAGGCATGAGAACGAGGAGAAGAAAGCATCGACAAGGGGCACGTTGAAGAGGGTGAGGGCAAGGCCGCCGCCTACTATGAGGAGCATATAGATGCAAAGGAAGGCGATGACCTTCGACACAAGGTCGGGGCTGATGACGCGCCCGTTGACCTTGACCGACAGTATGGAGTTGGGATAGAGGCAGCGGTATAGCTCGTTGTCGGCGTTTTTAAACAGGTAGAGTATACGGTCGATTTTCGCGCCGCCGCTGGTACTGCCCGCGCATGAGCCAAAGAACATCATGACAAAGGTCAGCGACAGCACGAACGGTCCCCACGATTCGAAATTGTTGACAGTGAAACCTGTAGAGGTTATGGTCGACACAATCTGGAATAAGGGGTCGATAGTCACGCTCTGCCAGCCGTCATATTGTCCGCGCAATAAGATGGCGCCGGCAAAGAGCACCAGCATACCGGCTATTATGGTCACATAGACGCGGAAAACGTCGTTCTTTCTCAGTGCGGCAAGGTCGCCTCGCGATGTCTTGTAGATAAGGCCGAAGTTGACGCCGCCGAGAAACATAAAAACGATGAGCACGGCCTTGATATATACCGAGTCGTGCCAGGCAGCGATGCCCGAACTGTTGGTGGAATAGCCACCGGTAGATATTGCTCCGAAGGCGTGGCAGACGCTTTCGAAGAAATTCATCGGTCCGGCCCACAGCAGCAATATAAGCACCATTGTCAGCAACAGGTATATCAGCCACAGGCTCTTGGCTGTCTGGCTGATGCGCGGTCGTATTTTGTCGTGGGTAATACCGGTGACTTCGGCGTTGAACATCTGCATGCCTCCCGAGTGGTTGAGCATCGGTATGACAGCCAGTGTGAAGAGTATGATACCCATACCGCCTATCCACTGCATCATCGCACGCCACAGGTGCACGCCGTGGCTCATGTCGCTTACCGAGTTTATGACCGAGGCCCCCGTGGTGGTGAAACCCGACATTGCCTCGAAGAAAGCGTCGCTATAGGTCAGCGGATTGCTGCAAAAAAGAAAGGGTATTAGGCCGAAAAACGAAAATACTATCCACACCATCGCCGTGAGCAAGAAGCCGTCGCGCTTGCCCATGTGCTGGCTCGTAGGCCTGGCCCTGAACGCGAGCACTATGCCCACGGTGCCGGTCAGCAGCGATGTGCCGGCAAAGGGTAGCCAGTCGCTTTCGCCGTATGCCACGCATGTGAGGGTCGGAAAAAGCATAAAGCCGGCCTCTATCATCAACAGCCACCCCATGATGCGCATGAGCTGGCGGTAGTTGATTAGGTGTGCCCGTATGGTCTTCAGCATATCAGTTGAATAGTTTTTCGACTTTGTGGAGTGCGCCGGCCAGGCAGAAGACCAGCACGTGGTCGCCCGGCTCTATAATCGTGTTACCTGTGATGAGCATGCCTTCTTCGCCGCGTATGAGGCCGGCGAGCGTAAGGTCGCGGGGTAGCGACAGGTCCTTGACCGCCGAGCGTGTTATTTTTGAGCCGGGGCGTGCCTCGAGTTCCGCAACCTCGGCGTCGGCAAGGGCCAGGCATTTGGCTGTCGACGAGTCTGCATCGAGGAGGAGCTGGAAGATGGTGCTCGACGCAAGCAGCTTCTTGTTGACAACGGTGCCTATGTTGAGATTTTCGGCCTGTGAGATAAACTGTATGGTCTCTACGTCGGCAACGGTTTTCTTAACGCCTGATTCCTTGGCTGTCAGACAGGTAAATATGTTTGTCTCGCTGCTGTCGGTCAGGGCCACGAAGGCATCCATGTCGGCAATGCCTATGTCGGCAAGCAGGTCGGTATCGCGCGCGTCGCCGTGAATTATTTCACAGTCGGGGCACTTCTGCGGCAGCTTGCGGCACCGTTCGAGGTCGCTCTCTATGATTTTGAACTTAAACTCGTCGTGGCCGAGGTTGACCAGGCGTATGGCTATTTTCGAGCCGCCCATGATTAGTACTCGCCTGATGTGCTGTTCGCACTTGCCTGCAAGTGAAATCAGCTCTTCGATATGGTCGTGGGTGGTGGTGAAGTAGAGTATGTCGCCGGCATCGATATGGTCGTCGCCGCGCGGTATGATGGTCTCGTGGTTGCGCTTGATGGCCGATACGTGGAAATTGCGGTTGGTAAAGGCAAAATCCTTGAGCTTCATGCCTACGATGGGTGCCCCCTGCCGGAGTTTGACGCCGGCCAGTATGATGCGGCCGTTGTGCAGCTCGAACCAGTTGCGCGCCCATGTGCGCTTGAGGGCCGAGATTATTTCCTGGGCAGCGAGATACTCGGGATAGATTACGCGGTCTACACCCATGTGCCTCACGTGGGCGGCGTTGGCAGGGTCCATAAATTCGTAGGTGTCGATGCGTGCCACGGTTGTGGCCGCACCGAGATTTTTGGCGATTGAGCACGCTACGATATTGTTTGATTCGTAGGGCGTTACGGCGATAAAGAGGTCGCACGACCCGGCTCCGGCCTCGCGTAGGCTGGCGAACGATGTCGGGCTGCCAACGAGGGTCATCAGGTTGTAGTTGGCATCGAGCACGGCCAGGCGGTCGGCGTTGTCGTCGACAAGCATTATGTCCTGTTCCTCGTTGCTGAGGAGTTTGGCAAGGTGTGAGCCTACTTCGCCGGCCCCGGCTATGACGATTTTCATTTCTTGCTTACTTTGTTGATGGCTTGTAGTATGCCTTCGCTGTCATAACCGCAAAGGTGGCGCAGTTGTTCGGGCGAGCCCTGCGGTATGAACCGGTCGGGTATGCCGAGGCGGCATACGGTGCGTTCGTAGCCGTGGTCGGCCAGCCAGTCCTCTACCGCGCTGCCCAGGCCCCCGTCGCGTGTGCCGTCTTCGACGGTCATTATTGGGCAGTCGAGCGCGGCGACCTCGGCAAGGAGTTCGTCGTCGAGGGGTTTGAGGAATATCATGTCGTAGTGGGCGGCATCAATTCCGGCGCGGCGTGCCTCGGCAACGGCATCGGCTGCCTCGCCGGCTATAGGGCCAATAGTCAGCACCGCCACGTCGTGGCCCGCTGTGAGGCGTTCGCCTTTACCGATGGTTAGTGCCTCGAACTCGCAGTGCCAGTCTGTGCGCCGTCCTGCTCCGCGAGGGTATCTGATGGCGAACGGCCCGAAATCGTCGGTTTGTGCCGTGTAGAGCAGATTGCGCAGGGCGCACTCGTCGCGGCCCGAGGCTATCGTCAGGCCCGGTATGCTGCGCAGGTATGCCAGGTCGTAGGCGCCGTGGTGGGTGGCGCCGTCCTCGCCGACGAGCCCGGCACGGTCGATGCAGAATGTCACCGGCAGGTGCTGTAGTGCCACATCGTGTATTATATGGTCGTAGGCTCGTTGCAGAAAGCTCGAGTAGATGGCTACGTAGGGGCGCATACCGTCCTTGGCGAGGCCCCCGGCAAAGGTCACGGCGTGGCCCTCGCTTATGCCCACGTCGAATACGCGCTCGGGCATGGCCGCCTGCAGCGTGCCCACCGACGTGCCCGAGAGCATGGCGGCGGTGATGCCGACAATCTTGGGGTTCTGTCGTGCAAGCTCTACGAGTGTCTCGCCGAATACATCCTGGTATTTAGGCGGTTTCGTCGGGTCGGGTGTCGCTCCTTGGCGTTCGCCTGTCGCGGGGTCGAATTTGCCCGGCGCATGCCACGAGGCGGGGTCGGCTTCGGCAGGGGCATAGCCCTTGCCCTTGACTGTGCGCAGGTGCAGTATTCGCGGGCCGTCCATGTCGCGTATGTCGTTGAGCACGCGCACTATGGTGGCTATGTCGTGGCCGTCGAAGGGGCCGAAGTAGCGTATGTTGAGACCTTCGAAGAGGTTTTGCTGCTTGCTAATCAGCGATTTGAGGCTGTTGTTGAAGCGCAGCAACGCCCCCTTGCGGCTGTCGTTGACCAGGTGCAGCTTCTTGAGCAGTCTGAAGCCCTTGTATCTCAGGTCGTTGTAGAGCTTCGATGTCGTCAGGTGGGCCAGGTAGGAGTTGAGTGCGCCTACGTTGGCGTCAATCGACATGTCGTTGTCGTTGAGGATAATCAGCAGGTTGTTGGGCGTGTTCGAGGCGTTGTTTAGGCCCTCGAAGGCCAGTCCGCCGCTGATTGATGCGTCGCCCACGATGGCAACCACGTTGCGGCGCGGCGACTCGTGCTTGAGCTGCGACGCGACGGCCATGCCGAGCGCTGCCGAGATGGAGTTTGAGGCGTGCCCGGCCGAAAAAGTATCGTATTCGCTCTCCGCCGGGTTGGGGAACCCGCTCAGACCGCCGAATTTACGGTTGGTCGCGAAGGCGTCGCGACGGCCGGTCAGCAGCTTGTGGCCGTATGCCTGGTGCCCCACGTCCCACACAAGGCGGTCGTAGGGTGTGTTGAATACATAGTGAAGGGCCACGGTCAGCTCCACGGCACCCATGCTCGAGGCAAAATGCCCAGGGTTTTGCGACAGCGAATGTATGAGGAAGTCGCGGAGCTCGGCGCACAGTTGTGGCAACTGCTCGGGGGCGAGACGGCGCAGGTCGGCAGGACTGTCGATACCGGCCAGCAACGGGCCGCATGCAAAAGTCGGTGCTGTACTCATTTCTTCACGTATTTCTTATACATCGGCACGAAGATGATTATGGCCGAGACCACGATGACAAAGGCGATATAGAGCGTAAAATGCGTGTGCATAAGTATATACGCCACAAGCCCGAGCCACAGCAGGCCCAAAATGATAAAACGTACGATTACCGATGTCTTCATTTCTCAGATTGATGCTTTTGCAAAGTTACTCATTTTTTATCGTACCTACAAATATTGAGCCTTTCGCGATTTCTGATGGGCATTGATGCGCCGGAGCGGCTCAGTATTTCTTGACGTTGCGGGCGCAGAGCGAGAGGAAGGGGCAGTATTCGCACGAGGAGGTGTCGCTGCACTGCACAAAGGGCGTGTCGGGGTTGAAGAGCTCGTCGATTAGCTTGACTAATAGCGGCCTGAATGTGTCGCGCACCGAGCGGTAGCTCGTGAGAGGCTTCTTGTTTATCGATAGCGGCTTGATTGGCGTGGCGGCGGCAAGCTGGCGCAGGGGGTGGAGTAGCGGCTGTATGTCGGTCTCGCCGTCGCGCAGGCTCATATATGCCTCGCAGTAGAGCAGGAGCTGGAAGATGCCGCCTTTTTTGTGCTTGTAGTTCGTAAAGAGCGATTCGATATTGTCGAGGCTCGTTTCGTCGTTTCCCGATTTGAAGTCGATAAATCTTAGCAGGCCCGGCGCAATCTCGTCGACGCGGTCGACCGACATATAGAAGTTGATACCGAGGCCCGGGGCAAGCTCCCATACGGTTTTCTCGGCAGGGGTGTCGACCTTGTACTCGTTTTCGATAAAGGTAAACGACGGGCGGCAGTAAGCCTCGCGTTCGGCCTCGAGGTTCGAGCGGACGAGTATTTCGAGGTTCGTGGCAGCAATCTTAAATTCGGGCGAGAACTCGTCGAAGGTCGCTGCCTTGCCGCCGGAGAAGTGTACTTGCCCGATTTGGGCGGCGACGGTGTCGGAGATGACGGTGTTCGACGGGTCGAGCCACGAGTCAATCAGCGGCGCGTCGATGGGCTGGCCGCTGCGGCCCTCGTAGAGGCTCTGGATGGAGTTGTGCACGATGGTGCCGATTTCGGCAGCCGACAGACCCTCGGTCAGCTCGTCGTTATCGCGCATGTCGCGTACATATTCGAGGTAGAAACGGAATGGGCACTCGAGATATTTTTTCAATGCCGACGCCGACAGCTTCTTGCGCCCCCCGGCACGGTAGCGCGACAAGCCTTCCATGACCCTTGAGTCTTTCACGACGGCGAACTCGTGGCTGTCGCCGGCCTCAGCCCCGGTGGTCAGGGTGTTGCGTTCGATTTTGATGCCTGGCACAAGGTACTCTAACTGCGATATATAGCGCGACCGTTCGCCCTGGCCTACGCCGTCGCTGCGCGAGTCGTAGAAGAGTGCCACCCGTTTTGCGCGCGACAAGAGGCGGTAGAAACTATAGGTATATGTCCACTCGGCACTGTCGAAGTCGGGCAGGCCGTAGCCGCTGCGCAGGGTGCCGGGTATCATGGTTTTGGCATACTGCTTGCGGGGGAATACCCCTTCGTTCATCGACAGTATGATTACGTTGTCGAAGTCGAGTGCGCGGGTTTCGAGTACGCCGAGCACCTGCAGCCCCTGTAGCGGGGTACCGGTCAGGGTGAGGCCGCGTGTGGTGAAGATGCGCTCGAAAAGGTGCAGGAAGGTGTGGTCGGCCATCTCTACCTTGTGCCGCTCGATGAGGGCGGTGAGCTTGTCGAGTTCCTCGCGGAAATATTTTATTGCTTCGAGTTCGAACGAACGCGCCGTCACGCGGCCTGTACGTTCGCTCTCGTCTTGCAGCGCGGAGCCGAGCCAGTCGAGCAGCTTGCGCAGGTAGTCGGCTACCTCGCCCACTGTGGCGGCACGGTGTACGGGTGTCAGTACCGCGCTAAGTTCGGGAGCCTCGCGGCACAGGGCCGACGACGGGGCGTTGTATAGTTTGTTGCCGTTGACGTATGCCGTCACCTTGTTTGCCGCCCCCGGGGCCACGGCCTGTATGTGTGGGTGGCTCAGCACCGCGTTGAGGTCTTCGTAGTAGAAGTTGTATTCGCCCCGTATCAGCCTTGCCCTGAGCTGCATAGATATGATGGAGTGGAGCAGCGAGGCAAATGTGGTGGTGCGGTATGCCAGGCCCATCGATATGTTGAGCGCGCTGATGTTGCCCGGTATGCTCAGCAGTGTGGGCAGCAGCAGCCCCTGGTCGGGCAGCACTATGGCGGTATTGATTGCGTTGGCTGGGTCGAGGTAGCCTTTGTCGGCCCATTCCTTGAGCAACCGCCCCACGCATTTTGCCTGTGCCACGTTCGACGGCACCGAAGTCACGCTGATTTGCGGCAGGGTGTCGCCCTGGGGCACGGTGTAGTCGCCGGGCATGGGGAAGTGGCGCACGAGGTCGGCCAGGCGCAGCAGGGGGCGAGGCATCGTCGTGGTGCCGGCGTCGGCAAAGAGCGACAGGGGCGCGGTGTCCCAGAAGAAATATGCCGCCCCGGCGCGGCGGAAACGCTCGAACACCACGGTCTCGGCGGCTGTAAGGTCGTTGAAGCCTACGAACACATAGCGCGTGTCGCCGGTAAAGTCGTAGGTGTCGAAATTTTTGACGTTCTCCGACGCCATGCGGTATTGCGTCCCTTCCGATGCGCGGTGGTAGCGCTTGAGGGCCGCCTTGTATTCGTGGTATATGTCGGCCAGGATTTCCCACAGGTATACGAATTTCTCGCCCAGGCGGCAGTCGTCGCCGCTGCCTACGTGGAGCCAGAATTCTTCGATATGCGCCGTCAGGCGGCTCTCGCCCCATACGCGGCGTATGATTTCTTTTTGGTCTTCGTCGAGGTAGTCGGCCTGTATTTCCTTGACATTCCTGAGGTTGCGAAATATATCGTCAGCGTCGACGAGCGACTTGTCTACCTCGTCGAAGTCGTTGAGCATCATGTCGCCCCAGAAGACGAAGCTGTCGAACTGCCGCACGTCGTCGGCGCGCCCACGGCGCGACATCACGGCCCGGTATGCGTCGTAGAGCACGAACAGCAGTTCGCGCGGTTGCGCCGCCGGGTAGTCGGAGTATATGCCTAAAAATGTGCCGATGGTCATAAAGCGCGGCATCAGGGTCACGCCCTTGCAGCGTTCGCGCACATATTTTTTGAGGAAGAGGGCACTGCGTTTGTTGGGCAGTATGAAGGTCAGTGTCGATATGGCCGGGCGCGAGGCGGCCCCGCTGCTAAAATAGTCGGCTATGCTGCGCAGGAAGTTGGGGGTATGGGTCATTTGCGGCGAATCAGCATTATTACACGCACGGCAAGGTCGAAAAATATGATTTTGGCGTTGCCGTTGCCGGCTATGTCGCGGCGTGAACGGTCGAAAAGCTCTATCATGTCAACGACATTTTTCTCGTTGATGAAAGGGAAGAAGCGTACCACGAACTCGTGTTCCGACCGGCTCAGGGTCAGCAGTTGGTCTACGTGCAGGTGCATCACGAAGCTCTCGCGGATAAGGCGGCAGCAGTAGTCGATAAACTGCATTGCCGGTTCGCGGCCCATCTCGGCCACAGTCTTGCTCCATGTGCGCAGCTCGAGCACCTTGCGGCCGTATGCCTTGCGCATCAGCTCGGCAAAGAGGTCGAAGTATTTGCGGCGTTCGGCCGATACCTGTGCCGTTTTCCATGCCAGGTTTACGCTGCCGTCGGCTATGCGCGCCATGTCGGAGGCGGTGGGGGCGTCCATGCCCTGGCTGATGAGCACGCCCTCGAGCTCGCTGTCGCTATAGCGGCGTACGACTATGCGCTGCGTGCGCGAGTAGATGGTAGGCAAGATTTGGCGCGAATTGTTGCTGACCATGATAAAGATGGTGTCGGCAAACGGCTCCTCGACGAGTTTGAGCAGTTTGTTGGCGGTTTCTTCCTTTAGGCGTTCGGGCAGCCACATCAGCACTACTTTGTACTGCGACCGCCGGGTCATATAGGTAAGGCGGCGCAGCAGTTCGGTGCCTTCCTCTACATATATTTGCGGCTGGGCGTTGATGTTGTCGAGTTTTTCGACCCACAGGTCAAAGTCCATATATGGCGACTCGGTCATAAACTCCTGGAATACTTCGCGATAGTCGTCGCTGAGTGCCGTGCGGCCGCTTTTCTTCACCACCGGGAATGAAAATACGGTGTCGATATGGTTGAAGGCCTGGTGCTGCAGGCAGGCCGGGCACACGCCGCAACTGTCGCCGTCGTGGCGGTTTTCGCAGTGTATATAT
>VSPF01000095.1 GCA_009775195.1 Muribaculaceae bacterium
TCTTCTACCGTTACAACCCGGCCACCGAGCAGTATGAGCGCGTCTATCCCGACAGGCGTCGCCGCATTGCCGCTGCAATACGCCCGTATGTGTGGGCCATCGCAGTGGTCGCTGTGATAGGGGTGGCACTCTACAGCTTCGTGGAGACGCCGCGCGAGAAGATGCTGCGGCAGTCGAACGAACGGCTCCAGGCCCGTGTAGACCTGCTCGGACGCCGCGCCGACGAGGCTATCGCCGTGATGGAAGACCTCGCCGAGCGCGACAATAATTTCTACCGCGCCATGATGCAGGCCGAGCCGCTGAGTGCCGCCAGGCGTTATGCCGGCCTCGAGCGGCAGCGCATATTCGACCGCCTCGACTCGCTGCCCGACGACGAACTGGTATCGCTCGTCCGCGACAAGCTCGACCGCCTCGACCAGATGGTCTACACCCAGGTGAAATCATACGACTATCTTGCCTCGCAGGTCGACAGCAACAAGGCGCGTACCGCCCATATGCCGGCCATACAGCCCGTGCCCGAGAAATACCTGCGCACCATGGCCTCGGGCTACGGTGTGCGCCGCGACCCCGTCTACGGCACCATGAAGTTTCACGAGGGCATGGATTTTTCTGCCCCTGTCGGCACGCCGGTCTATGCCACCGCCGACGGCAGCGTGCGCATAGCCTCGTGGCAGAGCGCATACGGCAATATGGTCGAAATCGACCACGGCTTCAATTACGCCACGCGCTACGCCCACCTGTCGAAACTCATAGCCCGTCCCGGCCAGCAGGTGAAGCGCGGCGACCTTATAGGGCTTGTCGGCAATACCGGCAAATCGACCGGGCCGCACCTGCACTACGAGGTGCGCTACCGTGGCGCGCCTCAAAACCCAGTCAACTACTATTTCTATGACCTCTCGCCCGAGCAATACGACGAGATAATCAACCTGGCCGAAAATGCCGGCCACGTGATGGACTGACCATGGACCAACTCGATAAGAAATATTACCGTATAGCCGACGTGGCCGAGATGCTCGGGCTCCCGGCGTCGACACTGCGCTATTGGGAGACGGAATTTCCGACGCTGCGCCCCAAGCGCAACGCCGGCGGCCGACGCCTCTACACTTCGGCCGATATCGAGCAGTTGCGCGTGATTCGCTTCCTTATCAAGGAGAAAGGCCTGACCGTAGAGGGTGCGCGCGAACACCTGCGCAGCACCAGGCAGAATGTCGACAGGCTGCACCAGACCATCGAGCGTCTCCATGCCATGCGGCGCGAACTGACTGCGCTCATCGATGCCCTCGACGCGCGCCAGCGTATCATCAGAAAGGAGCATAATGACAAATAATACACTCTACGAGCGTGCCTTGTCGCTATTGGCGCGTTTCTATGGCTATCACTCTTTCCGCCCCGGGCAGTACGAGGTCGTAGAGGCTGCATCTGGCGGTCGCGACTGCGTTGTCATCATGCCTACCGGCGGTGGCAAGTCTATCTGCTACCAGCTGCCGGCACTCTTGTCCCAGGGGTGCGGGGTAGTAGTCTCGCCACTTATAGCACTCATGCAGGACCAGACCCAGGGCCTGGTGGCAAACGGCATACCGGCGGCGGCAATACATTCTAACCAGGACGAGTCGGTAAATCAGCGTATTTTCGACGCGGCGTACAACGGCCGCCTCAAGCTGCTCTATATCTCGCCCGAACGCCTATTGCTCGAGCTCGACCGCTTTAGGGCTCTGAAAATAAGCCTTTTTGCTATCGACGAGGCCCATTGCATATCGCAGTGGGGTCATGATTTCAGACCCGACTATACGGCCCTGTCGTCAATCAAGCGACAGTTCCCGTCGGTTCCTGTCGTTGCCCTGACGGCGACTGCCGACCGCCTTACGCGCGACGATATAGTCGCCCAGCTCGGCTTGCACGACCCTTATTGCCTGCTCACTTCGTTCGACCGTCCCAATATCTCCCTGCGTGCCTACACGAACCCCGACAAAAAGACCCGTATGCGCTTCATAGCCTCGATGGCCGCGAAATACCCGCAGGACTCGGGCATCGTCTACAGCCTGTCGCGAAAGGGTGCTGAGAGCACATGCGAGGCGCTTGCCGCCCTTGGTCTCCGGGTGGTGTGTTATCATGCCGGCATGTCGCCGCAGGGGCGCGATGCCTCGCTCAAGGCTTTTCTCGACGGTTCGGCCCAGGTGGTTTGTGCCACGGTGGCATTCGGCATGGGAATAGACAAGAGCAATATCCGCTGGGTCGTGCATTGCAACATGCCCGGCAACATCGAGAGCTACTACCAGGAAATAGGACGTGCCGGCCGCGACGGACTCCCGGCCGAGGCCATACTGTTTTATTCGTATGCCGACGTGATTATGCGCCGCAATTTTGCCCAGGAGTCGGGCCAGCGCGAGGTAAACCTCGAGAAACTTGCCCGTATGCAGGCATACGCCGAAGCCCGTGTGTGCCGCAGGCGCATATTGCTGAGCTATTTCGGCGAGGAACGCAACTGCGACTGCGGCAACTGTGACAATTGCAAGAACAAGCCCGAACGTTTCGACGGCACTATCCTGGCCCAGAAGGCATTGAGTGCTGTGATGCGTACCAGGCAGGAAATCGGCATAGCGATGCTTATCAACATATTGCGAGGGGCGCAGCGCTACGACGTGCGACAGGCCGGCTATGACCTCTTGCCGACATTCGGCGTCGGGGCCGACCTTATGTACGAGGAATGGAACGACTATATCAACCAGATGCTCCAGCTCGGTTTGCTCGAGATGGCCTACGAGCGTGGTAACAAGCTCAATGTCACGCCCTATGGTATGCGTATACTTCGTGGTATCGAGCGCATCGAGCTGTCGGTATGTCCGCCCCCCGAGGCTTTGAAATCGAAAAAGTCGGCAAAAAAAGAAATTGTGGTCTCTACCGACCCTGTCGAGCAGCTTTTCGAGCAGCTTAAGGCCGTCCGCTCGGATATTTCGCGCAAGCAGGGCTTGCCCCCTTACCTTATTTTTTCCGATGCCACGCTGCTCGACATGGCCCGTCGCCGCCCCGCCGACCTCGATGCGATGTTGGCTGTCTCGGGCGTCGGCGAGACGAAGGCAGCCAAATATGGCCGACATTTTGTCCAGGCGATACGTCGTTTCGAAGGTCTCGGTGGCTCTACGCCAAAGGGTACGAGCGTCAAGGAGACTCTCATACTTTTCAATGCAGGCCTGTCTGTGCCAGAGATTGCCGAATCGAAGGGGGTAAAGGTTTCGACCATACAAAACCACTTTGCCGAACTCATAGAGAATGGCCTTGTCACATCGTTCCATAAACTTATAACCGCCGACGAATACAAGGATATTGCCGCTACCCTCACGTCGCGCCCCGACACGGCCTACGACGAGCTAAAGCAACGCTACGCCCCAGGCCTAATCAGCATAGCCAAGGCGATAATAAAGGTCAATTCATAGAATTATGGGCTCAGATTTCTTCTCGATTAATCGGGATTTGTCAGGAAAATGCCCTCCGAGAGGGTGTTATATAAAAAATAACACACAGCCTCGTTGGGCTGTGTGTGCATATCTTCTTAAATCTCAAAGGCTTATCCGAATTTCGAGATTTTGCGCAGTTGGGGCTCGTTGATGATTTTGATGCGGCGGCCGTCGACGAGCAATATCTTCTCGGTCACAAATGTCGACAGGGTACGGATGGCGTTCGAGGTGGTCATGTTCGACAGGTTTGCCAGGTCCTCGCGTGCCATATATATTTTGAGGGTGCAGTTGTCGTCTTCGTAACCATAATTGTCGAGCAGCACTATCAAGGCCTCGGCCAGGCGCCCGCGTATATGCTTCTGGGTCAGGTTGACTATGCGTGTGTCAGAGCCGCCCAGGTTGTGCGACAGCTCGTGGATAAAGAACCATGCCAACTGTATGTTTTGGTCAATCAGCGACTTGACGAGTGTCAGGGGGATTGCCCCGAGCGTCGAAGGCTCGAATGCCAGGGCACTCGACACGTATGGCTCTTCGGCGAAAAATGCCCTGTAACCGAAATATTGCACCGGCCGGATGAGGCGGATAATCTGCACACGCCCTCCGACGCCTTCTTTGGTCTTCTTGACCTTGCCTTTGAGGAGTACCCACAAATATTCAGGCTGCTCACCCTCGGCATAAATGAGCTGGTTTTTCTTGAAGTTGTGTATTTGTAAGTTTTCAGCTACGGCGCGGCGTTCGTCTGGCTTCAATATCTGCCAAATCTCAGCCATGTCTTCGTTGATAACTTTTTCGAGTGTCGCTTTTATCATATTAAGCCCGGAAGATATGCTGTAAAATTGTGTTATACAACAGCAAAATTACAAAAAATTACGTAATCTCCAAAATTTTTCTCTTCGTCAGACTTTAATAGTGGAGTTTATGGCTTTAATATTGGTCTAAAAGTCGAAAACTCTATGTGTAAATAAGCTTATTATTTCTGCTGAAGTATTATTCTTTGATTAATAGAAAAATGCCAACACGGTGGCACTCGTTGCTCGGGTGTCACTGTGTCGTTCGAGAAGTTTTTGGTTCCTTAGTATTAGTACCAGGCTGGCTGTTCGTAGAGGATTTCCCGGCATAGGTGGCCGAAAATATCGTCGTCCGACTCGCCGTCGGCAAAATCGGCTGATATTATCTGTTTGTTGTTATAGCAGGCAAAGGCCGGACATTCGCCAAAGGCTTGCGGCGACCGTTCTTTCAGGAGTTCGGGCAGGAAGTCTTCGTCGGGGTTGAGACCCATGTCTTTCATGGCTTCCTCGCGCATGATTCTTAATAGAACGTTGAAATTGTCGGCATTGTCATATATATATTCTTTGACCTGGCGGCGTTGTTCGGCTGTGGCCTGGCGGCGTACGAACAAACGGATGATATCGTCGATATTGGTACTCATAACTATCGTTTTTTAGGAGGGGGAGGAGAATGATGCGAAATTACGAATTTTTTTTGGTTCTGCTTTTTTAATGTTCGACAAAAATTTGTTTGGAGGGAGGAGAATGGCGTCGGTGTCAGTTCATCGACAGGTGGCATCTGACACTGGAGCCACCGAGCTGTAGCGGCGGAAATATCCGTGCGAGGCTCGACTCGATACGGGCGGTGAGGATTGCTCGTGTTTTGGGGCTTAGCTGATGGCGGTGTGTCATTGTTGATGAGGTAAGGGAATGTTTGCCTTACATCAAACCTACGGCACTAATTATTTTTTTCGCCATGTATCTTCGATTTTTTCTTTATTTAACACTTTCGCCGTTCGGTGAATTTTGCGTAATTTTGCACCCTGTAATGGGAAAACTAACACGAGCATGGATTGAGGCGGTGCGCTTCCGCACCTTGCCGGTATCGGTGGCCGGAGTGGTCACCGCCGTGGCATACGCGCTTGCCGACGGAGTATTCCAGGGTGCGCCTGCGCTGCTGTGCCTTTTGTTCGCACTGCTCTGCCAGGTGGCGTCGAACTTTGCAAACGAGTATTACGACTATCGCGCCGGGCGTGACCGCGCCGGGCGCGAGGGGCCTCGGCGCGGTGTCACCGAGGGCGACCTCACTCCCCGGGCTATGAAATATGCCACATTCGGCGTGCTCGGTGTCGCCGCTTGTGTTGGCCTGGCCCTGACATATTGGGGCGGCCTGTGGCTCATCGCTGTCGGGGCACTTATCGGGCTATTCGCGATTGCATATAGTGCCGGGCCGTGGCCCTTGTCTACGCATTGCATGGGCGAGGTCGCCGTATTTTTATTCTTCGGCATTATCCCGGTCAATTTCACCTACTATGTGCAGGCCCTTTCGTGGTCTGCGTCGGTTTTGGCCGCCTCTGCCTCGATTGGCCTGATGGGAGCAAACGTGCTTATTATCAATAATTATCGCGATGCCGACGAAGACCTTGCCGTGGGCAAGCATACCCTTGCCAACACCCTCGGTCGCCGGGCTATGCCCTGGCTTTACTTTGCCAACGCGCTTGCTGCCGTGGTTTTGATGGCCCCGGGGTGGTTCGCTCTTCCCTGTGGATGGCTTGCCGCACCGCTCGTATACCTCGTCGGCGCACTGGCGATTACACTGCGTATGGCTCGTATGCACGGCCACGCCCTAAATCACCTTTTAGGTATTACGGCCATGTCGATGTTTGCCTACAGCCTTCTTTTTCTCTTGGCGCAGGCGGCGTAGTGTGAATTTTAGTTAAATTTTATGACTCCTCTTGGCCGGGTCGAAAGGATGTTGTAATTTTGTGCCCGGGAAAGTCCTACACGGCCAGCTCCCCGAAAATCCCCCAGGTCTTGACCGAAGCAAGGGTATCGGGTTGTAGCGGCGCGATGTAGTAAGCTTTCCCTTTTTTTGTGTCAGTTCGCAAGGTCATTTGTCAGCTTATAGAGTCAACTAAAACTCTCTCGGGGGCGTTTAGCATATAAATCTCAAAAGTGATGAAACATGACAAGACAGGCTGGTTGCCTGATATTTTGGGCACCGGTTTCGAAATGCAATATATACCGCATCCCGACGATTATAGTGGTCACGTGCGCAGCACGGTCATACGTAGGCTATCGAAAGGCACGAGCCGCAAGTCCTTACTCTATGTCCATGGCTTTAGCGACTATTTCCTACAGGCTGAAATGGCCGGTATGTTTGCCGACAATGCCTATAACTTCTATGCCGTAGACCTGCGTAAGTATGGCCGTTCGCTCATGGCCGTTCAAAAGATGTTCCAGGTCAGGGATATTCACGAATATTTTGCCGATATCGACTCGGCAGTCGACATAATCAGGGCTGACGGTAATGACAAGGTGGCATTGCTCGGTCATTCGACGGGTGGCCTTACCACTTCGTTGTATATGTCTGAAGCACCGTCGCCGCTTATCAAGGCATTGATACTCAACAGTCCGTTTCTCGACTGGAACTTGCCTCCCTTGATGCGTCGCGTGGCCATGCCTTTCGTCAGTGCCATGGGGCGTGTGTTGCCAAATGTCAGGGTAGGGCAGAAGCCCGATAGCGGATATGCCGAATCGCTATCTACTCGATATGGGGGCGAATGGGACTACCGTGTAGAATGGAAGCCCGACGTATTACCCGACCCCGACATGGGCTGGGTGCGCGCAATCCACAGGGCGCAGCAGCAGTTACGTCGTCGCAAAATCGAGGTGCCCGTCTTGCTCATGCATTCGGCTGAGTCGGTAAAAAACGGTGATTCTAAAGAAAAATATAACCGGGCCGACGCCATACTCGATGTCGAAGCTATCTCGCGGTATGGACGTCGGCTCGGGCCGGATGTTACTGAAGTCACATTTGACGGCGGTCTCCACGACTTAGCCCTGTCGAGCAGGGAAATACGCCAAAAGGTGTATCACACCATGCTCCACTGGCTCAAAGAACACGGGCTGTAAGGCTGAAGTTCCGCCGAAATGTTAATGAGGGTGAATCAAAATGAAAAGTCGTCGGAGACGACGCTTTTGTGGTTAACCCGGGTCAAGCCGAAATGCCGGTGCATATTCAGTTGTGTCTAACTGTAGCTAATGTAGGAGCTGGAACGGGACCAGCCATTTTCGAGGCAATGTTTTTTATTTATACACAAGCGATTAAATATAATGCTTGACCTATGGCTTGCCTCGGAGAGTCAAGCTCCTATCGTTGAAAACCCTCATCTCTTATATTTTTAATTATGCACTGTGATTTCGGATTGGGCCCTCATTTTGTCCTTTTAGGCATTATGTTTCCTTTATACCCGGCACCATTCTTTACCTCTATAAAAAGCAGTAGCGACGCCCGTGCGTCGCTACTATTGCAAGCTTCGTTGTTATATGTATCAGACTCGCCAATGCTTGTTTTGTTATCACTCACTAATATTTTTCCCGTTAATGCTGTTTATACCGAAAAAATCGTAAATTTGCAAAGAAAGAAATATGATGATGACGAAACAAGAATTGTTAAGCCGATTGAACGGTGTCGAATGGAATGACTTCGAAGTTAAAGAAGCCAAAAATGAAGTTCCTAAAACTGCTTGGGAAACGGTAAGTGCTTTCTCCAATTCTTACGGAGGGTGGATTGTATTCGGGGTAAAAGAACGGAGAACTGGTGGTAAATCTATTTATGAAATTCAAGGTGTAGATTTCCCAGAAAAGTTAGAACAAGATTTTGTTACCGTTCTTCGTTCGAATGGTAAGTTCAATCAACGTATTTCAGTTCAGGCAGCAAAATTCGACATTGAAGGTAAAATTGTGTTGGCGTTTTATATTCCGATGTCAGAATACAAGCCAGTCTACATAAGCGTCCCGTCTAACACATATATTCGAATCGGGAGTGGTGACCAGCGAGCCACAGAGTTCGAAATTCGCGCTATGCAGCGAGACCAGGCGTTTGGCAAGAAGTCGAATGAGGTGGTTTTTGGGTCGAGTTATGACGATATAAATCAAGGTTCGGTTCAGGATTACCGTGCATATCTTAGAGCATTTAATCCCGACTTGTCGTATAATACACTATTAGATACAGAATTCGCAGTCAAGACCGGTATAATGCTTAATGGACTGCTGACTGTGGGTGGGTTGCTGATGTTTGGCAACATTGAGGCGATACTCCGCAGTAACCCTGATTTTCTCATTGACTACATTGAAATTCCCGGTACGTCAATACATGATGCAAAGACAAGATATACATTTCGTATACAGGAGCAAGAAAATATCTGGGAGTATTATAAAGTTATCCTACACCGGTTGAGAACAAGGATAGATAATCCCTATACACCTCGTCCTGACGGAATTGCGCCGGATGACAATACCAGGCTATATTGTATCAGAGAAGCTCTGGTAAATATGTTGGCTCATGCCGATTATTTTAGCGAGATACACTCAACAGTTAGAGTATTCGACACAAGCATACATTTACAGAATGCGGGTAGTTTCCCTGTAAACCTAAATATTCTTGGGCAAGCTATTGTGTCGCAACCTCGTAACCCTAATATACTACGTTTTTTCAAGCTTGCCAGGTTGTCAGAGAACGGAGGTTATGGTATTGACAAAATTCTGAATTGGAAAAATCTGACCGATTGTGCTGTAACTATAGACAGTGATATAACAAAGTCTGAGATTCGATTTGAATTACCGATTAACGTCAATCAACGTCAATCAACATCAAATGACGTTAATGACGTTGATAAGCCGCTTTCAGAGCTGGTTCTGACGTTGATTGGGGTGGATTCTCATATCTCAATAGCTGAGATAGCCCAAACAACAAACCAGTCAAAAAGCACTATCGATAGAATTATATCTATATTAAAGAAATCAGGTAGACTTATTCGTGTCGGTTCTGCGAGGAGCGGAAAATGGAAACTTCTCTAAAACGTTTCGCTCCTTTTGCCACTATGTCTATCCAGGCACATTCCTTTGTCTTTATAAAAAGCAGTAGCGGCGCGGAGGCGTCGCTACTGCTTATAGGGGATTGATGGATGCTTATTTGGCGGCTTCGGCATCGGGGGCGATGAGTTTGTAGCCCTTGCCGTGGATGTTGATGATTTCGATGGTCGGGTCGTCTTTGAGGTGCTTGCGCAGCTTGGTGATGTAGACGTCCATCGAACGGGCATTGAAGTAATTGTCGTCAATCCAGATAGTCTTGAGGGCATAGTTGCGCTCGAGGATTTCGTTGACATGGGCGCACAGCAGGCTCAGCAGCTCCGACTCCTTGGTGGTTAGTTTGGTGATTTTGTCGCCAATCATCAGCACCTGTTTTTGGGTGTCGAAGGTGAAATTGCCGATTTTGTACATCGTGATTTCCTTGCCTTTCTTGCCCTTTACGCGGCGTAGGATTGCCTCGATGCGGAATACCAGCTCTTCCATCGAGAAGGGCTTGGTTATGTAGTCGTCGGCACCGATTTTGAAGCCCTCGAGTATGTCCTCCTTGAGCGACTTGGCGGTCAGGAAAATGATGGGGACTTCGGAGTTGACGGTGCGTATCTCCTGTGCCAGTGTGAAGCCGTCTTTTTTGGGCATCATCACATCGAGTACGCAGATGTCGTATTTGCCTTTGAGGAAAGCTTTGTAGCCGCTTTCGCCGTCGACGAACAGGTCGGCGTTGTAACCCTTGGCCTGCAGGTATTCGCGTAGCAGCATGCCTAAGTTTTCGTCGTCTTCACATAGAAGAATTTTCATGCGGTCTTCCATAGTGGTCAGTTTTTAGAGAGTGGTAATATGATTATAAATTTTGTTCCGATATTATATTCGCTTTCTACCGTGATGGTGCCGCCGAGTTCGTCAATCATTTTCTTGACGTAGGCCAGGCCGAGGCCGAAGCCTTTCACGTCGTGACGGTTGCCGGTAGATACGCGGTAGAATTTCTCGAAGATTTTCTTCAGGTCGTCGCGCTTGATGCCTATGCCGTTGTCGGCGATGGTGATTTCGAGATTGTCGTCGTCGAGGTCGCGCGAGGTCACGGTGAGGCTCAATGGGCGTTCCTCGCTGCGGTATTTCACGGCATTGTCGAGCAGGTTGAAGATTACGTTGGTAAAGTGCATCTCGTCTACATTTACAATCGCGTCCATGGCGTCGAGGTTGGCCGTAATGGTGCCCCCGTATTTTTCGACCTTGAGTTTGAAGGTGTTGACGATATTGAATATTGCCGCGTTGGCGTCTACGTCTTCGAGGCGCAGGGTGGCTTTCTGGCGGTCGAACATCGACATCTGCAGCACCTTCTCGACCTGGAAGCGCAGTCGTTTGGTCTCGTCGGTTATGACTGTCGAGATTTGCTGCAGCATGGCCGGCGATTTGCGCACGCTCTGGTCGTTGAGCATCTGTGCGGCAAGCGAGATTGACGAGATGGGCGTCTTGAACTCGTGAGTCATGTTGTTGATAAAGTCGTTTTTCATCTCGGTCAGTTTCTTTTGCCTGAAAGCGACAACGATGGTGTAGACAAATATTATCAGCAAGATGAAGGTAAAGGCAAAGGCCGGTACCATAAACGAGATTGACGAGAAGATATAGTCGTTCTTGGTCGGGAAGTAGACCTTTAGGTAGTTGTTGGTGCCGTTGACGTCGTTGGGAAACAATGCCTGTATGAACATGTTGTCGTGGTCGACCGTATTAGCCTGGTAATTCGGTGACTTATACATGATTGTACCGGCATGGTTGGCCACTGCGAACTCAAATGGCACTTTCAGTCCCAGGGTGTCGAGCTCGGTGCGCAGGTAGCGGCGCACGCGCGTAGAGTCGGCGCGGTCGGTAATGGGCCGGTTCGACGACTTCGATATGATGTTCAATATCACGTCGTCGAGCATGTCGCGCTGGTAGAGGTAGCGGTTGCGGTAGGCATCCTGCATGCTGCGGTAGTGGGCACCCATGCCGCCGCTGGTCTGTATGTTGTTGATTTCGCTTATGTCGCCCTTGATGGTGAGGTCGGCTTCGAGACCCGTGCGCGTTGTAAACGAGTATTTTATGCCGCCCAGGCGGTTGGGGTTGTCGCCGATATACTGGCTCATCAGTGCTGACATCTCTACCTGGCGCACATCGTCCTCGAGGTAGTGACGTGCCTCGTCCTGTTCGAGACGCTGCGACACCGCCACAAGGCTCTGGCGCACGCCCTGTGCAAACTGCTCATATCGTATCTGCACGATATTTCTCATATAGAATATTTGTATGCACAGCAGCCCGAGAAAGGCTATTGCCATTACTATAGCGAGTATCCAGATTGTTTGTTTCTTCATTATCAACGGAGAGGTAAAAGGTTAAATATTAACCTATATTTTGTTAACAATTAAAACTCGTTAAAGTTGGGACACATATTTAGAATGGCCCTTCTTTTTAATATTTCGCGTCAAAATTAACAAAATAATGTGAAAATGCAAAATCGGTGTTTGTTAAACTATAAAATCCCTTCATTAGGCGTAATATCAAGGCCGGCGGCTTCGACAAGCTGTCGGTCTTTCTTCATCAC
>VSPF01000096.1 GCA_009775195.1 Muribaculaceae bacterium
AACCTCCTTCATGACTTTTGGGCAAATGTTAAAAATGAGGCGGCCAAACCGACATAAAAATGTCATGTGCTATGGTCGCTAAGGAAAACACCGAATACGCTTCGGCCGACGCCATACTCTACAACAAGGACATGACTACCCTGATATGCTGCCCGTCAGGCCGCACCGACGACGTTGTCGTGCCCGGGGGTGTTATTGCCATTGGTCGCAATGCTTTCGAGGCTTGCGCCAAACTTTACGCCATCGAGTTACCGGCTTCTACCACATCGGTCGGCAACGAGGCTTTCAAATTATGCACGAGCCTTGAGTCACTGACGTGTATGTCCGTGGTTCCTCCGACTGTCGAGTGGAATGACCCATTCTTAGGCATCGATGTCGAGACTTGCAAGCTGATTGTGCCCGAGCAGTCCGTTGCAGCATATTCCGAGGCTGATGGTTGGAAGAAGTTCACCAACAATATCATGTCGTCAATCGAAACTGTCGATGCCGCCGGTTCGGATGCCCCTCACCGCCGTTGGATTGGCCTTGACGGCACAGTCTACAACCACCGTCCTACAAATGGTATTTATATCGAATACGCTCCCGGCAAAGCTCCGCGCAAAGTCGTACTTCGCAGCACCAACGAACTTAGATAAGACTTCCATAAAATAGAGAGATAGATAATAACTTGGCCGAAGTCGGCTCGGGGAAAAAGGCTTTAGCTCTCCCCGGGCCGGCTTTTTCATGTCACTTGCCCCAGCCAACCAAAAGCAAGCGCAACAGCCATCACAAAAGCATATCATCACATCAAACATTTATTTTGTAAACATTTTCCAATAATTATCAGCACATACAACTATTTTGCTTATATTTGCATCACATTCTATTTCCAGACAAATCATCAAACCATAAACCTCAAATATATGTCTAAATTCTTAAAATCATTTCTCACACTTGCGATAGCATTGCTTATCGCATCTTGTTCTTCTGAAGAAGAATTGCGCCAAACGCCTGTTGTGTCTTCCGACAACAATGTTATCACAATCGACGAAGCCAAGCAAGACCTCCTCGGTCTATTGGCCGACATCGAAACCGCTGACACGGAGTCCAGAACATCACACCGCACTATCGAGAGCAGCTTCACTACAAAGTTGGGAGATGCTTCTTCTCGTTCTGACGAGGAAGCCCTGCCTATCCATGTATTTAATTTCGCGGACGACAATGGATTTGCCATCATGTCGGGAGACAAACGAGTTCCTTCCCTAATAGCATTAGCTGAAAAAGGCTCTTTCCCCCAAGACACCATTATTGACAACCCCGGCCTGGCCATCTTCTTAGAAAGAATGGGTAATCAAGGCCCATCAAAAATAAAAGACAAGACGCCCTATCCATATGTCGACCCAAACGACCCAGAAACATTTAAAATATATGGAGAATGGGAAAATACTATCTATAAAGATTACGGATATTGCTTTGTCAAATGGGGACAAAGAGACCCATACAATTATTATTGCCCGGAAAAGGATGGTGAAAAATGCGCAACAGGCTGTGTTGCTACTGCGTTAGCCCAATTAATGTCTATTTACAAACAACCGTCATCCTATAATGGTTATTCATTTGATTGGGAGAAAATGACTTTAACCTCAACACCATTCGAAGACGCACAAAAAGACATTGCTCGTCTTATGCAACAATTAGGACTTAAGAAAAATCTTGACATGGACTATGGATACAACAGTGGAGCCTACCCGGAAAATATACCGAGAACACTCAAAGCTTTCGGATATTCAAGCGGTGGGAAACTTGTCAACTATAACACTGACGATATTGTTAAAGAATTAAAATTAGGATATTCGGTACTTGTCGGTGGACGTAGTCAAAAAAACGGTAATGGACATCGTTGGCTTGTTCATGGTCTATTAGAAAGAAAACAAGTTAATGAACTGTATACTAAAGAAGGTGTATATGCCGGAAAACAAACAATCATCAAATACTATCCCCTCTGTAATTGGGGGTGGGAAGGAAGGCACGACGGCTATTACTTAAGCAACGCATTTAACGGTAGCCCCAAATTTTTTGACGATGGCACACAATACTCCACAGCCAATGACCCGTTCGTTAATTACAGCAAACCGGATTACGTTTCTAAAATAAATATGGTAATTGGTATTAGAAAATAAATCATATTTATCAACACTAACGACTCAGGCATCTGCAAATATCAACGATTCCATGAGTAGTTTGTCAAAACAATCCAAAACACTAATAAAAAATTCCAAATAGTCTTATGAAAAAAACTATTCTTATATTTATCACTATCGCGTGCATTACATTGCTTATGTCATGCGACGACAATCCAAAAGAAGACAGGGACGAGCCGGTATTCATCGAAGTTGACATCGAGGGGATAGGTGATTATACAGTAGAAAAAGGACTGTTCCGCTATACGTGCTTCATACCCTCTGAAGGTGCAGACTTCGTCGTGAATGGTTGCGACTTCTCCTGCATAACGCTAACGCAAAACCAGTTTTGCGAAATAAGCTATAGATACAAATACGCAGTCCCTAAAGACCTCGAAAATTACAACTTTCACGGCGAATGGTCTTCGGTTGTTTATGAGTCATTAACACCATACAAATACCGAGTCCATGTAGAACCAAACGAAACGGGGCTATCACGAAGTTTTCGAATCGAAATGAATCACTATCCCTGGATGGCAGATATTGTAATAATCCAGTCCTGATTAACTGATTATCCCGGCTCTACTTGGTCTCTCAGCCCCTGTTTTTGAATGATTTGTCGCGGTGGGTGGGGTTGCGCTGTGGTTTTTGAAAGAAATATACACCTCGGTCTCGCGTTTTTTGGCTATCTTTGCACTCGTATTCATCTAAACACCCCATGAAAAATCTTATCACGTTTCTTTTAGGGTTCGGCCTGCTCACGGCCAACGCAGCCCCGAAAATTCCTGACTGGGAGAATGCCGAGGTGACAAACCGCAACCGTATGCCTATGACGGCGACGTTCACCACGCCCCAGACCATGACAAAATCACTCAACGGCACATGGAGTTTCCGTCATCTCGACCGCCCCGATGCTGCCGGAGTCAACGAAGCCTTCTACGCCCCCGGATTCAATACCGCCGACTGGGGCACTATCGAAGTCCCCGGCCTGTGGGAGCTGCAGGGCTACGGCGACCCGCTCTATGTCAATACCGGCTATCAGTGGCGCGGGCTGTGGGAGAACAATCCTCCCCACGTGCCCTACGACCGCAACGGCGTGGGCCAATATGTAACCACCGTCGACATACCCCGCGACTTTCTCACCGGCAAACGCCGCGCCACACTCGACATCGGCGCAGCCTCGTCGAACGTTAAAGTATGGGTCAACGGCAAGGAAGTCGGATACTCCGAAGACTCCAAACTCGCCGCCGGCTTCGACATAACCAAATACCTCAAGCCGGGCGAAAACACCATAGCCATGCAGATTGTGCGCTGGTGCGACGGCACATATCTCGAAGACCAGGACTTCTGGCGCTTCACCGGCATAGCACGCGACGGCGTAAGCATCAACTCGCGCCCGGCAAACCGAATCGAAAACTTCAATGTCTACGCCCCCATGAGCGGCGACGGCAGCGTCGACGTGACCGTCACCCCCGGCGTCAAGACCGTAGAAGCCACCCTTACCTACGACGGTAAGGAAGTCTATACCGGCAAGTCGGCCGTCAAGAACGGCAAGGCAACCCTGCCTATAAAAGTCGCCAATCCCAAGCTGTGGTCGGCCGAGACTCCCAACCTCTACGACCTCAAGCTCACAGCCCTCGATGCCAAAGGCCAGGTGGCCGAGTCGACCGACACACGCATCGGTTTCCGCTCAGTCGAAATTGCCAAGGGCAATGTGTTGGTCAACGGCAAGCCCGTGCTCTTCAAGGGCGTAGACCGCCACGAGCTAAGCCCCTACGGCGGCTACAACATGACACGCGACGAGATGATACGCGACATCCGCGAGATGAAGCGCCTCAATGTCAATGCGGTGCGCACAAGCCACTACCCCAACGACCCGCAGTGGTACGAGCTTTGTGACCTCTATGGCATCTACGTGATTGACGAGGCCAACGTCGAGGGCCACGGCATGGGCTACGGCGACCGCGCAGTGGCAAAAGACCCACAATTCAACAAGGCCATCAAAGAACGCGCACGCCGCATGGTAGAGCGCGACCGCAACCACCCCTCTATTATAATGTGGAGCCTCGGCAACGAGTCGGGCATGGGCCAGAACTTCCTTGACTCTTACGCCATGGTCAAAGAAATGGATACCACACGCCCCGTGCACTACGAACAGGCACACCGAGGCGACGGCAGCGACGTATTCTGCCCCATGTACTATACCATCGACCGCAGCCAGAAATACGGCCAGGAAGCAGAGGAGAAAGCCAAGGCCGGCGAATATATGAAACCGCTCATCCAGTGCGAATACGAGCACGCAATGGGCAACTCGACCGGCACTATCGAATCGTACTGGCGCGACATCCGCCGCTACCCTGCCCTCCAGGGCGGCTACATCTGGGACTTCGTTGACCAGGCCCTCTATCAGCCCGTCGACTCACTACCCGGCACCGACCATATCTTCACCTACGGCGGCGACTACAATCCCCTCGACCCGTCGGACTACTCGTTCAACTGCAACGGCATCCTCGCAGCCGACCGCTCATGGCATCCCGGCGCGCACCAGGTGAAGCACACCTACCGCAACATCCTCACCACACTCGACGGCGTCAACCCCGTCAAGGTAAAGGTATATAACGAAAACTTCTTTACCGACCTCTCGGGCGTCCGCATGTTGTGGACTATCGAAGCCGACGGCAAAGTCGTTCGCGAAGGCACTATCGACAATCTCAACGTTGCGCCCCAGGCAACAGCCGTCATCAACCTCGGCATCGATGCCTCTACCCTGCCCGCCGACGCAGCAGACCTCTACCTCAACGTGGCCTACGAACTCAAAAACAGCACTGCCCTGCTGCCGCGCGGCTACGAGGTGGCTTCCGACCAGATGGCTATCCGCGAGACCGCTCCCACGATGTACCACGCCGCCATAAGCCCAATGGAGATTGACGACAACGCCAAGGCTGTCACCTTCGCCGGCACCGTGACCAACGGCCTGCGTACCCTGCCCTGGCAACTCACCTTCGACAAGACCACCGGCGCCATAAGCTCATACAAACTCGCCGGCAAGGCACTCATCACCGAGCCGTTGCTGCCCTCGTTTGGCCGCGCCTACACCGAAAACGACCTCGGTGCCGGACTGCAGAGGCGTTGCGCCGAGGCTCAGCACCCCGACCTCACACCCAAGTCGGTAGCTGTCGAAAACGCCGAGGGCTATACCGCCATCAAA
Organism: Muribaculaceae bacterium; assembly: GCA_009775195.1. GTDB lineage: Bacteria > Bacteroidota > Bacteroidia > Bacteroidales > Muribaculaceae > CAG-873. The sequence continues at coordinate 5,368 of VSPF01000096.1, forward strand.
GTCGTCTACACCGCCCCCTTCCCCGAAACATCGCTCACCGTCGACTATAAAGTCTACGGCGACGGCACGGTGACCGCAACCGAAAACCTCGCCATAACCGGCAAGGTCGAGAAGCCCGACGAACCGCGCCTGATGCGCCACGGCATGAAGTTTGCCATGCCCGGCCAGTACTCTAACATCAACTTCTATGGTCGCGGCCCCGTCGAGAACTACGTTGACCGCTACCAGTGCGCCCCCGTCGGCCTCTACAGCCAGCATGTCAACGACCAGTACGCCTACAACCAGGCCCGTACACAGGATTCTGGCAGCAAGACAGGCCTCAAATGGCTCACCGTCACCGACCCCTCGGGCGAGGGCCTCGAAATGACCTCTGACATCCGCTTCATCGGCACGGTGCTGCCCTTTAGCCAGAACGACCTCGACGTGACATACGGCGGCCGCCAGTACACCACCAACCCCGGCAACCACCCCAACGGTCTGAGCCGTCACTCGCTCGACCTGGTCAAGAAAGCGCACATCAACGACCGCGCCAACGGTACCACCTACGTCAACATCGACTCAGAGCAGATGGGCCTCGGCGGCGAGAACTCATGGGGCGCCCTGGCCGAACGCCACAACCGCATGACCCTCGACCACGACCGCACCTTCACCTTCACCATCCGCCCCGTATTCTAACCCCCCAATCCCCCATATCCCTCGGAGAGGCTGCCCCGGCAACCTCTCCGAGGTTTTTAATTGCAGATTATTAGGTTCAAAGAGCCACATGAGTCATACCATTACAATCTAAAGATTGCCGAAGCTCTTTACAAATCAACCTATCTGGAAAGCTGGGGTTCCGGGGCCAAACGCATAATGGATGCCTGCCGTGAGCAAGGTGTTGAAGACCCCACATGGCGTTGGGACGGCGGCTTTGTAATCGTCACTTTCAAACGACCCACCTACATTCACACCAAAAAAAATAAGATAAATAAAGAAGGCCTAAGTGGAGAAATCGCTCAAGAGCCAACCAATCTCCGCTCAACTTACGCTCAACTTACGCTCAACTTCCGGCCAAGTACCGTTCAAGTTCAGAAGATAATCATGTCTATGAACGAGGGCTATATGGCAATGAGAGAGATTATGGAAAATATGGGACTTTCACATCGCACATCTTTCCGGGAAAACTATTTTAGGCCTGCATTAGAAGATGAGGCTGTTGAACTATTATATCCCGACCAACCCAACCACCCCAAACAGAAATACCGCTTGACAGAGGCTGCAAGGGAATGGAAAAAGAACCACTCCACAAGCTAAGCATCATTACTCCTCTGATTTTCTACTTTCCGTTTGTGAAAGTTGAATAAATTTATGGTCGGGTGTAACATTTTCAGGGCGGGGGCAGTCTAAGGGATAGAAACCAAAAACTACGACGATGAAACGACTCCTCACCACCCTCACCCTGGCCATCGTGATGGCCGTAGGCATCTTTGCCGCCAACCCTGTCGATGATATTTTCGACGAGTTCAAGAAATACGACGACGTGACGCATATCAAGATTCCGCGCCTGATGGTCAAGCTCGGACGCATATCCTGCGGCCTTGACGACCCTATTTCGAAGAAAGCCAAATCGGTAGAAATCCTAACCATGTCAGACGCCGGTAAAAAAATCACCGCGAAATTTGCCGACCGCATCGACAGCTACATGCCGCAGATGAACGAAATCGCGCGAGTTCATGACGACGACACCACCGTCCGTATTTTCACAAAAGACCGTGACGGCAACTTCGAGGATATCTACCTGTTTGTCAGCGAACCCGACGAGTGTACCTTTATAAAGGTCAGCGGAAAATTCAGCAAAGACGACATAATGCACTTCGCGCAAAAAGAGCTCGACAAACATAAAGATTGACAAGTACCGATGACCGCCACCGCCTTCAAGACCGCCCTCGACAGCTCGCTCGACCGCATGTACCGCACCGCGCTCTACCTGTGCGGCAACCGCGACGATGCCGCCGATGCCGTGCAGGACGCCTGTATAAGGCTGTGGGAACGCCGCGACCAGCTCGATACTGTGACCAACTTCGCCGCATACGCCTCTATGACAGTGCGCAACGTATGCCTCGACAATATCGGCAAACGCAAGGAAACGGCTGAGACCGACAACGATTATGCCGACGATACCGACATAGAGCGCGACCTCGAGACCAAAGACACCGTCGACCTTATAATATCCGCGATGAGCCGCCTGCCCGACAAGCAACGCATCGTAATGACCATGCGCGATATCGACGGCTGCGACTACGACGAAATCATCGACGTGACCGGGCTCAGCGGCACAAACATAAGGGTACTGCTCAGCCGTGCCCGCAACACAATAAGAGAGTTTTTCAACAAATGAGCGACTTTATCAACAACCGAGACACCCTACGCCGACTCCTCGACCTCTATTATAGCGGCGAAATCGACCAAACCAACGAGAAAACGCTGCGCCAACTGCTACGTGCCCCGGGGCTACCCGAGGAATTCGATGCCGACCGACGGATGTTCGACGCCATGGAAGCCGAAATCACCATACCCGGCGAGCTACGGAGTAAAATCGACCGCGACATAAACCGCCGCATCTTCGCGTCGCGAGGCCGCAGGTGGCTGTCAGCAGCAGTCGCCGCAGCAATAGCCGTGCTGATTGCCATAGCGCTCCCTCTCGGCTCCGAGCACGAGCAACCGGCCGACGGCAGCCTTACAAACCGCACCGACGAACAGGCCGCAATCGAGGCCCTCACCCTATTGGCCACAACCGTGCGCAAAGGTTATGATGCCGTAGACCGCGCCACCGCCGCTACCGACAGCCTGAGGCATAAAGTTGACAAACACATAACAATAAATACAAACGAACAAGTATGAAAAAGTTCATCATCTCACTCATCATCGCCACTATAGCCCTTGCCGCATCGGCCCAGTCAGAATTTTTCAAGGCATGCGAAAAGATACCCGATATAACCACAGTGTATATATCAAAAGCTATGATGTCGCTCATCGGGTCGGTCGACTTAAAGTGTGACGGCGTCGACCTATCAGGCATTGCGTCGAAAGTTGACAATATCGAGATAATCCAGGGCGAGGACAAGGCTGCCAAGCCCCTCGCTGAAAAAGTCCGTTCTCTGATAAAAAGCGGCTACGAAAACCTTATGCGCATCAAAGACGAAGAAGAAATCGTTGCCTTGTATATGAGAAAACTCTCGCCCAAGAAATTCGAATACGTCCTCACAACCGACGAAGACGACGAATCGACTGTAATAATATTTACCGGCGAACTCACCATCGCCGAAGTCCTTGCCGCCACGGGCCATTAAGCCGTAAATTGAGCCGTAAACTCACAAATTTCACAAACTTATCATCGAAATATTTGGCAGTTAGGCGAGAAATTACTATCTTTGCGGCGCAAAGGGAGCGTGCGCCCGCGCACGTCGTGCCGATGCACACACAATTAACCTCATTATTAACTAATTAAATGAACGAATTACAAAATTCGCCTATCGCAGATTTCGACTGGGAAGCTTACGAGCATGGCGACACCAAAGGTGAGCGTTCGCACGAAGAGCTCGAGCACGCCTACGAAGAATCTCTCAACTCTGTCAAAGACAAAGAAGTAATCGAAGGTACCATCATCGCCCTCAACAAGCGCGAGGCCGTGGTTAACATCGACTACAAATCCGACGGCATCATCCCCATGAGCGAGTTCCGCTACAACCCCGACATCAAAGTCGGCGACAAGGTGGAAGTCTTCATCGAGAACCAGGAAGACCGCAAAGGCCAGCTCATCCTTTCGCACAAGAAAGCACGTGCAAGCCGCTCGTGGGAGCGTGTCAACGCCGCCCTCGAAAACAACGAAATCATCAAGGGCTACATCAAATGCCGCACCAAAGGCGGCATGATTGTCGACGTATTCGGCATCGAGGCATTCCTCCCCGGTTCGCAAATCGACGTCAAGCCCATCCGTGACTATGATATCTTCGTTGGCAAGACCATGGAATTCCGTGTCGTTAAAATCAACGAAGAGTTCCGCAACGTCGTTGTATCTCACAAAGCCCTTATCGAGGCCGAGCTCGAGCAGCAGAAACGCGAAATCATCTCGAAGCTCGAAAAAGGCCAGGTACTCGAAGGCACCGTCAAGAACATCACTTCTTACGGTGTATTCATCGACCTCGGCGGTGTCGACGGACTTATCCACATCACCGACCTTTCTTGGGGCCGCGTAAACCACCCCAGCGAAGTCGTTGCCCTCGACCAGAAGCTCAACGTCGTTATCCTTGACTTCGACAACGACAAAAAGCGCATCGCCCTCGGCCTCAAGCAGCTCCATCCCCATCCATGGGATGCCCTCGACCCCAACCTCAAGGTTGGCGACAAGGTCAAAGGCAAAGTTGTCGTCATGGCCGACTACGGCGCATTCCTCGAGGTCGCTCCCGGCGTAGAGGGCCTTATCCACGTAAGCGAAATGTCGTGGAGCCAGCACCTGCGCAGCGCCCAGGAATTCCTCAAAATCGGCGACGAAGTCGAAGCAGTCATCCTTACACTCGACCGCAACGAGCGCAAGATGAGCCTCGGCATCAAGCAACTTAAGAAAGACCCCTGGGAAGACATCGAGGTTCGCTACCCCATCGGCAGCCGCCACACAGCCAAAGTACGCAACTTCACCAACTTCGGCGTATTCGTTGAAATCGAAGAAGGCGTCGACGGCCTCATCCACATCAGCGACCTCAGCTGGACCAAGAAAATCAAACACCCCAGCGAGTTCACACAGGTCGGTGCCGACATCGAAGTCGAAGTACTCCAAATCGACAAAGACAACCGTCGCCTCAGCCTCGGCCACAAGCAGCTCGAAGAGAACCCCTGGGACGTATTTGAGACCATCTTCACCGTTGGCTCTGTACACGAAGGCACCATCATCGAGATGCTCGAGAAGGGCGCAGTCGTTGCCCTCCCCTACGGCGTAGAAGGCTTCGCCACTCCCAAACACCTCGTTAAGGAAGACGGCACTCAGGCCAAAGTTGACGAAAAGCTCAACTTCAAGGTTATCGAGTTCAACAAAGACAGCAAGCGCATCATCCTCTCGCACAGCCGCATCTTCGAAGACGAAGCACGCGCCGAGAAGCAGGCAGAGCGCAAGGCAAAACGCCAGAGCGCACGCAAGGCCGAAGAGCCCGCACCCGCAGCAGCAACACCGCTCGAGCGCACAACCCTCGGCGACATCGACGCCCTCGCTGCCCTCAAAGAGAAACTCTCTAAATAATCATACCACACCCGACCCAAAGCCCGGCGCACCCGCACCGGGCTTTTTCATTTGACCAAAATCACAATAGGACGTCTCCAACACCGATACTTAGGGGTCAAGCCGAAATGCCGGTGCATATTCAGTTGTGTCTAACTGTAGCTAATGTAGGAGCTGGGACCTCCGGGACCAGCCATTTTCGAGGCAATGTTTTTCATTTATACACAAGCGATTAAATGTAACGCCCGACCTATGGCTTGCCTCGGAGAGTCAAGCTCCTATCGTTGAAAACCCTAATCTCTTATATTTTTAATTATGCACTGTGATTTCGGATTGGGCCATACTTAGTAGAGTTGCTGCATGCATAAGAATATGAAAATCTTCTTCGATAGTTAAGATTTCGGGAAACTCTCGAAGACAGTTCATTTGCAGAAGAGGGTGTGCCAAAATAATAAGTCGTCGGAGACGACGCTTTCGTGGGTAACCCCACCATTATTGGTGGGGGCAGACTGAAATCTCCAAGACAAAAGATCTCGGAGAGGTCGCAAACGGCATATTCCCAGCCGATTGCATCCTCTCCGAGGATTGTTATTGTATTGATTCCACGACTACCCCACGAATAATCGTGGGGTTAACCATGGCATTGTCCTCTCCGAGGACTCTTATAAATTATCCTTTTTGACACACCCTCAAATGGCTGAAATAGAACACCAAGGTCGAAGACCTTGCCCTCTTAGAAGTGTTTCAGTAGATACCCGTAAACCCTTCACACACTACGACAAATGCCCGGGCCCAGGACGCGGCATGCGGAATGTCACAACCATACGGCATATCGGTTCAGACAAAATAAATCAACGTTGACACAGATTTGCCACATTAAGCCATTTTAACTTTATTACACTACTTTTGAGGCCATTTTAACATAATTACAGCTTTACAGCAAAAGTTTATGTTTAGTTAACAAATCTTCAACAAATTTGTAGTAAAAACATTTTTGCAAAAGCAAAATAGTTACTACTTTTGAGCCGCCAAAACTACCGAGCCATCTCGGTGTCTCTTTTTGAGTGCTTTTTGGCAACACAAATTGGAAATAAATCAAGAATAATAAACCTAACTAAATCATTGTAAATGAGCGAAACTAAAGCCAAACCGACAAACGGTAAGCTTGGCGTCATGGTCGTAGGCCTCGGCGCAGTTTCTACCCCCG
>VSPF01000097.1 GCA_009775195.1 Muribaculaceae bacterium
ATTAGGCTTTTCAAATCCAAAAGTTGAATTCTTCCGAAGATTACACTAATTTTGCACTTGCCAGTTGACTCTGCACATAAATAATTATACCATCTTTTTTTGGCAGATTGGCTGAAAATGTATAATTTTGTGGCCGAAAACGAGGCTACCCATGAGAAATGTCAGGGGTAGTCTTTTTATTTTTATAATTATGAATATGATAGTACAATGCGGCGTGCTGTTTATCTTCCTTGCGCTGGGCGAGCTAATCGTCTGGCTCTCGGGTATCACGGTGCCATCGAGCATCATCGGCATGCTGCTGCTCACCTTCGCGCTCAAACTCGGAGTGGTCAGGCTCGCACATGTCGAGAAGATGGCCGATTTCCTTGTCCACAACCTCGGCTTCTTCTTCGTCCCTGCCGGCGTGGGCCTGATTAGTTGTCTCGACCTACTGGCTGCAGAGTGGCTGCCCATTACCGGTGCTGCCGTGGCAAGCACAGCCGTGATTATGGTCGTAACAGGCCACGTGCACCAGTCCGTGCGCCGATATATGCGCAATATGGCTCGGCGCCATGCCTCGATGAGCAACACCCAAACACCTGACTGACATGGACTTCCTCACCAACAAAATATTTCTGATAGCCCTGACATTTATAGTCTTTGTCCTGGCTCAATACCTACAGCGCAAAACGGGTTCGAGGTTTCTCAACCCCATACTCGTATCGATTATCATACTAATCTGCTTCATGTTGGCCACGGGCATCGACTACGGCACCTACCGCGCAAGCGGCGAGTATATCGACCTGTGGCTCAAGCCCGCCGTTGTGGCCCTGGGAGTACCGCTATATCGACAGTTAGAAGCAATACGCAAACAGATGCTGCCGCTGCTCATAGCAGAAATGGCCGGGTGCGTGGCGGGCATTATTTCGGTGGTCGTAGTGGCACAACTTTTGGGCGCGTCGCAGGCGGTAATCATGTCGCTGGCGCCTAAGGCAGTGACAACGCCCATCGCCATGGAGGTGTCGTCGAGCATCGGCGGCATACCTGCGCTGACAGCCGCCGTGGTGGTATGCACCGGCATTTTCGGCGGCATAGCAGGCTTCAAAATCATACAGTTAGGCCATGTCAGCAGCCCTATTGCCGGGGGCCTGTCGATGGGCACGGCGGCTCACGCCCTGGGCACAAGTGCAGCTATGGAACGCAGCGACCGCTACGGAGCCTTCTCGTCGCTCGGACTTACCCTCAACGGCCTTCTGACAGCCCTGCTATCGCCCCTCATACTCGGGCTGATGGGATATACCGTCTGACGAAAGAACCTACTTCTTAGCAAATAACTGCCCTAAGGCTGAGAAAATGGTCATGACCGTATCGCGGCTGTCGACGGGAATCTGAAGCACAGTGCGCCCTGTTTCAGGGTCTGTTTTGACAACATTATCGACCAACGCCTCAACGGCTCCCGGTGTCGAAAGTGTCTTGGCAAGACTGCCCATAAAGGCCGTGGCTGCATCTACAAATTCGTTACCGGCCGCTGGAGCAGGCTTTGGTTTCGTTGGCTCGGATGGCTCGGAATGTTCAAGCTGTTCAATTTGTCCGGTCTGTTCAGTTTGTTCAGGCTGTTCGGTCTGTTCTGCATTCGACGCCGGGCGATTGTCTCCACTTACATGTTCTTCACTCTCGTCTAATACTTCGGCAAGAGCTGTAGTGACCTTTGTCAGCTTGGCATCGTCGATGGTAATCTGGTCGTCGCCGCCGTCGAGGACGCCCGCGAAAAGTCCCGACTTGAAGTTGAGCGTCGACAGCATCCGCTCCTCTATAGTATCGGCAGAGACAAGGTTAATCACCTGTATGGGCCGGCGTTGGCCTATGCGGTATATACGCGCAATACGCTGCTCGAGAACGGCGGGGTTCCACGGCAGGTCGAGGTTGATGATTACCGAGGCACACTGCAGGTTGAGGCCCGTAGAACCGGCATCGGTCGATAGGAACACATGCGTTGCCGGGTCGGTGGCGAAACGCTCGGTCATGGCACCGCGTTTTGCCGACGGTACACCGCCATGAAGGTACTCATAGCCGACACCTTCGCGCTCGAGTTCCTCGCCCACGATGCGGGTCATTCGTTCCCACTGGCTGAATATCACCACCTTGTCGTTGCCATTGTCGATGGCGTCGCGCACAAGCTGCACAGCCTCGGCAACCTTGGTATCGTAGCGCGACCGCTGGTCGAGTATATATGTGCTGTCGCATACCATGCGCATCTGGCTCAGAGTCAGCAGCAAGCGTTTGCGGTCTTTCTCCGACAGGAAACGGTGCCTCTGCCACTTCATGGCCAACTGTGCCACAATCGAGCGGCACTCGTCGTGTATGGCCTGCTGCTCCTTTGTCATAGGCACATATAGCATCTGGTCGGAGCGCGAGGGCAACTGCAGGGCCACATCGGCCTTGCGGCGGCGGAGCATACACCCCTTGAGGCGTTCGCCTACCTCGTTGAGGTTGCGATAGCCCGTCACCTTGCCCGTGGGCGACGATATGGTAGTGCGGTCTACGAACTCGTGATAAGGCCCCAGTGCATACTGGTCTACAAACTGCATGACCGAGTAGAGCTCGTCGAGCTTGTTCTCGAGCGGAGTTCCCGACAGCACCACGGCATAGTCGCTGTCGACGCGCCGCGCGGCCTGGGCTATCTGTGTGTTCCAGTTTTTGAGACGCTGCACCTCGTCCATTATCAACACGTCGGCATGAAGGTTGCCAAGGGTCTTGATATCATTTGCGAGGGTATGGTATGATACGATTTTATAGAATGTAGGGGCGGCATATAGTTCGCGCCGATGGGTATGCACGCCCTCGACAACGGTGACATCACTGCCGGTGAAACGCTCTATTTCGCGCTTCCACTGATATTTGAGCGAGGTCGGGCATACGATTAGTGCCGACGTTGCCATGCTGTGAGCCTTTAGCAACTCGGCTGTGCCTATGGCCTGTACGGTCTTGCCGAGGCCCATCTCGTCGGCGATGAGGGCGCGCCCCGCCCCGAAGGCGAAACGGATACCCTCTACCTGGTAAGGATAAAGCTTTGTCTTAAGCACCGAGCCGATTTCGCCGCCGGTGAGCTCGTCGGCAAGCTCGCGCCGGCGCTGGTTGTCGCGCTCCTCGAGTATGAGGTTGAGGGCGTCGGTGCTGATATAGAAACGTGGGTCGATGCGCTTTGCCTGCTCTATAAAGGCCGGCAGCTCTGTCACCATACCCGGCACGGCGAAGAGGTCGTCATCGAAATAGCGCATGGCCGCCATTGTCAGAGCGGTCTGATTAGGGCCTCCCGGGCGAAGTCGCAATCGGCGACCACCGATATAGCATACGTCTATGCCCGAGTTGCGCGGCAACCTGGCATCGGGGGTGCGGCCCTTGCTTTTGAGCCACTGCGCCACAGCCTCGATATGCTTGCACGTCCCCAGGCCGTTGGTTCGGAAGTCCATGCAGTCGCACGAGTTCCAACTGCTGGCAAGGCCGTGGTATACCACGCGGTAGTTGCGCCGTGTCTTGGGGTTGGTGACCGCGAAAGAACCGGGCACGTTCTTGTCGGCTATTTCAGATATTGCGAAACCGCCCTTCCTCGCAGCCTGGGCACGCAGCTGTATCTGCCATTGCGACAAAGACATGCCCTCGGGACACGAGGTCGGCGAAATTGCTTGCTGTTTTGACATGGGGACGGGTGGATTGAGGGTGCGTCAGAATTAAAAAGCGCCGGGCTGCATACCCGCGACAATTAATCCTGACACACCCTCAACTTAAAATTAAAGGATTACTGTATTTCCAGCAGTTCTACGTCGAAAATCAGGGTCTCGTTGGGCTTGATGCTTCCGTCGTGCGAACCGTTAGCGCCGTATGCGAGGCTGCCAGGGATGACGAGCGTGGCCTTGCCACCCTTGCCGAGCAGCATGAGGCCTTCGCGGAAACCGGGAACTACGCCCTGGAGGTTAAAGGTCGCGGGGCCGCGGCCGTCGGTGCTGTCGAACACCTCGCCGTTGATATGCTTGCCGGTATAGTTTACGACAACAGTTGCGTCTTCGGCAGGTGTCGGGGCCTCACCCTCGACCTCGACGAGGTAGGTCAGGCCGGTGTTGGTGGTCATGGCGCCGGGGTTCTCGGCCTTGAATTTTTCAACAAATTCCTGGCCCTCTTTGACATTGCTGTCAGAGTCGCCCGTACCGGCCAGCTCGGCAGCCTTGGCGGCCTGGGCCTCTTCTACAGCGCGCTGGTAGAGCATACGGAAATGGTCGCTCGCAACCGAGAGTTGACCATAATCGACAGAATCGTTGAGGAATGCGGCTTTGAAAGCATTCATCACGGCCACACGGTCTACGTCGATACCTTGCTGCTTCATCTGGGCAAGTTCGCCCGACAGTTGCAGGGCAACCTGCATACCCATTTGGGTGTTCTTGGAGTCATCGGCACCGAAGACAATCTGCATACCGCGCAAGAAAGCCTCTTTGTCAGACTTCTCGTGGTTGTCAAAACGCATGAAGTCGGCATTAATCATCGAACCGACATACTCGCCATAGGCAGTCGAAAGCGAGTCGTTGACTGTCTTGCACGAATTATCGGCACATTTGTCGCAGGCTGTAAATGCGGCCGCCATGCCAAGGACGGCCACGCCCATCAAAATCTTTTTCATATCTTTTGTTTGTGGAATTGGTCTGATTGTATTTGTTTTGTATCTAAAAATCAAGAATTTAAACCCTCAACCTCTAAACTCTAAACCCTAAACTAAATAACAGTTATATCAAACTGCAATGCGCAGTGGGGCGGTATGACACCCTGTACACCGTGGGCACCGTATGCCATGTCGGCCGGGATGGTAAGTATATACCTGCCGCCGGGTCGCATATGGGTCAGACCCTCGGTCATGCCGGCAACAAACTGGTTGACAGGGCTGGTAAGGGGCTCTTCGTCTTCGCCTATCGAGTCAAAGACCGTGCCGTCGGGCAGGCGTCCCTCGTAGCGCATGGTCACATTGTCAGAGCGCGTCAGACAGGCTCCGGTGCCGTCCTTGACAGTCTCTACGACCACGCCCGAAGGCAGCACGAGCGCACCGGGGGCCTTGGCCGCGTCGGCAAGCATACGTGCACTCTCCGCGACCACAACAGCGTTTGCCGCCGCATCGATTGCGGCGAAAGCGCGGTCCTGGGCCAGCGAGTCGTACGGCTCCTCAATCTCGCCCGCAATGAGCCGTATCACCGATGCCGAGTCTACATCAATCCCCGTGGCGCGAAGGTCGGCCAAGCCGTTGGCAAAGGCGACCTTGAACTGCGAGGCGAAGAAAACGGCCACAGCGCGGTCGAGCGAGTCGGCAACCGCTGTCTGCGCCTTGACACAAGCCGCAGACAGCGAGATTAACAGCAACAGGCTGAGACGGCGTATCATTTGTCGGGATTTACCTCGATAAGCTCTACATCGAAAATCAGCGTCTGGTTGGGGCCGATAATGCCTCCGGCACCCTGCGGGCCGTATGCCAGTTGCGAGGGGATGAACAGACGCCATTTGGCTCCGGGCTTCATCAGCTGCAGGGCCTCGACCCAGCCGGGTATGACCTGTGTCACGCCGAAGGTGGCGGGTTCGCCACGGTCGACAGACGAGTCGAACACGGTGCCGTCAATCAGCTTGCCGGTATAGTGCACCTTGACCGTGTCGCCGGCCTTGGGGCTTTCACCCTCGCCGGCCTCGAGAATCTCGTACTGCAGTCCCGAGGGCATGGTCTTGACCTCTACGCGCTTGCCGTTGGCGTCGAGGAATTCCTGTCCGGCCTTGGCGTTGACGTCGGCCATTGCTGCTGCGGCGGCCTCCTGTTTTTTCTGAAGTTCGGTAAAGAACTCCTGTATTGTGGCCTTGGCCTCGTTGTAGCTCATCTTGGGCTCCTCGCCGTAGAAGACTGCGGCGACGCCGTCGGCAAAGTCCTGTACCTGGATAGATTCGATACCAGAGCTGCGGAAGTTGTTACCCATGCTCAGACCGAGAGCATAGCTCAGACGGTCGAATTCTTTTTTGTCCATGTTTGTATGTCAGTTATTAATTATCAAAGGAATAACAAACTCGCCGGGGTGCGGGTTCACCCCGGGGTCAGTCGAGTTTTAGCACGGCCAGGAAAGCCTTCTGGGGCACCTCGACCGAGCCTATCTGTTTCATGCGCTTCTTGCCTTTCTTCTGCTTCTCGAGAAGTTTGCGTTTACGCGATATGTCGCCGCCATAGCACTTGGCGGTCACATCCTTGCGCACGGCCTTGATAGTCTCGCGGGCTATGATTTTGGCACCGATTGCGGCCTGCACGGCGATATCGAACTGCTGGCGAGGGATTAGCTCTTTTAGTTTTTCGCACATGCGGCGGCCGAAGGTCACGGCATTGTCGACATGCGTGAGTGTCGACAGGGCGTCTACGCTCTCACCGTTGAGCAGTATGTCGAGTTTGACCAGCTTGCTCTCGCGGAAGTCGTGGATATGGTAGTCGAACGAGGCATAGCCCTTCGAGATGCTCTTGAGCTTGTCGTAGAAGTCAATCACGATTTCGCCGAGGGGCATGTCGAATATCAGCTCCATGCGGTTGCCCGAGATGTACTCCTGCTTGACCAGTTCGCCACGTTTACCGAGACAAAGGGTCATAATCGGCCCGATAAACTCGCTCGTGGTGATGACCGAGGCGCGGATATAGGGCTCCTCGATATGGTCAATCAGGGTCGGGTCGGGCAACCCCGACGGGTTATGCACCTCGACCATGCCACCGCGCTTGTCAAAGACGTGATAGCTTACGTTGGGCACGGTGGTAATCACGTCCATGTCGAACTCGCGGCCAAGGCGTTCCTGTATAATCTCCATGTGGAGCAGCCCCAGGAAGCCGCAGCGGAAGCCGAAGCCGAGGGCCTGCGACGACTCGGGTGTAAACGTCAACGACGCATCGTTGAGCTGCAGTTTCTCAAGCGACGCACGGAGGTTTTCGAAATCCTCGGTCTCGATGGGGTAAACGCCGGCAAAGACCATCGGTTTTACCTCTTCGAAGCCGTCGATTGCCTCGCTGCACGGCCTCTCGACATGGGTCACGGTATCGCCCACACGCACCTCGCGGCTGGTCTTTATGCCCGAGATGATATAGCCCACATTGCCGGCCGACAATTCCTTGCGCGGCTGCATGTCGAGCTTGAGGATGCCGATTTCGTCGGCATGGTACTCCTTGCCGGTCGACACGAATTTCACAAAATCGTTGGTGCGGATAGTCCCGTTTATGATTTTATAGTATGCTATGATGCCACGGAAGGGGTTGAACACCGAGTCGAAAATCAATGCCTGCAAGGGTGCCGAGGGGTCGCCTTGCGGTGCCGGTATGCGCTCTATGATGGCTTGTAATATCTCGGGCACGCCGAGACCGGTCTTGCCGCTGGCGCGGATAATTTCCTCTCGCTTGCACCCCAGGAGGTCGATAATCTCGTCTTCGATCTCCTCGGGGTTGGCCGAGTCGAGGTCGCACTTGTTGAGCACGGGTATTATCTCGAGGTTGTTGTCGATGGCCATATAGAGATTAGAAATCGTCTGAGCCTGCACGCCCTGCGAGGCATCGACAATGAGCAGCGCACCCTCGCACGCAGCGATTGAGCGTGACACCTCGTAGGAAAAGTCGACGTGTCCCGGAGTGTCAATCAGGTTGAGGGTATATTGTTCGCCGTCAAGCGTATACTCCATCTGTATGGCATGGCTCTTAATCGTGATGCCACGTTCGCGCTCGAGGTCCATGTCGTCGAGCACCTGTGCCTCCATGTCCTTGGCGGCAACAGTATTGGTGTATTCAAGCAGTCGGTCGGCCAAGGTAGACTTGCCGTGGTCGATATGAGCTATGATGCAAAAATTGCGTATTCTTTTCATTCGCGTATATTTACCGCAAAATTAAGCAAAAACTCCCAAACTGCAAAATGCCGGGCTATCACCCGCTCCGATATAACTTTACTGTTTAAGGTCATTGCGCAGCGCCTCTATTTCCTCGACAGTAAGGCCGGTTGACTTCATTATTATATCATTTGGCACACCGATAGTGATTAAGTTTCGGGCAAAATCGCGTTTTGCCTCGGCACGGCCTTCTGCGCGGCCCTCGGCCAAACCTTCTGCACGACCTTCTGCGCGACCTTCTTCGCGACCTTCCTGATGGCCCTCTGTCCAGGCCGTGTCGAGGACGTCGTTCTGCACGCGGATGGTGTCGAGGTGCTCGTCGTAGGCGCGGCGCTCCCTGGCTGTCATCGACAGGTAGCGAAGCTTCTCCTTGACTTCCTGAAGGCCCGGGGTGCGCGTGTCCTCCCTCACCTTGCCCGTCTTGAGGTAGGTCATCCACTCGTCGAGCGGCGTCTCGGGCAGCTTGTCGTAGACGTTGACGCGGACAAGGTAGTACTCGGGGAAGACCTCGCGGGGAAGGTGCTGCACTATCACGCCGTCCTCCTTGGTGCTCACAAGCAGGTCGTTGCCCGTGTGTATGCCCTTGAAGCGAGTCTGGCCGTGGTACACGTAGTCGTCGCCCTGGCCGTAGTCGCAGTAGAGTATGCTGATGGAGTAGACCTTCTTCACCTTGTCGTACTTGTCGCCGAGGCTCATGTGCTCGGTTATGGCCTTGCATGCCCCGTAGAGTATACGCTGAAGGTAGTGGAGCTGGCGCGTGAGCTGCACCTCGACAAGTATTATATGCCCGTGGCTGTTCTTGGCCTTGATGTCGACGCGGTTGAACTTGTCGTTCTCGCTGTCCTGGTTGCTCTCGCTCTCGAGGATTTCCTCGATTTTGATTTCCTCGCCAAGGAGCACTGACACGAAACCCTCGAGGATGTCGAAGTTTGCCTTGTCGCGCAGCATGTGCTTCATCGCCCAGTCGAACCGAATGTATGTATCTTCCATTTCCATAGAGGGTTTTATGTTATTTTTCTGCAAATATATACTTTTTCGCCAACATTACCAAATCGGCCGTTGCCTCAGAAACTTACTGCTCGGGGTTGTTGCGGCTACGGTATTGCTGGCGCAGGGCCACGCGGCGGATTTTGCCGCTGATGGTCTTGGGCAGCTCGTCGACAAACTCGACAATGCGTGGATATTTGTAGGGCGCTGTGGCCTGCTTTACAAAGTCTTGGATTTCTTTGGCGAGGGCCTCCCGGTCGTGGTCGCGATAGTCGGGGGCAAGCACTATGGTTGCCTTGACAACCTGGCCGCGAATATCGTCGGGAACACCGGTAATGGCACACTCGACTACGGCAGGGTGCTTCATCAACGCGCTCTCTACCTCGAAGGGGCCTATACGGTAGCCCGACGACTTAATGACATCGTCGGTGCGTCCCACGAACCAGTAATAGCCGTCGCTGTCGCGCATGGCCACGTCGCCGGTGTGGTACAGGCCGTCGTGCATGGCCCGTGCCGTCACATCGGGGTCGTCGAGATATTCGCGGAACAGCCCGACGGGGCGTTTCTTGTCGATGTGGATTACAATCTCGCCCTCCTCGCCATCAGCAACGGTATTGCCGTCGGCATCGACAAGGTCTATATCGTATTGCGGCCCCTTCTTGCCCATCGAACCGGGACGAGGCTCGACCCACGGATACGTTGCCACGGTAAGCGTGGTCTCGGTCTGACCGAAGCCTTCCATCAAGGGGATGCCGGTGAGCCATTTCCACTCTTCGAACACCGACGGGTTCAGAGCTTCGCCGGCGATGGTGCAGTAGCGCAGCGACGACAGGTCGTAGCGGCTGACATCCTCGCGAATAAGGAAGCGGAACACCGTGGGCGGCGCGCAGAACGAGGTGATGTGGTAATCGCTGAGTATGCGCAATATGTCGGCCGGCACGAATTTGTCGTAGTCGTATACAAACACGTCAGCACCGCAAATCCACTGGCCGTAGAGTTTGCCCCATACAGCCTTGCCCCAACCGGTATCGGCGAGTGTGAGGTGGCGGCTGGTCTCGTCGAGGTTGTGCCAGCAACGGGCAGTGATGATATGCCCCAGGGGATAGGTAAAGTCGTGAGCGACCATCTTGGGCTCGCCAGTCGTGCCAGATGTAAAATATAGCAGCGAGATATCGCTATTGCTATTTACAAAATCAGGGCGCACGAAGGGTGACGCGGCAGCTATGCCCGAGTCGAAATCATGCCAGCCATCGGGCACGCAAGGGCCTGTAGATATCAATACCTTTACCGACTGGCTTTCGGCCATGGCCTCATTGATATGGTCAACTATCACCTTCTCTCCTGCAGCGACTATGGCCTTGATATGCGCCTTGTCGCAGCGGTAGACAATGTCGTGGGGTGTGAGCAGGTGTGTGGCCGGTATGGCAACAGCGCCAAGCTTGTGCAGGGCTATAATCGAAAACCAGAACTGCCAGCGGCGTTTGAGCATCAGCATCACCCTGTCGCCGCGCCCTATGCCGAGCGAGGCAAAGAACGATGCCGTGCGGTCGGTCTCGGCCTTCATGTCGGCAAAGGTGAAACTGCGATATGCGCCGTGTTCGTTGGTCCATGTCAGGCATACTTTGTCGGGAGCCTCGGCAGCCCAGGCGTCAACGACATCATAGCCGAAATTGAAATTATCGGGTATTGTCAGCTCAAAGTGCTGCATGAAATCGTCGTAAGATACAAATCCGGTTTGTTTCAGGAAACGTTCAAGCATAATGTATTAGTTATGTGTACGGTTGCAATAGGTTAGAAGCGTGCCGACAAGCGACATCCGTAACCCGGGGAAAAATAAGCATAATCAGCCAAGGAATAGACGGGGCGAACGCTCGCCTCTAATCCTCAGACATAAAATCTAAACATTAAAAATTAGAAGATGTTCACGCCCTCCGGCGCTACGTCGGTATCAGAAGAAATATGCCACGCGCACGGCCCACTGCCTGTTGCGGGCACTGAGATTGTCGAGTTTGCGTGTCTTGAGCAGGTAGGTCATACCCCAGGTATACTGCACCGACACCTGCCAGCGCTTCCATAGCTCGAAACCACCGCCGGCGGTAAGGCCCAGGTCGCCACCGGCATAGCGGTAGGCATTTTTCACATCGCCCTTGCCCTTGAAACCACTGTGGCCCACAGTTATCGAGAAGTCCGGGCCGCCATATACAAACGGGGCGATATAGTCTTCGAGGCCGTTCATGCGCGTCCATTTAAAACGCAGATGCACCGGCACCTGGAGGGTGTGTACAGTCACTCGCTCGTTGCCGAAACCGTCGACGGCCCACACCGGGCGGCTGCCAAGGTCGGTCTTGGCTCCCATCTGGTTATACAACAGGCTGAAATCCATGCCGAAACCGATACCGGGAAACATCAACTCGCCCTGCACGCCGAGCTGGAAACCAACCGACTGCTTCACATCAAATAAATCTTGCTTAAACTTCAGGTCGCTGATATTTACACCGACAACGGGGGCATATCTAAACTGGGCTGTGGCCGGTAGCACCGCTATGACGGCGAGGATGAAGAGCAACAGGGCGCGGTAGCGTTTCATATATATTTGTTGATTTTTCAAGTTTAACGGTGGCAAAGATACTCTAAAAAAACGAAAAACGCCTGCTATTAACAGATTTTAGTATACCATGACCACGGCTCTTTCATTTAAGATTGTCTTGCCTCTCGGGAAATGTTGTTATTTTATAGCGGGCATCCGGGCGTCTTTGC
>VSPF01000098.1 GCA_009775195.1 Muribaculaceae bacterium
TACGAGATGGACTATGCCGATGATATCGACCGCGACCTCATCGGCGAACAGTATCTGCCGGCATGGGAAAAATTCGGGCTCTTCGGCCTCAAGTGCCGCAACACCGAGACCACCGTGCGCGCCTACTCAATGGCCAACTACCCTGCCGAAGGCGACCGCATCATGCTTACCGTGCGCATAGCAACGCCGCCGTTCAAACCCAAACCCGAAGTCGGCTTCCAGGACGTGATGCCCGGCATAGCATCGAGCTATATATTCTCGCTCAAGCCCGGCGACAAAGTGACGATGAGCGGCCCTTATGGCGATTTCCACCCCATATTCGACAGCGAGAACGAGATGATGTGGATTGGCGGCGGCGCCGGCATGGCCCCCCTGCGTGCCCAAATCATGCACATGACCAAGACGCTCAAGACCACCAACCGCAAGATGAACTTCTTCTATGGCGCCCGCGCACTCAACGAGGTATTCTATCTCGACGACTTCCTCAAACTCGAGAAGGAATTCCCCAACTTCAAGTTCCATCTCGCCCTCGACCGACCCGACCCGGCAGCCGATGCCGCCGGCGTGGAATATACCCCCGGTTTCGTGCACCAGGTGATTTACAACAACTACCTCAAAGACCACGACTCGCCCGAAGACATCGAGTACTACATGTGCGGCCCCGGCCCGATGAGCAAGGCCGTCGAGGGAATGCTCGACAGCCTCGGCGTTGACCCGGCAAGCATACACTACGACAACTTCGGCGGTTAAAATTACACAAATACGACATCAGTCGTACTAATATGTGATAAAAAAGAGGACACCTTGCAACATATGTTGAAAAATTAGGGTTATCACAGTTGACGAATTGGCAAAAAAATTATTAACTTTGCAAACGTCACCATAGACCAGCCAGCCCGGTCGCCCGGTGCCCACCTAAGAAACATATAAACACTATATACCAAATATAACACACCAAACTAATGAAAAGAGTCTATACATTCGGCGACGGCCATGCAGAAGGCAACGCTCAAATGCGCAACCTCCTTGGCGGCAAAGGTGCCAACCTCGCTGAAATGAACCTCCTGGGCATGCCCGTGCCTCCCGGCTTCACTATCACTACCGAGGTCTGCACCGAGTACACTCAGTATGGCCGCGACGAAGTCGTTGCCCGCATCCGCGAAGACGTAACAAAGGCTATCGCCCACGTTGAAAGCCTCACCGGCAAAAAATTCAACGACCCTGCAAATCCCCTGCTCGTGTCGGTTCGTTCTGGTGCCCGCGCCTCTATGCCCGGCATGATGGATACCGTGCTCAACCTCGGTATGAACGACGCAACAGTTGCCTCACTGGCTGAAAAGAGCGGCAACCCC
The DNA here is from genome assembly GCA_009775195.1 of Muribaculaceae bacterium. GTDB lineage: Bacteria > Bacteroidota > Bacteroidia > Bacteroidales > Muribaculaceae > CAG-873. The sequence goes on from VSPF01000098.1 coordinate 1,353, forward strand.
CGCTTCGCATGGGACAGCTACCGCCGCTTCGTACAGATGTACGGCGACGTGGTTCTCGGCATGAAACCTGCCAAGAAAACCGACATCGACCCCTTCGAGGCCATCATGGACAAGGTTAAAGAGGAAAAAGGCTACAAACTCGACACCGAGCTCCAGGTAGAAGACCTCCAGAACCTTGTCAAGCTCTTCAAATCGGCCGTTAAGGAACACACCGGCAAAGACTTCCCCGACGATGCCTGGGAACAGCTCTGGGGCGGCATCTGCGCCGTATTCGACAGCTGGATGAACGAACGCGCCATCGTTTACCGCCGCATGAACCAAATCCCCGAAGAATGGGGCACAGCCGTCAACGTACAGGCTATGGTCTACGGCAATATGGGCAACAACTCGGCTACCGGCGTGGCATTCAGCCGCGACGCTGCCACAGGCGAAAACATCTTCAACGGTGAATACCTGATTAACGCCCAGGGCGAGGACGTCGTTGCCGGCATCCGCACACCCCAGCAGATTACTATCGAAGGTTCTCGTCGTTGGGCCGCCCTCCAGGGTATCTCTGAAGAAGAGCGTGCTGCAAAATATCCCTCGCTCGAAGAATCTATGCCCACATGCGCCCAGGAGCTCTTCGCCATCGCTGCCAAGCTCGAAGACTACTACCGCGACATGCAGGATATGGAGTTCACAATCCAGGACGGCAAACTTTGGATGCTCCAGACCCGTAACGGCAAACGCACAGGTGCTGCCATGGTCAAAATCGCCATGGACCTTCTCCGCGCCGGCCAAATCGACGAAAAGACAGCCCTCATGCGCATGGAGCCCCAGAAACTCGACGAGCTTCTGCACCCCGTATTCGACAAGGCTTCGCTCAAACGTGCCGTTGTCGTAGCCAAGGGTCTGCCCGCATCTCCCGGTGCAGCTTCAGGCCAGGTTGTATTCTCGGCCGAAGATGCCGAGGCATGGGCTGAGAAGAAACGCAAAGTCGTTCTCGTTCGTATCGAGACTTCACCCGAAGACCTCCGTGGCATGGCTGTCGCACAGGGTATCCTTACCATGCGCGGCGGTATGACCTCGCACGCTGCCGTTGTTGCCCGTGGCATGGGTAAATGCTGCGTATCAGGTGCTGGTGAAATCAAGGTCGACTACGTTGCCAAGACCGTAGAAATGGGCGGCAAGACATACAACGAAGGTGACTGGATTTCGCTCAACGGTTCGACAGGCGAAGTTTACGACGGCCAGGTGCCCACCACCGAGCCCGCACTCGACGGCGACTTCCTCGCTATCATGAACCTTGCCGACAAGTTCACCAAGACCTACGTTCGCACCAACGCTGATACTCCCCGCGACGCACGTCAGGCTCGTAAATTCGGTGCCCAGGGTATCGGCCTCTGCCGTACAGAGCACATGTTCTTCGAAGGCCACCGCATCGATGCCGTACGCGAAATGATTCTTGCCTCCGACCTCGAAGGCCGTCGTGCCGCTCTTGCCAAGCTCCTCCCCATGCAGCGTGGCGACTTCGAAGGCATCTTCGAAGCAATGGACGGCTTCGGTGTTACAATCCGCCTTCTCGACCCCCCTCTGCACGAGTTCGTACCCCACCAGACCGCTACCCAGAAAGAGCTTGCCGACAAGCTCGGCATTTCTCTTGCCGAAGTAAAAGCCAAAGTTGACTCGCTCGAAGAGTTCAACCCCATGCTCGGTCACCGTGGCTGCCGTCTCGGCATCACCTATCCCGAAATCACAGAGATGCAGACACGTGCTATCATCGAGGCTGCCCTCGCTTGCAAAGCCCGTGGCATCGACGTTCACCCCGAAATCATGGTGCCCCTGGTAGGTTCGCTCAAAGAGCTCCAGCACCAGGCCAACGTCATCAACGCTACCGCCGTCAAGGTATTCGAAGAGAAGGGCGACTCAATCCCCTACCTCGTTGGTACTATGATTGAGGTACCCCGTGCCGCCCTCACCGCAAACCAGATTGCCGAGGTTGCCGACTTCTTCTCGTTCGGTACAAACGACCTTACCCAGATGACCTTCGGCTTCTCGCGTGACGACGCTCCCAAATTCCTCAAATTCTACAAAGAGCACGGCGTCATCAAGACCGACCCGTTCGAAGTACTCGACCAGGAAGGCGTAGGCCAGCTCGTAGAAATGGGCGTGAAGAAAGGCCGCAGCGTGAAACCCGAACTCAAAGTGGGTATCTGCGGCGAACACGGCGGCGAACCCTCGTCGGTAATCTTCTGCGCAAAACTCGGCATGAACTACGTCAGCTGCTCACCCTTCCGCGTGCCCATCGCCCGCGTAGCTGCGGCGCAGGCTGCTATTGAAGAGTAAGCCTCTTTCGTAACTAACTACGAATAAGAAAGGCTGTGTAGTTTGTTTATCATAATGATAGACACTACACAGCCTTTTGCATTTTATAATTTTGATTTTTGCCAATGCAGCTTATCACTGACAACTTACAAAAGATTATTGCCTTATGCAAAAAGTATAAGGTTAAGACTCTTTATGTATTCGGTTCGATTCTTACACCTCGCTTCAATGAGAATAGCGACGTGGATTTTTCTGCAACTTTCAATCATGACCCAGACCCTTTGATTGCCGGTGAAAACCTCCTAAACTTTTATATGGACCTGGAAGAACTAATGGGACGTAGAATTGACTTGGTAGATGAAGATTGCTTAAAAAACCCATATTTCATAGAAGAACTCAACGAGACAAAACAACTGATTTATGGATAGAACTATAAAGAAATATCTTAAGGATATTTTAATGGCTATTGGGGAAGTTGAGCTATATCTTACTCAAAGACCTAAACAATACCAGACATTTCTTGATGACAGTATGTTTCGTAATGCCATCGAACGACAGATAGGAATAATAGGTGAAGCTATGACTAAGATTCTGCAAATCATGCCTGATATTCCAATAACAGACGCAAGAAAAATAAAAGGTACCCGCAACTATCTCATTCATGCGTATGATTCCCTTCAACCCTTTACTATTTGGGGAATCGTCATCAATCATCTTCCTAAGTTGAAAGAGGAAGTTATTCAGCTTTTAGATAAATGACACAGAACGAAATTGGCCGGCTGAGTATCGAAAAGGCTAAGGAGTTGTTTGCCTCAAAGAAAGTATATAAAATTGAAGTTGGCACTACTGCCGGACTGCAAGCGATTCATCGTGCATTGTTCGATGGGCTTTATCTTTTTGCCGGTGAAATTCGCAAATTGAATATTTCAAAGGATGGATTTCGTTTTGCTAATTCGCTTTATCTTATTCCGGCACTCGAGGCAATAGAGAAAATGCCTGAGACGGCATTTGAAGAAATCATTGCCAAATATGTCGAGATGAATATAGCGCATCCATTTATGGAAGGCAATGGTCGCGCTACGCGCATCTGGCTCGATATGATGCTCCGCCATTCACTCGGCAAAGTCGTAGACTGGCGCAAAATCACTCGCGAAGCTTACATGCAGGCGATGGAGCGCTCCCCGGTCAACGACCTTGAGCTGCGATATCTTCTTCAAGGCGCACTTACAACCGATACTGATGACCGCGACGTGATTTTCCACGGCATCGACCAGTCCTACTACTACGAAGGCTAAGAACCCGAATAAATTAGAAACATAAGTGTTATGATTCTCTTATATGGCATGCCGACCTTAATTGCACAAGGGTTACTGTTCGTTGGTTTTGTTTATATTTTGTCTTACGCGATACGCTTTTTAGAGCATTTAATCAGAAAAAATAAGGAAACATTTCAGCCTTCGGATACTTCGCAGAAAAAAGAGAGAGACATCACGCCTGTAACTTCAGGAAAGAAAAAGATTATAAAACAATTGAAACCAAGATATAAGGTCATACTCCGAATAAAATCAGATTTGGCAAGATTGAATAATAATTCTGAATATGGAATTATAGCTGTAAAATTTGTTCAGGCAGAAGGTAAAGATATTCCTTTTCAAGAAATTCACAGTTCAAACAATCAAATTATTAAAGAATTTGGAGATATAGAAGAATATATAGATACATATTGGCTATTAGATATTGAAGATTGCAAATTCGATGGTCATAAGTTGAAATTCATTTGCGTATCGAAATATAGTGCTTGCAACGATTTGTCTATCTATTCAGCCTCAGAAATTATATACGACGATAGAGTGTATAAATTGCATCGCGTTGAAGATATAACTCATCTTGAAGGCTATAGCACTGCACTCAGTTTCGATAATTGGATAAATGAATCCGGAATGAATAATAGACAATCGAGTTTAGGTACAACAAACAAACGAGTTTTATAAAAATAAACAATTACTCTATGCACCACTGTGTTTACCGTGTTCGAAAAAACAAGTACATTTGTGCCATAAATATAGACGAGCTTGATAAAAACCCGAGAAATCATGATTGAGACAGAAAGACTGATTATCAGACCTTGGCAGAAGTCAGAAGCCGCCATACTTTTCAAATATGCCAGCGACCCCGACATTGGCCCGATTGCAGGCTGGCCGCCACATAGTTCAGTAGAGAACAGCCTCGAAATCATTCACACCGTGTTCTCGGCTCCCGAAACATACGCCGTCGTTCTAAAAGAGACAGGCGAGCCTGTCGGTAGCTGCGGCATAATGTTCTCTGACGGTCTTCATTCGGCAGAAATGGGGAAAGCTGAGGCCGAAATCGGATATTGGATTGGCAAACCCTACTGGGGTCTGGGATTAATACCCGAGGCCGTCAAGGCCCTTCTCGCAAGGTGCTTCAAAGACCTGATGCTCGACGCAGTATGGTGCGGGTATTACGATGGTAACACAAAATCGAAACGTGTATGTGAAAAATGCGGCTTCAGGTACCACCACACAAACCGCGATATAATATCCCCTCTCGGCGACAAGCGCACAGAGCATTTCTACATAATGACCAAAGAAGAGTATCAGGCCGAGTGAAGGCGCATTACTGTCTGCCCAAATTTTCTTGAGGCAGACAGTAATAATTTTTATGGATTTTCCAACAGCTTAGGGGGAACTATTGCGCAAATATAGCAACTAACTATATAAAAAGAAGCCTATGGAAAATCATTCCGAATATAATAATTCCTTTATATCGCTGATTGAACGGCATGAGAAAATAATTTTCAGCGTTTGTTTTTTCTATGCCAATAACAGAATCCCTTTTGAAGATATCAAACAGGAAGTTTTAATATCATTATTTAGGGGTTACAGCCATTTTCGTCACGAAAGTTCCGAAGCAACATGGGTCTATAGGGTATGCATCAATACGTGCTTATTTTCCTTGCGACAACAATCAAAAATAAAGATGCTTCCATTAGATGAGATTCCGTCTATACATTTCCAAAATGAAAATGATAACGAATATAGAGAGAAAATCGAATGGCTCTACACATTGATAGGCCAGCTCAATCCGATGGATAAGGCTTTGATACTAATGTGGCTTGACGAGTTGAGTTATGAAGATATTGCCGCTAATATGGGCATACCGAGAAATACGGTCGCTTCGCGCCTACACCGTATTAAAGAAAAATTGTCATCAATAAAGGAGATATAATTATGGAACTTGAAGAATTGAAAGCTACGTGGCAATCAGTAAAACCACATATCACGACGACGGAATGTATGAAAAATACACAAGAGTCCATATATCGAAAAGCTGATGTAAAGTCGAGGCTCTTACGACGATTGGGCTTTGGAGTCTTCTTCTCATTCGTCTGTCTCATATTACTGGCATCCTCGCACCTATGGTCTCCGACAAAACTGTCAAACTTATGGCTCGTTGCTTTTTGCCTCATTATTTCACTCGCAATTTTCTGCGAAATATATCTCTATAAGTCAATTAAACGTATCAATCTCTGGAAAGATACAAATGCCGGCATATTGTCAGCCATTGTCAAGATAAAAAAACTATATAAGAATATAGAATTGGTAACAAGCATACTCGTCATCTTGTCGCTTATATGGCTCTCGTTCATACCTCCGTTTAATAATCTGCTTGACAGGACTATTATTTTCGGACTTACAATCATCTGCTTCGGTGCAGAATTTCTATGGTATCGAAGTAATCTTAAACAATTAAACCGGCTCAGTAATTGGGACAAAGAATAAATCAGACAGGAAAAAATCAAAAAACATGTGTAATATGAAAGCAAAAATACTATTGTTAGAAGTACTGATTGTAACCATCATCAGCCTGACGGGATGCACAACAAAAACGCCGTCGAAAATCAATGTTGACGGAAATGTCGTTGCTGCTGTTTATTCAGTATCCGACACCGTAAATTCTACAGTAGCAACCACAGAATGTCTCTTAGAAGAGACCGTGCACATTACCGAGCTATTGCAATATCCCCACGACGAAGAGATTACGATGCCGTTTCATTTTACCGACACGACTAAGTATGCCGAAATCACAGGTGAAAATATCGGCAAAAGAATTGCTATAGGCATCAACGGGCATATAGTATCAACACCCGTCGTCAAAATGAAGATAAGCAACGGAGCCTGCTCCGTAACCCTTCCTGAATCTCAAATCTTACCGGCCAAACCGACTATGAGGGGCCTACACACACGCAGACCCGTCAGGAAATCGAAGAAGCCATGAGCCACCTGGTGCCCGGCACGCTCTATCACTACGGACTCGAGTACTACGGCATAACCCACGTGCACCCCAATTCGGTAAGCCGCTATACGACCTCGAGCCTCATGGACCTCATGACCTGGATTTCCTGAGATTTTCCACTCACTGAGTGGAAAATCTGCCAAGCTGCTATCTTGGACTCACTATCGCACACTGATTCAAGAACTTAACGATAATGCACGACAATGGTACGAAGCAGAGGCATTGAATCAGAACTGGAGCGTTCGCACTCTACAACGCAATATCAGCTCTCAGTATTACCATAGACTGCTTGCCTCGCAACGTAAAGATTTAGTGGAGCAGGAAATGCTTCAACTTAGTGCCCCACTCCAATCAACAGACCCGACTGAGTTTATCAAAAACCCAGTGGTCGGAGAATTTCTTGGTTTTACCGCAGATTCCTCGTTTAGGGAATCGGATTTGGAGCAGTCGATAATCGACAATCTCGAAAAATTTTTACTCGAGATGGGAAAGGGATTTGCGTTCGTAACCCGGCAGCAGCATATCCACACTGAAAAACGCGACTACTTCATAGACCTCGTCTTTTACAACTACATACTGAAATGCTTTGTATTGATAGACCTCAAAACATCTAAAATCGAGCATCAAGATGTAGGGCAAATGGATATGTATCTCCGTATGTATGACGAGCTCAAACGTTGGAAAGACGATAATCCAACAATAGGTATACTGCTATGCGATGATACCGATGAGGATATAGCCCGTTACTCAGTACTGCACGACAACGACCACATGTATGCGTCGATGTACATGACATATATGCCAACAAAAGCACAACTGCGCTCTGAGATTGAACGACAAAAGGCAATATTTTACCTTAAAGAACAATCTGAAGATAAAGGATAGCTCAATAGGAATTGAGGTAATAAATTGTTGATGACTACGGCAACGACAGGAATTCGCTCAAACTCCTGTCGTTGCTTTATTTTATGCGGTCAACTCAGGGGGAAGTATGGGCATCGCGCCCTTCTTGGTACATACGAAGGCCGATGTCTGCACGGCGAGAGAATGCGCCTCGGCCACGCTCTTGCCCTTGAGTATTGATGCGATAAAGGCGGCGGTGAAACTGTCGCCGGCACCGACTGTATCGGCAACCTCGACCCGTGGCGTGGGTTGGAACGACACATTACCCGGTGTGAAGACATAACTGCCGTTGATGCCGCAGGTGAGTATGAGCATCTTGAGGTTGTATTTGCCAAGGAGTATCCAGCATTTGTCTTGAAGGTCGATGCCGGGATAGCCGAACATGCGGCTGACAGTCACCAGCTCCTCATCGTTGATTTTCAAGATGTTGCAACGCTTCATCGAGTTGCATAGGATTTCCTTGTTATAGAAGCCCTGGCGCAGGTTTACGTCGAATACCACGAGCGAGTCGTCATGTTGGGGCATGGCGTCGAGAAAACGGTTGATAGTGTTGCGTGATACCACGTTGCGCTGCGCGAGCGAGCCGAAGCACACGGCCTGCGTCTTTTCAGCCAGGGCCTCGAGGTGGGCGGTATAGGGTATGTTGTCCCAGGCCACGTTCTCTTTGATTTCGTATTGAGGTATGCCGGCCTGGTCGATTTCGACCTGTACGGTGCCGGTAGGGTAAGGAACCTCTGACAAGAGATGGTTGAGACCTTTCGATGTAAAATTCTCGATTATTTCATTTCCGAGGGCATCGCCACCGACGGCGCTTACCACACAGCTCGGCAACCCGAACTGCGACACATGATATGCAAAGTTGGCCGGTGCGCCACCTATTTTCTTACCTTCGGGGAGTACGTCCCACAGGGCCTCGCCCATGCCTACAACTACGTTATCCATTATTTTAAAGTTTTAGAGTTAAATTTTTCGAATTTTTAAGGTGTAATAGAGCAGATAGGCCACGCCGACGGTCATCACGGCCACAGCCCCGGCCTGTCCGACCTCGTCGGCGGCGTAGCCCATTGCCAGTGGGAAGATTGTACCACCGAAGAGGCCCATAATCATCAGGCCCGATACCTCGTTGCGCTCGTTGGGGGTATAGACAAGGGCTTGCGAGAAGACGACCGAGAAGATATTCGAGTTGCCGAAACCAATCAGGCCGATGCCCACAAATAGCGGCGAGAGGGTGTCGGCGACAAACAGGATTGCCATGCCCGCCAGCATCATGACCACGCTGATTGCGAAGAAACGTTTCGGCGACATTGCGCGGAGCAGGAAGGTGCCCAGGAAGCAGCCAAGGGTGCGGAAGATGAAATAGACGCTCGTTGCGAAACCGGCCTCTTCGAGGGGCAAGCCAAGGCGTTCCATTATGATTTTCGGGGCCGTGGTGTTGGTGCCCACGTCGATGCCCACGTGGCACATGATGCCGAGGAAGCAGAGGAATATAAACGGACGGCCAAGTAGTTTCAGACACTCTACGACGCCGGTGGCCTTGTCGGGCTTCTCCTCGTCAATCGGCGTGGCGGCAAGCAGCGATATTGACAGCAGGCTCACCACGGCATAGATGACAAACAGTGCCCTCCAGCCCAGCCCGAAGGTCGGAAATACGGTAGTTGCACCCCAGGCGGCTATTATCGGGGCGAGGAAAGAGGCTATGGCCTTGACAAACTGCCCGAAAGTGAGGGTCGAGGCAAGTTTGTCGCCGCTTATCAGGTTAGAGACCAGGGGATTGAGCGAGGTCTGCATGATGGCGTTGCCTATACCAAGCAGCGAGAAGGCTGCCAGCATGACCATATAGCTGTCGCCACAGGCCGGGATAAAGAGCGACGAGGCGGTGACAAACAGGCTGATTAGCACTGTCTTCTTGCGACCGATTTTATTCATCAACATGCCGGTAGGCACCGAGAAAATCAGGAACCAGAAAAACACCAGCGAGGGGAACAGGTTGGCCTGCGAATCGCTGAGCCCGAGGTCTTTTTGAACGTAGTTTGAAGCTGTGCCAACAAGGTCGACAAATCCCATTACAAAGAAGCAGAGCATAACGGGTACGATTTGGAGTACGAACGATTTGCGGTTGTTGACAAGCGATTGTGTCATTGACATGATATTATTCGTTTATAGAGTAAATTTTCAGGTTTTCAATCTTTGCTTTGCCGTCGGTCGACGAAAACGAGAGCGTGGTATATGGCTTTGTGGGAAATACGAGGTTTGTCATCACAAAGCGGCCGTCGTTGCCGAATACTTCGATACTCGAGCGGTCGACATAGAGTCTGAGCGATATCTTGCCGTTGATTTCGTGTGTCGGTGTCGCGGTCACTGCCGGGAAACCCTCGCTGAAGTCTGTGAGGCCGCTCTCGGTCCTGTCGAACGACAGGGTGTGCGAGGCCGCGTCGTAGAGCATGACTATTTTTTCGCCCTTGTCGTTCGACAAAGTGATAGCGACTGTCGACGATTTTGCCGCGTTGATATCGAAGAGGAGTTCGCATATGCCGCCGTTGGCGGTCGGTAGTGAATAGGCGCGCTGTTTCTTGCCTACGGTGGTGCGGCTTACTTTTTGTACGAGCTTTCCACGCAGAGCCTCGAGTTCGGGCGAGGGGGCGCATGAGGCGTAGATTTCGCCGTCGGGGGC
>VSPF01000099.1 GCA_009775195.1 Muribaculaceae bacterium
TGTATGGTCGACTCTATTAGGTCTGAGTCTTTTTTCTGGTTACCGACTTTTCGATATAGTTTGAGATACCTGAGCGACTCTAAAAAATGATGGAAAGCCGAGACGGCATAGCGGATGTTTTCGAGAGCGAAAGAATCATTGAGGGTGTTGAAGATTTCCTCGAAGAGGTTGATACGGTTGGCGATTCTCGAGTCAAGGCCCGGCGCTATTGTTTGCGGCGCGGGGTCGGCGGTCACGAAATGACGGGCCATGGTGCCCCCGAAGTGTGCCCAATATATTGTCCAAGGGTCGCCGTCCGAGCTTGCATAGGTGTGTGGGATGCCAGCCGGCAAGATGAAATACTGGTTGGCGCGCACATCATAGGTGGTGCCACCGAGCTCGAACCATCCGCGACCGTCGATACAGTATATAAATACATATTGGGCGATTGGCGGGTCGCGGTGCCGGTAGTGGTGTGATGCCTTGGGGTAGTAGCCGATGTCGGTGATATGGAGAAGGCTTGTGAGAGGGTCTTTCTCCATACTGTCGATAATCACACGGGGTAATACGAGCGAGCGTTCGCCGCTAAAGCCTGATTTAATCTTCATGGTAAACAGGATGTTTGTGCCGTCGCCGCAAAGTTATATAATATTTTTGTAAAAAGTAATATTGTCCATGTAAAATTGCGATTTATTCATTTTCCTATTTCCTGCGAGATGCTAATTTTGCAGCAGATTAATTAAACCATAAATCACAATATCAATGAAAAAATTCAACAAAGGCTTTATTTATTTCATCTGCATGGTTTCGGCGATGGGAGGCCTGCTGTTTGGTTACGACTGGGTCGTAATCGGCGGTGCAAAACCGTTCTACGAAGTCTACTTCGGGATTGCTGAATCTCCCGAGCAGCAGGGCCTGGCAATGAGTATCGCCCTTGCCGGCTGCCTTGTCGGTGCAATGGTGTCGGGCGTACTTGCCGACCGGCTTGGCCGTAAGCCGCTATTGCTCATCTCCGCTTTCATATTTTTGGCATCGGCTTATGGTACGGGTGCTTTCGATGAATTTTCGACATTTCTCATTGTTCGTTTTATTGGCGGCATAGCTATCGGTATAGCCTCGGGTTTGTCGCCTATGTACATAGCCGAGGTCGCTCCTTCGAATATTCGCGGTAAGCTGGTGTCGCTCAATCAGCTTACCATCGTGCTCGGCATACTTGGTGCGCAAGTGGTCAACTACCTCATTGCCGAGCCTATGCCGGCCGGCACGACTGTGCCAGCTATCGAGTCGTGGAATGTTCAGATGGGTTGGCGTTGGATGTTCTGGAGCGCGGCCTTCCCTGCCGGTCTGTTCTTGGTGCTTGCATGTTTCATACCTGAAAGCCCGCGTTGGCTGACCATGAAAGGCATGACCGAGCAGGCATCGCAGATACTCACAAGTATAGGCGGCAAAGAATATGCAGATAAGGAAATTGCAGCCGTAGTGGCCGGTAAGGCAAAAGATGCCGCCGAGAAGCAGGGCGGTCTCAAAATGCTCTTCAGTAAGCCCTTCCGGCTGGTACTCCTGATTGGTGTGGTAATTGCCGTATTCCAGCAGTGGTCTGGTACGAACGTGATATTTAATTACGCGCAAGAAATATTCTCTGACGCGGGCTACGACCTGGGCGAGATGTTGTTCAACATTGTCTTGACCGGCATTACCAACGTAGTATTTACCTTTGTGGCAATATATACCGTAGACCGTCTGGGCCGCAAGAAACTCATGCTTTTTGGTGCCGGTGGCCTGGCTGTAATCTATGCCATTCTGGGCACTTGCTACTACTTCCACGTTACCGGCTTCTTTATGATTATCCTTGTGGTTTCGGCTATTGCATGTTATGCCATGACCCTCGGCCCTGTCACATGGGTGTTGATAGCCGAAATATTCCCCAACCGTGTCCGTGCGGTCGCAGTGGCAACCTGTACATTCGCCTTGTGGGTGGGTTCTTTCACACTCACGTACTCGTTCCCTCTCCTTAATAGTTGTTTGGGTAGCTTCGGAACGTTTTGGATTTACGCCCTTATTTGCGCCCTCGGTTTCATATTCTTTGGCCGCAAACTGCCCGAAACCAAGGGCAAGAGCCTCGAGGAACTCGAAAAGGAACTGGTCAAAGATGAAGAAGAACAAATAATATCGACTGATTTCTGAAAAATAAATAGACTTAATAAATATCATGGTTAAAGCCTGGAAAGAAAAAGTGGTTATCCCTACCTACGAGGTCGGGAAACCCGAGAAGAACCCAATCTTCCTCGAGAAGCGTGTATATCAGGGGTCGAGCGGTGTCGTTTACCCATATCCGGTTATCGAGTCTATCTCTGACGAGAAGACCGACCACGAATGGAACGCCGTATATATCGAAAACGAATATATCAAGGTGATGATACTCCCCGAGCTGGGCGGTCGTGTACAGATGGCTTACGACAAAATAAAACAGCGCCACTTTGTGTACTACAACCACGTTATCAAGCCCGCCCTTGTCGGCCTGGCAGGCCCGTGGATTTCCGGCGGTATCGAGTTCAACTGGCCCCAGCACCACCGCCCGTCTACCTATATGCCTGTCGACTGCACAATTGAGGAGCATAGTGACGGCTCGGTGACAGTGTGGGTGAGCGAGATGGAGCGCATGTTCCATCAGAAGGGCATGGCCGGCTTTACCCTGCGCCCCGGTTGTGCGTACCTCGAAATCAAAGGCGTGCTTTATAACCGCACCGATGTGCCCCAGACATTCCTGTGGTGGGCAAACCCTGCTGTCGCAGTCAACGACCATTATCGGTCGGTGTTCCCGCCAGACATCAATGCCGTCTTCGACCACGGCAAGCGCGCGGTAAGCTCCTTCCCCATTGCTACGGGCACATATTATAAGATGGACTACTCGGCCGGTGTCGATATTGCCAATTACAAAAATATATTCGTGCCCACGTCATATATGGGTGTCAATTCGAAATATGATTTCGAAGGCGGCTACGAGTTCGACACTCAGGCCGGTATGCTCCACGTCGCAAGCCACCATGTATCACCCGGCAAAAAACAGTGGACATGGGGTAACGGCGACTTCGGGCGCGCCTGGGACCGCTGCCTTACCGACGACGACGGCCCCTATATCGAGCTTATGGCCGGTGTCTACACTGAAAACCAGCCCGACTTCACATGGCTGATGCCGTATGAAGAAAAAGAATTTACGCAGTACTTCCTGCCTTATCGCGAGCTCGGGGTGGTGAAGAACGCCACAAAGGACTTGCTGATGAATATCGACCCCGTCGACGGCGGCAAGGTGCATATCAAAGTATTTGCAACCTCGGCTCAGACAGTGGTTTTGCGTCTCAGCGACGAGACAGGCCGCGAATACCTCAACCGCGAAGTCGAGATTACGCCTGAGCGGATTTTCGAAGAGACGATAGATGTTGTAGGCACAGATTTCGGCAAGCTGACACTCGACTTTGTCAAAGATGGCCGCACGGTAATGTCATGGCATACCGAGCCCGACGAAATCCGCCCCATCCCCGATGCCGCCGAGGCTGCGCTACTGCCTGCCGAAATCAAGACCGTTGAGCAGCTTTATCTCACCGGTCTGCACCTCGAGCAGTATCGCCACGCCACTTATTCGCCACTCGACTACTACGAAGAGGGCCTTCGCCGCGACCCCGACGACGTGCGGTGCAACAATGCCATGGGCCTGTGGTATATCCGCAAGGGGCGTTTCGACCTCGCCGAGAAATACCTCGAAAAGGCTGTCAAGATACTTCAGAAGCGCAACCCCAACCCCTACGACGGCGAGCCGATTTACAATCTCGGCCTTGCTCTCAAATATCAGGGCCGCTACGATGAGGCTTACAACCGCTTCTATAAATCGACATGGAACGGCGCCTGGCAGGATGCCGGCTATTTTGCCTGCGCACAAATCAGCTGTATGCAGGGCCGCTACGAAGAAGCCATTTACGAGGTAGACCGTTCGCTGCTGCGCAACTGGCACAATGCCAAGGCGCGTGCGCTCAAGGCTGCTATACTTCGCCGTATGGGTCGCGATGACGAGGCTGTCGCTTTCTGCAACGAGTCACTCGGCTTCGACAAGTTCAACTATGGCTGCCTCTATGTAGAATATCTTATCAATGGTGATAAGGCACTTCTCGACCAACTCGTAACCCTTATGCGCGGCTGCGCCCACAACTACGACGAGGTTGCGCTCGACTTCTGCGCTGCTGGTCTTTTCGATGAAGCCGAATCGCTGTGGCGTATAGCTGTCGAAAATGATGCAACAACGGCAATGACTTACTACTATCTCGGTTGGGCACTCATGCAGGCCGGGAAGAAAGATGCTGCCGAAAAAGAATTTGCTGCCGGAGCTGCTGCTAATCCCGATTTCGTGTTCCCCAACAGGCCCGAGGCTATCCAGGCGTTGCAGTGCGCAATCGGTGTAAACCCCGGCGATGCCAACGCCAACCACTTCTTGGGCAACCTCTACTACGACAAGCGTCAGTACGACCTCGCTCAGATGTACTGGGAGCGGGCCGCCGGGCTCAACCCCACCAATCCTACCACGTGGCGCAACCTCGCCCTGCTGTACTACAACAAGCGTAACGATGCCGCCAAGGCTCTCGAGTGCATGGAAAAAGCCTTCTCGCTCGACGAAAGCGACTCGCGCATACTCATGGAGCTCGACCAGCTCTACAAGAAGCTGCAAAAAACGCATAGCGAACGTCTTGCTTTCCTTCAGAAATATCCCGAACTCATCGCCCTGCGCGACGACCTCGTTCTCGAAGAAATCACGCTCCTCAACCAGACAGGCAACTATCGCGAGGCTATGGCCAAACTCGACGCCCACCAGTTCCATCCATGGGAAGGTGGCGAGGGCAAGGTGCCCATGCAGTATCAGACAGCGCGTGTAGAACTCGCAAAAGAGAATATAGCCGAAGGTCGTTATACCGACGCTATAGCCCTTCTCGAGCAGTGCCTCGAGTATCCTCACCACCTCGGCGAGGGCAAGCTCTACGGTGCCCAGGAAAACGATTTCTACTACCTTCTCGGTCTCTGCTACAATGCCGTCGGTAATCACGACAAGGCTCGCGAATGTTTCGTGCAGGCAACTCTCGGCCCGACTGAACCGGCTGCTGCGATGTACTACAACGATGCCAAGCCCGACAAGATTTTCTATGCCGGACTCGCTTTCCGCGCACTTGGCGACGAAATGAAGGCTCGTTCGTACTTCAACCGCCTTGTCGACTATGGCAAACAGCACCTGCATGAGAAAGTTGTGATGGACTACTTCGCTGTCAGTCTGCCCGACCTGCAGGTATGGGATGGAAGCCTCGACGAGATGAACCGCATCCACTGCCTCTATATGCTCGCCCTCGGCTACGCCGGTCTCGGCGACAAGGCCCATAGCGACCGTTACCTATCAGAAGCCGAAACTATGAATATCAACCACCAGGGCCTGCAAGCCTTCAAGACTCTTTCTAAGGTAAAAGCTTAAAAAGGTTTATACTTCAAAACAAAAACACCACGGCCAAGTGACCGTGGTGTTTTCTTTGTCCACACTGTCCACACTGTCCACGATGTGTCGTGCGTGGACAGCGTGGACAAATCTTTTACGAAAATGCGTATCTGATAAAATGCTTATATTTTTCTCCCGGGCGGAGAAGGGTAGAGGGGAATGATGCATGATTTGGGGCATCGGGCGGAAATTGACATTCGATGGCTACGCCGTCGTGGTCGTGGTAGACGTGCCCGCCGCGACCGACGGGTGAATCGTCAAGCCAGTTACCGGTATATAGCATCAGTCCTGGCATATCAGTCTCAATCTCAACTACAATCCCGCTTTTTTCGCTGTACAATGAAGCCGCGATGCCATTGTTATTATCGATAAGGAAATAGTGATTGTAGCCTTTGCCGATGACGATGTTCTCGAAATCCACAAACATGTCTTTGCCAAGGGCCTTTGGCCTGCGGAAGTCGAATGGAGTCCTTTCAACGGACAAGATTTTGCCGGTAGGTATGTCGTGGTCGTCGCTTTGCACCCTTCTCGAACTGTTTATAGTCAGCACGTGGTCAAGGATATCGCTATTTCCGCTGCCGCCGAGGTTGAAGTAGGCATGGTTGGTCAGGTTGATGATGGTGGCTGAGTCTGTTTCGGCTTCGTAGATTATATCGAGGCTGTTGTCGTCGTTCCATAGATATGTGACTGCGACTTGCAGGTTGCCTGGATAACCCTCTTCTCCGTCGGGCGATAGACGCGAGAACCTTACACCCCCGTCGATGATTTCATAGTCCCAGATTTGATTATGGAAGCCCTCCGGGCCGCCGTGCAGCGAGTTTTCGCCGTCGTTCTTGGTCAAATTATAGGTTTTACCATCGATGTTGAACTCGGCCTTAGAAATCCTGTTTGCAAAGCGTCCGGGTGTCTTGCCGGCGCAAGGCGAATCGTAGAAATAGTCGGCCTCGTTTTCGTAGCCCAAGACCACATCGGTCATCGTGCCGTTCTTATCAGGTACGACAATCCGCGTAATTCCGGCGCCGACAGTCGATAATTCGATTTTAGACCCGGTGTCGTTTGTGATAGAGAAAAGAGTTATAACTCCTTTTATAGTCAGAACTTCAGTCCTTGTAATATCCATTGCTTATTTATCGTTTGCGAAGGGGGCTACGGGAAGGCCTGTAGAACCATAAAGATTTCCGCATGGGTAGTCAGCCCAATTATATCTTACATATTCGGGCTTGTCGACGGCATGTGATGTCAGCAAGAGCGTATGGTTGTCGAGTTTCACAGGTGTAGCCGTAGTAAAATTGCCGTCTTTCCCGGCTATTATAAAGCCTGTTATGGCCGAGGTCGTTGCATGGAGCGGGGCATCGAACTTTAATTTGAGCCCGTTGCCCGAGCGTTCGACTCTGACACATTTGGGAGCTTCGTATACGCAGTCCGAGCCATAATCCCTGTTTAGGGCTATAAGCGCGAGGCGGTGCGCCACGTCCTGTTTGTTTTTGGGATGTATATCGACCGGGTTGCCGAGGTCTATGGCCACAGCCATGGCAGTGTTGTCGAGTTCGAGTGCCTTGGCCTGCGAGTTGCGTAGTGCGGCCCATTTCGAGTCGGGCTGCACGGGTTTCGGTGCCAGGTAGCCTGCGAGTTGCACGAAATAGAATGGCAAGTCCGCGCCCCATAGTTTGCGCCAGTCGTTGATAAGGGCTTTGAAAAGAGGTGCATACTGCTCGTCGCGACCGACATTTGCGCATCCCTGATACCATAGTACGCCTTTGACGGGCATTGCACTCAGTGGCGACAGCATGGCATTGTAGAGCACCGAGGGATAGCTTGACCCGTTCGGGTCGATGGGCTTCGGCGGAAGCTGTGAGAAGTCGCTTTGCACCATATATTGCCATTGACCATCAAGGGGCCGGGCTTCGCTTCCTATACGAGCTTCGGCAATACCGGGGGCAATACCGCCCTCGCCGCCAAAATCGCTTACTTTTATGGTGATTACATTGGCACCGGCATGTACGAGCGTGGCGGGGACGTCGTAGCTGCGCGGCGTGTCGTAGCCCGAGCCTTTACCAACGAGTACGCCGTTGAAGTATGTTTCGTCTTCGTCATCAATGGCTCTGAAATTGAGCTTCAAGGCTTTACCCGCTGCATCGGCAGGGATGTCGATGTTCTTTTGCAGCCATACGATGCCGTCGAACTCGGGCAGCACCGACTGCTCCCAATAGCCTGGGACGTTGATTTTCGACCATCGCTTGCCGCTTTGTAGTGTACCTTTATCGAAACTCTCAGTCGCGGCTGTCGCGGCTTTCATCCATTGGGACATACGGGACTGATAGGATGTTTTGATGCCTTCGGCCTGATAGTCGGCGGCTTTCATATCGGCAAGTTCGGCTTCAAAGCCCGGCACGGCACCGAGGGCTTCGGCCGAAGTCCATGCCTCGGCCGGTGTGCCGCCCCAGGTAGTGTCTATGACTCCGACCGGCACTTTGAGCTTGTCGGCCAATTCCCGGGCGAAAAAATATGCGATTGCAGAGAAATCGGCCATGCTTGCCGACGAGCAGATTTGCCAGCCACCGCCATTGATTTCAACATCTTCACCTGGCGAGAACGATGTGGTTTTCCTGACTTGAAGCAGCCTTATGTCGGGATGGTGCGCGGTAGCGACGGCTTGGTCATAATCCATTACCGTCGTCCAACCCTGCACGGGGAATTCCATGTTTGACTGCCCCGAGCAGAGCCATACTTCGCCGGATAGTACATTCTCGATAGTCTTTACACCATCTTTGTCCTTAAATATTATCGAATAAGGGCCGCCTGCTTTCGGGGTGCCGAGTGTCGCCGTGAAGTTTCCCTCATTGTCGGTATGCGCCGTTAGTTTTTTGTTGCTCCATCCGGTTGTAATCTCAACCTCTGATTTTGGGAGCGCCTTGCCTTTAATTTTTAGCGTGCTGTTTTGCTGCACTATCATGTTGTCGGTGATGTAGTGGGGCAGTGTGATTTCAGCCCTGATACTACCAAATGTGAGTAGTGCTGTCAGCACCAGTGTTATGTTATATTTCATATAGTTATATTGATGTGGCTGAACAAAATTACTAACATATTCGTCAGGCGCCCTCAACAAACTGACCAATTAATGCGACAAATGCTTCAAACAGGTCAGTCAGAGGTAAAAATCATTTTTTTTGGACTGAACATATCATTTAATAATATTATAGGTATATAATTTTGCAGTACGAAGAAAAATCTATTATTATGAAAAAATCAGTGAGTAAATTTGGTTTGGTAATTGCTGCTGTCGCGCTGTTTGGCATGGGCGATGTAGCTGCCGCTTCGCGTCTTTGGTATAAGACTGCTGCCGACGATTGGATGAAGGCTGTGCCTCTCGGTAATGGGAGTATTGTAACAATGGTTTATGGCGGTGACAATTGTGAGCGCATCGCCCTTAACGAAATCAGTCTTTGGTCTGGGCGGCACGACGAAACAAGTAATGACCTCTGCGGTCGTGACGCCCTCGACGAGATGCGACGCAGCTTTTTTGCCGGCGATTTCGACAAAGGTAGCGAACTCGGCGACAAATACCTCAACGGACGCATGACTTCGTTTGGCACGCATGTGCCGCTGGGCGACATGACTATCGAAGTCGAGGGCCGGGGCGACACCAAAGATTATATCCGGCAGCTCGACCTCGACGAGGCCGTGGCTACGGTAAGATATAAGTCGGGCGCGATTACATATACCAGAGAGTACATCGCCGACTACCCCGACGACGTGCTTGCAATGCGTTTTACTGCTGATAAACAAAAATCACTCACAGCCACTATCGGTTTCGACCTGCTGCGCGATGCACAAATCAAGGCCTCGGGAAACGACCTCACACTTCGCGGTAAAGTGTCATTTCCACTCCACGGCCCAGGCGGTGTGAACTTCTATGGCAAGCTCAGGGTAATCCCCAACGGTGGCAAGGTAGAGAATTTCGGCGACAAACTCCGCGTTGTCGGTGCCGACTCTTTCGATATCGTTTTTGACCTACGCACAAATTACGGCGGCGACAACTACGTGGCTCTCTGCGATGTGACAGTCGACAAGGCAGCCGCGAAGGGATATACCGAGATGCGCAAGTCGCATGTGGCCGACTACCGTAAGCTCTACGACCGTATGACCATCAACCTTGGCGATGACTCCGGCGACGCTATCCCTACCGACGAACGCCTCAAGGCTATCTCGGCCGGGAAGAGCGACCCCGGTTTCGACGCGCTTTTCTTCCAATATGGCCGCTACATGCTTATTTCGTCGTCGCGCAAGACCCCTATGCCCCTGTGCGCCAATCTGCAAGGCATCTGGAACGACAATCGCGCATGCAATATGCCCTGGACATGTGACTACCATCTCGACGAAAACATACAGCAAAACTACTGGTCGGCCAACCGTGCCAATCTTGCCGAATGTAACGAACCTCTTTTTGCCTATCTCGGTCTCTTGGCAAAGCATGGCCGCGACACTGCCATGAAAATGTATGGTAGCCGTGGATGGGTTGCCCATACGGTATGTAACGCTTGGGGTTACACGGCTCCGGGCTGGGGTGTGAGCTGGGGCATGAACGTTACCGGCGGTGCCTGGCTGGCCACTCATCTATGGAGTCACTATAAATATACTGCCGATAAGGAGTATCTGCGCAATACCGCATATCCCATTCTCCGTGAGGCCGCCCTGTTTTTTAGCGACTATATGGCCGAAGACCCTGCCACAGGCAGACTTATGACCGGTCCGAGCATTTCGCCCGAGAATGGCTATCAGCACAATGGCAAGCACTACTGCCTGTCGATGATGCCGACGATTGACCGCGTGATGGTCTACGACCTCTACGATGCCTGCATCCAGTCTGCCGACATACTCGGTATTGACGATGAATTTACAGCCAGGCTGCGCAAAGATATCAACCGTCTTCCCGACCTCGAAGTAGGCAAGGACGGTCTGCTAAAGGAATGGCCCGGCGACGTTCGTCGCAGCGACCCCTCGCACCGTCACAGCTCGCATATCCTGTCGCTTTTCCCTCTCGACCAGATTTCTGTAGAGCGTCAGCCCGAACTTGCCATGGCTTGCCGCAAATCGCTTGAAAGCCAAACAAGTGACCCAGCTTGGGAAGATACCGAGTGGAGTACCGCAAATATGCTATGCTTCTATGCACGACTCAAAGATGCAGATGCCGCCCACGGCTGGCTGCAAAATCTTTTCCGTCGCTTTATGCGCGAAAACCTCATGACTGTCTCGCCTGCGGGCGTGGCTATGGCCGAAGAAGATATTTTCAGCTTCGACGCCACAGAGGGAGGTGTCGCAGGCATGTGCGAGATGCTCCTCCAGTGCTACGACGGTTATCTTGATTTCCTACCCGCCCTGCCGCAACAGTGGAAAACCGGCAGTGTGAAAGGATTGTGTGCCCACGGCGGATTGGTGGTCGACCTTGAGTGGAAGGATGGCAAGCCGACGTCGGCTGCGATTAAGGCGACAGCAAAAGATTGTTCGGTAAAAGTAAAAGGTTTTGAAAAACCTTTCGATATAGCTAAAGGAGAAACTGTTAAACTTAAATTTTCATGAAATACACATTTATTAGAATCCTGACTCTTGCTGCCGCGTCGCTTATAGCAGTAGGTGCGGATGCTTCGGTAAGCTGCCGCGACATAAACGACGGTTGGCGTTTTCGTCAAGGTCGTGGCGAAATATGGTATCCGGCAACAGTACCCGGTACCGTACATACCCTGTCTCGTATACACCTCTGACGCTGCCGACGAATCCTTACGT